>CAZLMO010000064.1:7277-10602 GCA_964560915.1 uncultured Oscillospiraceae bacterium
AATAGAAACAGCGGGGGAGTATTTCTTACCACTATTCACAAGTTTACTGAAAGTACTGAGTTGCTAACGAAAAGAAGTAATGTAATCTGTATCTCAGATGAAGCTCATCGTTCACAAATTCATCTTGATCAAAAATTAAAGATTACTGAAGAAGGTGTTGAGCGTAAATTTGGGTTTGCAAAATACTTACACGATTCGTTACCAAACGCCACATATGTCGGATTCACAGGAACTCCAGTTGATGGTACCTTAGATGTATTTGGGAAAGTGGTGGAAGCCTATACTATGAAAGAGTCGGTTGAAGACGGTATCACAGTAAGAATTGTTTACGAAGGTAGAGCTACTAAGGTGTTATTAAATGAAGATAAACTAAAGGAAATAGAGGGGTATTACGAAAAATGTGCTGTAGAAGGAGCCAATGAGTACCAAATAGAAGAAAGTAAAAATGCTGTTGCTAAAATGGAAGTTATTTTGGGTGATCCAAAACGACTAAAACTATTAGCCAGGGACTTTGTGGATCATTACGAAACAAGAGTTAATGAGGGTGCTGGAGTAGTTGGAAAAGTTATGTTCGTATCTTCCAGTCGCTCAATTGCTTACGATCTGTATAAAGAAATTGTCATACTTCGTCCCGATTGGGCTGAATTAAGAATCTGTGATGAAGGTGTAGACCTTACCGACGAAGAGAAGAAGGAACTGAAACCGATTGAAAAAATTAAAATGGTGATGACCAGAAGTAAAGACGATCAAAAAGTTTTATATGACATGCTTGGAACAAAAGAGTACAGAAAAGAGCTAGATCGTCAGTTTAAAAACGCCAAATCAAATTTCAAGATAGCTCTAGTAGTAGATATGTGGCTCACTGGTTTTGATGTCCCATTTCTAGAAGCTATTTACATAGACAAGCCGTTACAGCAACATTCTTTGATTCAAACTATCTCCCGAGTGAATCGTGTTTATGAAGGCAAGGAAATTGGACTGGTTGTTGATTATATAGGCATTAAAAGTAATATGAACTTTGCCTTAGCAAAGTACAGCAAAGTGGATGGTAATGATTTTGAAGATATAGAAAAAGCTATTGTGATTCTAAAAGACCAACTTGATTTATTAAGACAACTATTTAGTAATTTTGATACAAACCCATACTTTACTGGAACTCCACTGCAAAAACTAGATTGCCTTAACCATGCCGCTGAATATGCACAACTCACAGATGAAATAGAAAAAAGGTTTATGGCAATGGCTAAGAAATTGCGTTCCGCCTATGATTTATGTTGTTCCAGTGAAGATATATCAAACGAAGAAAGAAATCAGATTCATTTTTATTTTGCCATTAAATCAATAATTCACAAACTAACCAAGGGTGAAGCTCCGGACACAGCCCAAATGAATGAAAAGGTGAGGAAAATGATCCATGAGGCACTTATCAGTGAAGGTATAGAAGAAATATTTAAGATAGACAAAAATGATCCTAAAAATAATATTGATTTATTTGGCGACGAATATTTGGCAAAAATTGATAAAATTTTACTTCCAAACACAAAAATAAAGCTATTACAAAAATTACTTGCTAAGGCAATTGAAGAGTTCAAAAAAACAAATAAAATTAAAGGAGTAGATTTTTCCAAAAAACTAAAGAAACTAATAGAAATCTACAACGAAAGAAAAGATTTTGATGTTTATCAAAGCCATGTTTTAGATGATGTAGCAGAGCAATTTTCCAACTTATTTAGAGATCTGCAAAAAGAACGAAGTTCATTTGTTGATTTGGGAATTGATTTTGAAGAAAAAGCATTTTATGACATCCTAAAGTCAATCGCTAACAAATATAAATTTGAATATCCTGAAGATAAATTAATAAAATTGTCACAAGAAGTAAAAGCAGTTGTTGACGATAAAGCCAAATATACAGATTGGGCACAGAGAGACGATATAAAGGCAGAATTAAAAGTGGGTTTAATTTTAGTGCTCGCTGAAAATGGTTATCCGCCGGTACCTAAAGATGAAGTCTTTAAGGAAATTTTTGAACAGGCTGAAAATTTTAAAAAGTATAGCAAGGAGTAAAACATTAATTCAATAAAAAAGATTTAAAAGGTAGTTAATATGATTCAAAAAAAAGAAAATCCTTACTATACCAAGATCATGGATTTTTTAAACATCCAGGCAAGATTCCCGGAATCAACTAGTGAAACCCATCTTAAAGCAATTAAAAAAATCGGAGATGACTTTAGGAGTTCAACATACGCCATATTCAAAAAAGAGGATTACCTAGATGAACAATTTTCAGACGCAATCTTCACTTTATTTTCCTATTTGAACTTAAGAAGTAGTCCTATATTGTATTTCCCTGATGAGTTGGTAAATATAACCAGAAAAATAATAGATTCAAACTCTAAAGTACTAAACATTTTTTCTGGTTCCGGTAAATTTATAGCCAATTTTAAAAAAGCCGTGGGGATTGAGCCAAACCTAATGGCAGTTGAAATATCAAAACTAATTAATCATATTAAGCAAAATAAAAACACAATATACCCATATTTTCCAATCGGATTCAAAATTAAAACAAAATTTGATACCGTAATTTCTTTACCTCCATTTGGGAATCAAGAGATTGACAGAAATATAATAGAAGAATCACTAAGTCACTTAAATGAGGACGGGAAAGTGTTTATATTTGTTCCGGAGGGGTTTTTATTTAAATCAAATTTGAGTTTAGTCCGAGATAAAGTTCTGTTAAACAACAGACTAAAAGCGGTTATTTCACTTCCCGACAATACTTTTTCTCCAGTTACCGGTATTAAAACATCATTAATAATTATTGAAAAAGGAACTCAAGGTAAAACATACTTT
This sequence comes from uncultured Oscillospiraceae bacterium, assembly GCA_964560915.1. Taxonomy (GTDB): domain Bacteria; phylum Bacillota; class Clostridia; order Oscillospirales; family Ruminococcaceae; genus UMGS1668. The sequence continues at coordinate 10,128 of CAZLMO010000064.1, forward strand.
GCTAAAAGTAAGAATCTAAGTGACTTGGATGTAATAACTGAAGATTACCTAAAGTATGAGAAACAAGAAAAATTTACAATCGGTTTTGAAGCCAAAGTTAGCAATAGATGGGATTATCTTTTTAACGAACCAATTGATTTTGAAGTTGAAGGTATTGATTTTGAGTATCGTAAAGTTCTACTTAAAGATGTTTGTAGTTTAGCCATAGGAAAGTCTGAAGGAGCAAAAATTGCCATAAATAAAACAGGAAGCAAAGTAGTATGGCAAGATGATTTTGAAACTTTGATTAAAGAAAATAATATTTTCTTAGTGCCTAAACCAGAAATAAATCCTTATTTTTTATTTCTTTTTTTGACCTCTTCTTTGGGACAAAATACTTTAAAAAAGTTCGTTAAAGGAGCCTCCATTCCGTATATTAGTAGGGGAGATCTTGAAAATTACCCCGTTATCTTCCCGAATCTCCAGAAGCAAACTG
>CAZLMO010000065.1:0-10559 GCA_964560915.1 uncultured Oscillospiraceae bacterium
AACTGTAAGCTTGCCTCTCTCTTCATAAAAACCTTTCAGTGGCTCGGTCTGGACATGATAGACCTTGAGACGAGCCTTGATGGTTTCGGGAAGGTCGTCCTTCCTCGTGATGATCTCTCCGCCGCATTTCGGGCAAATCATGTCCGCTGGCGGCGGATTGTTCTTGATATGGTAAGGGGCCCCGCATTGGATGCAGACGCGTCTGCCGGAAAGGCGATCGAGAATCACCTCATCCGAAACCGCAATCTCAATGGCGCGGTCGATTTGGATGCCGCACTGCTCGAGGGCCTCCGCCTGTGGAACGGTACGCGGGAAACCATCCAGGATAAACCCGTTTTTGCAGTCGTCCTGGGCAAGACGCTCCTTGATGAGGGAGATGACCAGCTCATCCGGAACCAGAGAGCCGGATTCCATATAGGCTTTCGCTTTCAGGCCCAGCTCCGTCCCGTTTTTGACAGCTTCGCGGAGGATGTTACCCGTGCTGATGGTCGGAATCCCGAGCTTTTCTTTCAGAATTTCGGCCTGGGTGCCCTTGCCGGCGCCCGGAGCTCCGAGAAGAATAAGATTCATGCTGATAACCTCCTAACCGCTTATTCCAGGAATCCTTTGTAGTGGCGCATCATCATCTGAGATTCCAGCGATCTGGAAGTCTCGAGCGCGACGCCGACCACGATGATAATTGTCGTACCGCCAAGGGAGATGTTCATGTCGAAGAGCGCGCCAAGCAAAATCGGCAGCAGCGCGACAACCGAGAGGAACATGGCGCCGATAAAGGTCACCTTGCCGATCACTCTGCTGATGAAGTCGCTGGTCGGGCGGCCGGGACGGATGCCCGGGATGCCTCCATTATTCTTCTGCAGCTGATTGGCCATCTCGATAGGGTTATACTGGATCGCCACATAGAAGTAGCTGAACGCGATGATCAGAATGAAATACATCAGCGCGTAGCCCCAGCTTCCGGTGTCGAAAACGGAGAAGAAGTGATCCCAGAAGCCGCCCTCCTTGACTTTAACAAAAGCCTCGACGGTCGCGGGAACGGAAAGCAGCGCACTCGCGAAGATGATCGGGAGGACGTTTGCCATGTTGACCTTGACCGGAAGGAAGGTGGACTGGCCGCCGTACTGTTTTCTCCCGACGACTCTCTTTGCGTACTGAACCGGAATCCGGCGCTCCGAGCTGTCCATCAGGGTGATGAACGCGGTGAGGATCAGGAAGATCGCAATCACGGCCGGAACAAAGATCCAGTATTTGAATTCGCCGCCGACCGCTTTCTGCAGATACGTCCACATCGTGCTGACGAGGCTGGGCATACCGGAGACGATACCGGCGAACAGAAGCAGTGAAACACCGTTTCCGATGCCGTTTTCATCGATCCTCTCGCCAAGCCACATGCAGAGCATGCCGCCGGCGGTAAACATAAAGAGAATCGTAACGATAACAAGAATGTTCTGCCATTTCATCGGGAAGCTCTCGACGGCGTCATAGCTCTTGAGCGTCACATAGTAAGCGTAGGACTGGATCAGGGCAAGACCGACCGTGGAATAGCGGGTGATCTTGTTGATCTTTTTTTGTCCTCCTTCGCCCTCCTTTGCGAGCCGCTCCAGAGCGGGAATCGCGACCGTGAGCAACTGGATGACGATGGAAGCGGTGATGTATGGGGAAATGGAAAGTGCAAGCAGTGTCGCCTGGGAAAGGGCGCCGCCGGTGAGCATGTTCAAATAGCCGAGCAGGTTACCTGCGTTGGCGTTGAGCATGGCGGCAAGGCTCGAAGTTTCCAGGAACGGCACCGGGATTGCGGAGCCAACGCGGAAAATGACGATGATTATCAGGGTATAGAGAATTTTTTTTCGGAGGTCATCGATTTTCCAGGCGTTTTGGAAGATTTTAAACATCTTACTTCACCTCGGCCTTTCCGCCAGCCTCCTCGATCTTCTGCTTCGCAGACGCAGAAAAAGCTGCCACCTGAACGGTAAGCTTTTTCGTCAGCTCGCCTACACCGAGGATTTTGACTCCGTCAAGGGTTTTCTTCAGCAGTCCGATTTCTACAATGGCCTGCTCGTCTACCTCGGCTCCATCGTCGAAGATCTCAAGATCCTTGACGTTAATGGTTGCGTATCTGGTTCTAAAAATGTTGACAAATCCGCGTTTCGGGATCTGTCTTTGAAGAGGCATCTGGCCGCCCTCGAATCCCGGACGGATGGAGCCGCCGGAACGGGCTTTCTGGCCCTTATGTCCCTTGCCGGAGGTCTTGCCGTTGCCGGAACCGTGACCTCTGCCTTTGCGGAAGACATCGCATGTGGCGCCGGGCGCCGGTGCGAGTTCATGCAGTTTCATACCTGTCCCTCCTTATTCTTCGGTAACCTCGACCATATGGCTGATTTTCACGATCTTACCGCGGGTTGCAGCATTGTCGGGCTGAATGGTCTCGTCACCGATCCTACGAAGGCCGAGGGACTCTGCAACAGCGATCTGATTGTTCAGCTTGTGGACAAAGCCCTTGACCAGCCTGATTTTCAGGATTGCCATATCTGTTTTCCCTCCTTAGCCCAGGATCTCTTCAACGGTCTTTCCGCGGGCGGCGGCGACTTGCTCGATATTACGAAGCGCGCACAGGCCATCCATCGTTGCAGAAACAACGTTGCAGGGATTGTTGGAACGGATGCATTTTGTACGAATGTCGCGGATGCCGACGGTCTCAAGAACCGCACGGACCGCGCCCCCGGCGATAACGCCGGTGCCCTCCGGAGCTGGTCTCATCATAACACGGCCGGCGCCGAATTTACCGATCACCTCGTGGGGAATCGTAGTCCCTTTGAGCGCAACGTGGTGCAGATTTTTCTTCGCGTCTTCAATCCCTTTGCGGATCGCATCCGGAACCTCGGCGGATTTGCCGAGGCCAAAGCCGACGGTGCCGTTTCCGTCACCGACAACCACTAGGGCGGCAAACTTCATAATACGTCCGCCTTTAACGGTCTTGGATACGCGGTTGATGGCCACTACTCTCTCTGCAAGATCAAGTGTGGAAGCGTCGATTAAAGCCAACTGTATCCCTCCTTGTTAGAACTGAAGTCCGCCTTCGCGGGCTCCTTCTGCCAGCTCTTTGACACGGCCGTGATAAATGTAGCCACTGCGGTCGAAAACAATGGAAGTGACGCCTTTTTCAACCGCTCTTTGAGCAACAAGTTTGCCGATCTCATGGGCGGCGTCCTTGTTTCCGCCATAATTTTCGAAGCTCTTCTCGACGGTGGAAGCGGCAGCTATGGTTACGCCGTTTATATCGTCGATGATCTGGGCATAGACATGCTTCGCGGAGCGGAAGACGTTGAGACGCGGGCGCTCGGGGGTGCCGCTGATCTTGTTGCGAACACGGTAGTGTCTCTTGATCCTAGCGACGTTTTTGTCCTGCTTAGTCACCATATCATTTCACTCCTTTACTTTTTGCCCTTGCCGGCTTTGCCTTCCTTGCGGATGATATACTCGCCGACATAGTGGATTCCCTTGCCTTTATAAGGCTCGGGTGGACGTTTCTCGCGGATTTCCGCAGCGAACTGGCCGACTTTTTGTTTGTCGGTGCCGCTGACGACGATCTTGGTCAGCGAGGGAACGTCGATTGAGATGCCCTCGGGGGCGGGCATGAGAACCTGATGGGAATACCCCAGGCTCATAATCAGTTTGTCGCCCTCTTTTGAGGCCTTGTATCCGACGCCGGCGATCTCCAGCTCTTTGGCGAAACCGGTGGTGACACCGGTGACCATGTTGGCGACCAGCGAACGGGTCAGCCCGTGCAGGCTCCTGTTTTCGTTGGAATCATCCGGGCGGGACACGAGGATCTCGCCGTTTTCGGCCTTGATAGTCATTTCAGGCCGAAAGCTCTGTGTTAGGGTGCCTTTTGGACCCTTTACCGTCACGGTGTTGCCGTCGATCTGGATGTCAACGCCGGCCGGTATAGCAATCGGTTTTCTGCCTATACGAGACATTTCGTTTCCCTCCTTCTTACCAAATGAACGCGAGGACCTCGCCGCCCACTTTCTCTTTTCTCGCCTGTTTATCCGTCATGATGCCTCTATTTGTGGACAGGACGGCAATACCGAGGCCCCTGAGAACTTTGGGCATATCCTCAACGTTTGTATAAATCCGAAGGCCCGGCTTGGAAACTCTGCGCAGGCCCTGGATAACCGGGGTTTTATTTTCGCCATACTTCAGCGTGATGTGGATGTTACCCTGTTTGCCATCCTCGATGACCTGGAAGGATTTAATGTATCCCTCATCCAGGAGTATCTGGGAGATGGCTTTCTTCATATTAGAAGCGGGCACATCGACCGTCTCATGCTTCGCGTCGTTCGCGTTTCTGATTCGGGTCAGCAAGTCAGCGACTGTATCGGTGATATGCATTCCGTCAACCTCCTTTGCTCTCTCTTGTTACCAGCTTGCCTTTCTCACGCCGGGGATCTCGCCCTTATAGGCCAGGTTCCTGAAGCAGATGCGGCAAATACCATATTTGCTAAGATAGGCATGGGGCCTTCCGCAGATTTTGCAGCGCGTATAAGCTCTGGTGGAGAACTTCGGCTCTCTTTTCTGCCTGACCTTCATGGATGTTTTAGCCATTTCTTAAATTCCTCCTATCCCTGCACCTTTTCAAACGGCGCGCCCATTAGGGTGAGCAGCTCGCGGGCTTCCTCATCGGTTTTTGCGGTGGTCACGAAGCAGATGTCCATACCGCGGATCTTATCGATCTTGTCGTATTCGATCTCCGGGAAAATGAGCTGCTCTTTAAGGCCCATGCAGTAATCGCCGCGCCCGTCGAAGCCGTTCGTACCGATCCCGCGGAAGTCCCTGACTCTCGGCAGCGCAATGCTGAAGAGACGGTCCATGAAATCATACATTCTCTCGCCGCGCAGAGTAACCTTTGCGCCGACGGTCATGCCTTCACGGAGCTTGAAATTTGCAATGGATTTTTTCGCCTTGCAGATGACCGCTTTCTGGCCGGTGATGGTGGAGAGATCGGCAAGGATGGCATCCATCACTTTGCTGTTATCCTTCGCATCTCCGGCAGCCACGTTGACAACGATCTTTTCGAACTTCGGGATCTGCATGGGGCTCTTGTAATTGAATTTCTTCATCAGCACAGGAGCGACCTCGCTGGTGTAAAACTCCTTTAATCTGGCCATGTTTTTTCCTCCCTACTCAAAAAGTTTCGCCGCAGGACTTGCAGAGACGTTTTTTACTTCCGTCGGCAAGGATCTTGTGGGCCATTCTGGTCGGCTTGCCGCATTTCGGGCAGACAAGCATAACTTTGCTGGCATAGATGGCGCTTTCGACCTTTACCAATCCGCCTTCTTCGCCCATCTTGCGGGGTTTGACATGCTTGGTGGAAATGTTGCAGCCCTCCACGATTACTTTGCCTTCGGACGGGCTCACTTCCATAACCTTGCCCATTTTGCCTTTATCTCTGCCGGAGAGGATAACGACCTTATCGCCGGATTTGACATGTACTTTACTCAATCGTAGCACCTCCTATCAGAGTACTTCGGGCGCGAGGCTCAAAATCTTGAGATAATCTTTGTCGCGGAGCTCACGGGCGACCGGTCCAAAGATACGGGTTCCGCGCGGGTTTTTGTCATCGCGGATGATGACGGCGGCATTTTCGTCGAAACGAATATAGCTGCCATCCTCACGGCGGAGACCTTTGGCCGAGCGGACAATAACGGCTTTGACGACTTCGCCTTTTTTGACCATGCCGCCCGGAGCCGCTTTTTTAACACTGGCGACGACAACGTCGCCGATGCCTGCATATTTTTTTCTGGTGCCGCCGAGCACACGGATGCACATAAGCTCTTTCGCTCCCGTGTTGTCGGCCGCCTTCAGATAAGACTGCATCTGAATCACAGACAGTTCCTCCTTTCCGTCCGGCTCTTATTTCGCTTTTTCAATGATCCGGATAACTCTCCAGTGTTTCTCTTTTGACAGAGGACGGGTCTCCATAATTTCAACGCGATCGCCGATTCCGCATTCGTTCTTTTCGTCGTGCGCTTTAAACTTTGCGGATCTATTTACAAATTTCTTGTAAAGGGGGTGCTGAACGCGATCCGAGATCCTGACGACGACGGTTTTATCCATCTTGTCGCTCACGACCATACCAACTCTGGTTTTTCTGAAGTTTCTTTCTTCGTTCACAGCTTTATCCTCCCTTCCCTTACTGTTTTGCCTGAAGCTCGTTTTCGCGGAGAATGGTTTTCACGCGGGCGATATCTTTCTTAACCTCTTTGAGGCGCATCGGGTTCTCAAGCTGGTTAATGGCATGCTGGAATCTCAAGTTGAAAAGCTCGGCCTTAAGATCGGAAAGCTTTTTCTCAAGATCGGTCTGGTTGATTACGCGGACTTCAGCAGCTTTCATTCCCATCAGCCTCCTTCTCTTCCCTTTTCACAAATTTACATTTGATCGGGAGTTTGTATGCTGCGAGACGCATGGCCTCGCGGGCGGTTTCTTCCGGAATACCGGCGATCTCAAACATGACTCTGCCCGGTTTGACGACGGCAACCCAATGATCAACGGCGCCTTTTCCGGAACCCATTCGGGTCTCGGCCGGCTTCGCGGTGACGGGCTTATCCGGGAAGACTTTGATCCAGACCTGACCGCCACGTTTGATGTAACGGGTCATGGCGATACGGGCAGCCTCGATCTGATTGGCTTTGAGCCAGCAGGGTTCGAGCGCCATCAGGCCGTATTCACCGTTGGATACAAAATTGCCGCGGTGAGCGGTGCCCTTCATGCGGCCTCTCTGAACCTTGCGGTATTTTACTCTTTTCGGGAGCAGCATCAGCGTATGCCTCCTTCCCTGCGGGGCTGTTTCTTCACATCGGCAAGGACGTCGCCGCCGTAGATCCAGACCTTGACTCCGACACGGCCGTACGTCGTGGCAGCCTCGGCGAATCCGTAGTCGATATCGGCACGGATGGTCTGCAGCGGGATGGTGCCCTCGTGGTAATGTTCGACTCTTGCGATCTCGGCGCCGCCGAGACGGCCGGAGCACTGGGTTTTGATGCCCTTTGCGCCGAGCTTCATGGCACGGCCGATGGCCTGCTTCATGGCGCGGCGGAAGGAGATCCTGCGCTCGAGCTGGGCGGCGATGTTCTCGGCCACGAGCTGAGCGTTTTTATCCGGGCTCTTGATCTCAACAATGTTGAGGAAGATCTGGAGTTTCTCCTGTTTGCCCTTGTTGAGCATGGTTTCGCATTCCTGGCGAAGCTTCTCAATTTCGGAGCCCTGGCGTCCGATCACCATGCCCGGTTTGGCGCAGTGAATATGGATACGAACTTTGGAATCGCCGGTGCGTTCGATCTCGATCTTTGGGATACCGGCGGCGTATAATTTTTTCTTAAGGAATTTACGAAGATTGTAATCCTCTACAAGCGTATCGCCGAAGACTGCGTCCTTGGCAAACCAGCGGGAGTCCCAATCTTTGATAATGCCCACTCTGAAACCGTGGGGATTTATTTTCTGTCCCATTGTTTACCTCCTCCGATTAGTCTTTGTCTCTCAGGACGATGGTGATGTGCGAAGATCTCTTCAAGATACGGAAAGCTTTTCCGTGGTCCATCGGTCGAATTCGTTTCATCGTCGGGCCGGGAGTGACGAAGCATTCAGCGACATACATGCTATCCTTGCTCATGCCATGGTTGTTCTCTCCATTGGCGACGGCGGATTTGAGGAGCTTTTCAAGCGGCTCACCGGCCGCCTTGGGGGTGTGATTCAGCACTGCCGCCGCGTAGTCGATCGGTTTGTTTCTAATCAGATCCAACACGATCTGAACTTTGCGGGGCGAGATGCGGGCATATCTTAAATAAGCCCTTGCTTCCATTTCATATCCTCCTCTCGGCCTTATTTACCGTTGTTTGATTTTTTGGAACCGGCGTGGCCCCTGAAAGTTCTGGTGGGGGCGAATTCGCCGAGCTTGTGGCCGACCATATCTTCGGTAACATAGACCGGAACATGCTTGCGCCCGTCATGAACGGCAAAGGTTTGCCCCACGAAATCCGGGAAAATCGTGGACGCGCGGCTCCAGGTCTTAAGAACTCTCTTTTCTCCGGCCTTATTCATCGCGCGGACTCTTTCGAGGAGCGCGGTCTGTACATATGGGCCCTTTTTAATACTTCTGCTCATTTATCCTGTGTGCCTCCTTCCCGATCACTTACTGTTGCGGCGTTTCACGATGAATTTATCGGAACGCTGATGTTTCTTTCTTGTCTTGTAGCCCAGCGCGGGTTTGCCCCAAGGGGTAACCGGGCCGGGATGTCCGATCGGGGATTTGCCCTCGCCGCCGCCGTGCGGATGGTCGTTCGGGTTCATGACGGAACCGCGGACGGTAGGTCTCCAGCCCATGTGGCGAAGTCGGCCGGCTTTTCCGAAGTTGACGTTGGAGTGGTCGATGTTGCTCACCTGGCCGATGACCGCGTAGCATTCGTTCGGAATGTTACGCAGCTCGCCGGAAGGAAGCCTGACCAGGGCATATCTGCCCTCTTTGGCCATCAACTGCGCTATGACGCCGGCAGCTCTTGCGAGCTGTGCGCCCTTTCCGGGATAAAGCTCAATGTTATGGATAAAGGTACCAACCGGGATGTTGACGAGCGGAAGCGCGTTGCCCGGAATGATATCGGATTCCGGCCCGGAGACAACTTTGTCGCCGGTCTTGATGCCGTGCGGGGCCACGATGTAGCTCTTTTCGCCGTCTTCATACCGGATCAGCGCGATGTGGGCGGAACGGTTCGGGTCGTACTCGATGCCGAGCACTTCGGCGTTTATTCCGAACTTATCGCGTTTAAAATCCACGACACGGTATTTGGTTCTGTTGCCGCCGCCGTGATGACGGACGGTGATTCTGCCGTAGCTGTTGCGTCCGGCGTGCTTTTTCAGCGGCTCGAGAAGACTGCGCTCCGGGCCGTCTTTGCTCAGACCGGAATAGTCGATGCTGGACATTCCACGGCGACCCGGGGTTGTCGGTTTATAAAACTTGATTGCCATTCAGTTCATCCTCCTCCTTACAGCATGCTCTCGAAGAATTCGATGCCCTTGGAGTCTGCCTTCAGGGTGACGATCGCTTTCTTCCAGTCAGGGGTTTTGCCTACGTGGAGGCCCATTCTCTTGCTGCGGCCGCGGACGCTGATGGTGTTGACTTTCTCAACTTTTACCCCAAAGAGCTCCTCGGCGGCCTTTGCAATCTCAATCTTGTTGACGCTCTTCGGGACGCGGAATGTGTATTTTTTTTGCTTAATCGCATCCATGGAAGCTTCGGTGATGACCGGCGCGATGATGATATCCTGAGCGGTTTTCGTCATTTCGCATACACCTCCTCAATCTTCTCAATGGCATCCTTCACAATTACGAATTTATCGTAATATAAAATGTCATATACATTTAAAGTGTTGGTCAGCGTGGTCTTGACGCCCGGGATATTTCTGGCGCTCTTAATCACGGTGAGGTTGACTTCCGGCATGACCACAAGGGCCTTGCCCTCCGCGCCGACGGCCTTGAGCACGCCGATCATGGATTTGGTTTTGATCTCATCCATCTTGAGCTGGTCGAGCACGATGATTTCGCCTTCGGCGACCTTGCTCGACAGAGCGGAAAACAGCGCTACGCGGCGAAGCTTTTTGTTGAGCACGAAACGGTACTGGCGCGGTTTCGGGCCGAGGGCGACTCCGCCGTGTTTCCACTGCGGTGCCCGGATGGAACCCTGACGGGCGTGGCCGGTGCCTTTTTGCCTCCACGGCTTTCTGCCGCCGCCGCGAACTTCGCTTCTGGTCTTGGTGGACTGGGTACCCTGACGGCGGTTGGCAAGGAAGTTGACAACCGCGGCGTGCATGGCAACCGTGTTGGGCTCTACGCCGAAAACCGTTTCGGAGAGCTCAACCTTGCCGACGACGTCGCCGGCCATGTTTAACACGTTAACAGTAGGCATTCAACTCTCTCCTTTCTCAGCCACGCGTAGAACGTCCGGACTGTTTCTGCGGGTTCGTGCTGACGGTAATCATTTTGTTCTTTGCTTTAACGATCTTGGTGGTGTTGATGATGCTGACGACCGTGCCCTTCGGGCCCGGGATGGCCCCCTTGATCGCAATCAGATTGTTATCGTTGTCGACCTTGACGATCTCAAGGTTCTTGATGGTGGTGCGGATCACGCCCATGTGACCCGGGAGCTTTTTGCCCTTGAAGACTCTGGACGGATCACTGCTCGAACCCATGGAGCCGGCGTGGCGTCCGACCGGACCGGTGCCGTGCGTCTCGCGCAGACGGCTGAACCCGTAGCGCTTGATGGTTCCGGCATATCCGTGGCCCTTGCTCTTGCCGGCGACGTCGACTTTGTCGCCAGCCTTGAAGGCGTCCGCTTTGACAATATCGCCGACGGCAAGGGCGGAGCAATCCTCCAGCCGAAACTCGCGGAGATACCTTTTGGCAGCCACGTCCGCTTTGGCAAAGTGGCCTTTCAGCGGCTTGTTGATGTGCTTTTCGGTGATTTCGCCGAATCCGAGCTGAACGGATTCATAACCGTCGTTGTCGAGCG
>CAZLMO010000066.1:0-10386 GCA_964560915.1 uncultured Oscillospiraceae bacterium
AACAAAAATTCAGCGATTTGGAGGCAGACATGAACGAGCTTATTTCCATCACGATCGGAAAGCTTCTCTCGGAGGACGCAAAAAAATTCCCGGATCGGGAAATGATTAAATACACCGACCGGGATTACCGCAGGACGTGGAAGGAATTCGACGAGGAAACGGACCGCATCGCCCGCGGGTTTATGGCGATGGGCCTCGGCAAGGGGGATCATATCGCCATCTGGGCGACCAACGTCCCGGCCTGGCTGATGACGCTGTTTGCAAGCGTCAAGATTGGCGCGGTTCTCGTCACCGTCAATACGGCATATAAAGTATTTGAGCTGGAATACCTGCTCCGGCAGTCCGACACCAAAGCGCTGGTACTGATCGACGGCTTCAAGGGCACAAGCTATATCGATATCATCAATGAGCTCTGCCCGACGCTCCGGGATTCCGCGCCCGGCGAATACGGGAACCCCATGCTTCCGTTCCTGAAGGATGTTATTTATGCCGGGGATGGGGAGACGCCCGCCGGGATGTTCGGCTGGAAAGGGCTTTATGGGATGGCGGATGCCGTGCCGGAAGAGATATTCCGGGCGCTCTCGGATTCGATTGATCCGCAGGACGTTGCCAATATGCAGTACACGAGCGGCACGACCGGCTTCCCCAAAGGGGTTATGCTGACGCATTACAACATCGTCAACAACGGCATGGCCATCGGCGACTGCATGAAATTCACCGAGAACGACAAGCTCTGCGTGGTGGTACCGTTTTTCCACTGCTTCGGGCTCGTTTTGGCGACCATGGCCTGTGTGACGCACTGCACCTCGCTCGTGCCGGTGGACGTCTATTCGCCGCTCAAGGTCATGACGGCCATCTCTGAAGAAAAATGCACCGCCTTCCACGGAGTGCCGACCATGTATATCGGTATGCTGCAACATCCCCAATTTAAAGAATTCGATTTCTCCCATCTGCGCACCGGGATCATGGCGGGCTCGCCCTGCCCGATTCAGGTCATGCGGCGGGTCGTGGACGAGATGGGCATGCGGGATATCACGATCACCTACGGCCTGACGGAAGCTTCTCCCGCTACGACGATGACGACGACGGACGACGCCCTCGAACTGCGCGTGGCGACAGTCGGAAAACATATGCCTTTTGTCGAGACGAGAATCGTCGACCCGGAAACCGGCAAAACGCTCGGCCCGGGCGAAGTCGGGGAATTCTGCTCCCGCGGCTACAATACGATGAAGGGTTACTATAAAATGGAGGAAGCGACAAAACAAGCCATCGACAAAGACGGCTGGCTTCATTCAGGGGATCTTGCAACTGCGGACGAAATGGGTTATTATAAGATAACAGGCAGAATCAAAGATATGATTATTCGCGGAGGCGAAAATATCTACCCGAAAGAACTCGAGGAGTTTCTGTATCTGCATCCTGCGGTCTCGGATGTCCAGGTGATCGGCGTCCCCAGCCAGCGTTACGGGGAAGAGGTCATGGCCTGCATCATCAAAAAGCCGGGCGTCGAGCTGACCGAGCAGGAAGTAAAAGACTATATGTCCGACAAGCTGGCACGGCACAAAGTGCCGAGCTATGTGGTATTTATGGATTCCTTCCCGATGACCGCCAGCGGCAAGATCCAGAAATTCCGACTCAGAGAATGGGCCGCGGATCATCTGAACCTGCGGGAAAAGGAACAGGAGGGAATCTGATCAGGGGAGTAATAGTGATTTATGGAAATTGAGGAACTGAACCTTTGCATGGGCTGCATGTCCAAGCTTGACGAAAACGGGGAATGCCGCTGCGGATATGACGCGGAAGTACCCGTCGATCCGGCGTGCCTGACGCCGGGAACCACCGTCGGCGGACGCTATCTGGCCGGCCGGATGCTGGAAATGAACGGCGAAGGCATCACGTATATCGGATTTGATAAGGAAAAAGAAGAACGCGTATTTATACGGGAATTCATGCCGCAGAGGATTGCCGGCCGCAACGAGCTCACGGGCATCGTTCTGCCGCTGCCGGGTCTGGAGCCGCAGTATAAGACCCTGCTCTCCGACTACCGGGATCTCTGTGTCGCGCTGCAAAACCTGCGCCATTGCCAGGCGATCGTGCCGGTTCTCAGCGTGTTTACCGAGCGCAATACCGCTTATGCCGTTTATAAATACGTCAAAACGATTTCCTATGGAGATTATCTTCTCCATAACGGCGGAGAATTTACCTGGGCGCAGGTAAAAAAACTTTTTATGCCGCTGTTTACCAGCATTTCCAACCTGCACGCCGCCGGCATCCTTCACCGCGGCATCAACCCGAAGAGCATCCGCGTGAACGCGCGTGGCCAGCTTCTTCTCTGCGGATTCGGCATCGGCGCCGTCCGTACCGAGGGCACGGAGCTGGATTCCGAGCTCTATGCCGGATATGCCGCGCCGGAGCAGTATTCCGAAAAGGGCTGGCAGGGCACATGGACCGACGTTTATTCGATCGCGGCCGTGTTGTATAAATCCCTGACCGGCACCCTTCCGGCAGATGCCTGCTCGCGCATGGAGATCGACCGCCTCTGCCCGCCGGAACAGCTCAATCCCTATATTCCGACCAATGTGGCGAAGGCCATCCACCATGCCATACAGATGCAGGTTGAATTCCGCACGCAGGGCGTGGATCAGTTTACCTCCGAATTGTTGGAATCCCCGGATTCCAACACCGCCATCTATGTGACGCATCCCAAAAAAGATGAAACGGGCGTTTCCCTCGGGTTGGAGGAGAGCGCAGGGTTCTTTCCGGAGAAGCTTGCGGAGCGCAGAAAACCTGCCCAAACCAATAATTCGCCGGCCCGCCCGCAGGCCGCGCCAAAAAAGGTCCGCACGCATTCCCATACGGGGGCGCGCTGGGGACTGGTCACCGGCATCGTATTTCTGTCGGTGCTGATCGTCGTGGTCATGCTGATTCTGAAGGAATACGAAAACACGCTCGGCCATCAGGAGGAATCTTCTTCTTATAACCCGCTGACCTCCGAAACGGAGACGAGCGGCGAGGAGACCGTGGCGGTGCCGAATTTTATCGGCAGGATGCACGAGGATGTCGAGGGAAATTCTTTGTATGAAAATTTCAATCTTACATTTGAAGAAGAATATAATTCCGAATACCCATTGGGCATGATCTTCGATCAATCCGTCAACGCAAAGGCAAGCGTCCAGCCGGGCATGGCCGTCACGCTCAAAGTAAGCAAGGGCCCGGAGACCACCGAGATGGTGAATCTCGTCGGGCAGACGGTCGAGGGCGCAGAGAAGGCGCTGAAGGAAAAGAACATCACCTACCAGCTTGTTCCAAATTACAGTTTGGATCATGAATATGGGGTGATCTATTCCCAGACGGACGAAAACCGCACGGAACTGGTGGAGGGAGATAGCATCGTCGTCGGCGGCACCACCGTTCGCGTTTATCTCTATTACGGCGCCAACGAAAGGTCTGCCGGAGGGGAGGAGGAGGGCTCCGAGTCGGAGAACACCTCCCGCAAGATTATTGTGGTCAACTGACCGCTTTTTTAAGGATGCCGGAAGTTCCGGCAAAGAAAGGATGAGACGATGAAGCTTGCTTTTTCGACGCTCGGCTGTCCGGGCTGGAGCTGGGACGAAATTTTTGCCGCGGCAAAGGATCTCGGCATGGACGGAATCGAAATCCGCGGCATCGAGGATGAAATGTTTGCCCCGGCGACACGCCCGTTCCGGCCGGAAAACCTCGACGCCACCAAGGCAAGGCTTGCGGAAGCCGGGCTCGAAGTGCCGATGCTGACCTCCGCCTGCTGCCTCGGCGCCGGGGATACGGCCGCCTTTGTCGAAGAGGCAAAGGCCTATGTCGATCTCGCCGTGCGCGCTGGTTCGCAGTATGTGCGCGTGATGTGCACCGCGACGCCGCAGCCGGTCGAGACGGATCTTCCGCTGGCGAAGCGGCTCTATCGGGAGCTTGCCGAATATGCCGGCGGCACCGGCGTAGGCGTGCTCATTGAGACAAACGGCGTGCTCGCCGACTCTTCCGTGCTCAAAAAGTTTCTGGAAGGGATCCCGGAGGAAAACATCGGCGTGCTCTGGGATATCCACCATCCGTTCCGTTATTTCGGCGAGAGCCCGGAAAAAACCTGCGCCAACGTGGGCCGTTATGTTCGCTATATCCACGTCAAAGATTCCATAATGGGGTCGAAGGGCGTCGAATACCGCATGATGGGCTACGGCGATGTTCCGGTTTACGACACACTCTCTTTGCTGCAAAAAGAAGGGTACGATGGCTTTATCTCCCTGGAGTGGGTGAAGCGCTGGTGCCCGGATCTGGAAGAACCGGGTATTGTATTTGCTCATTATGCAAATTATATGCGCTTCCTGCTGGAGCGGATCGCGGGATAACGTGAGGCCTTTCGAGGCATCCCGCAGAAGATAAAAAGAAGCGGAGGGGGATCCCCTCCGCTTCTTTTTTATGCCAAACGCGCCGGCGATACCGATGAGACGAAAAAACACGTTCTGCGGCGCGGAACAAGGCAAACCATGCTTCAGCGCATGAATTCTGATGGCTCGAAAGCCTCATGAATGACATTGACGGCCTTGATGGCCTCCTCCTGACGGATCAGGACGGAGATCTTGATCTCCGAAGTGGCAATCATCTGAATGTTGATGTTGGCGTCGGCGAGCGCCTCAAACATTTTTGCTGCGATGCCGGGGTGGCTTTCCATGCCCGCGCCGACGACGGAGACCTTGGAAATATTTTCATCGCAGACAAAACGCTGGGCGTGGAGCAGATCGACCAGCTCCGGCATGACATCCACTGTCTCTTTCATCTGGGCCCTGGAGACCGTGAAACTGATGTCCTTGGTATTTCCACGGCCGATGGATTGCAGGATGATATCCACATTGATGTTTTTTGCAGCCAGAATGCTGAAAATCCGGAATGCGATCCCCGGCATATCCGGGACTTCAATCAAAGAAAATCTTGCGACATTGTTGTCGCAGGTGACTCCGCTGATCAGCGTCTTTTCCACTTTTACTACCTCTTTCAGTATTGTTCCTGGTTTTTCGTCCTCCATGCTGGAGCGCACCTCCAGCGGCACGCAGTACTTCTTTGCCATCTCCACCGAGCGGTTGTTGAGCACCTGCGCGCCGAGGCTCGAAAGCTCGAGCATCTCGTCATAGGAGATTTCTTCCAATTTTCGTGCGTTTGGCACGATACGCGGATCGGCCGTATAGATGCCGTCCACGTCGGTGTAGATCTGGCACAGATCCGCATGCAGGGCGGCGGCCAGCGCCACCGCCGAGGTGTCGGAACCACCCCGGCCGAGCGTGGTGATGTCGTCGTAGCGGTTGATGCCCTGAAATCCCGCGACGATCACAATACTTTTTTTGCCGAGCTCGCTCTCCAGCCGCTCCTTGTCGATGCGGCGGATCCGCGCGATGCCGTAGTTGGAATCGGTCACCATACCGACCTGCCAGCCCGTCAGAGAGACGACCGGATAGCCGCGTTTCTCAATCGCCATGGCCAGCAGCGACATCGACATCTGCTCCCCGGCGGAGAGCAGCACATCTATCTCGCGTTTGGAGGCGCTCGGGTTGACCTCCTTTGCCTGTGCAATCAGGTGGTCGGTGGTGTCGCCCTGGGCGGAGACGACCACCGCGACGCTGTTGCCCGCCGCGTAGGTCCGGGTGATGATTCCGGCCACATGGTCAAGCTTCGCCGCATCGGCGACGGAGGTGCCGCCGAACTTCTGTACGATAAGTGCCATATATGTGTACCCCTTAATCTATAGAATTAAAATATCTGCGTACCGGTGTTATCAATGGAATAGTCCGTACAGCCCCATGCCTGCAGACCGAGATCGTCAAGCGCCTTTCTTGCCCGGGCGACGAAACTCTCCTCCCTCGCGTCGACGATCGCCATGATGGTGGAGCCGGCTCCGCTGATGTAGGAGGCATAAGCGCCGAGGTCGTATGCCAGGGAGACCGCCTGCTTTCCTCCGGGAATCAGGGATAGGCGGTAGGGCTGATGGAGCCGGTCGTCCGCACCGGTACGGAGGTTTTCGTATTTTCCGGAATAGAGCGACACGCTCATCAGCGCGGCACGGGAAAGGTTAAATACCGCGTCTTTGTGGCTGATCTCTTTCGGGAGCGCCGCCCTTGCCACGGAGGTCTGCAATTCAAAATCCGGCACGAAGGTCACGAAACGCAGATCCGTCGCAATCTCCTGCTTGACGTAAAAGACCTTTCCGCTGTCGAGCGCGGTCGTGACGAGGCCGCCCAAAATTGCGGGCGTGACATTATCCGGATGGCCCTCGATGGTGGCGGCGATATTGATGATCTCATCCCGGCCTACCGGCTCTCCGAGCAGCGCGTTGGCGCCGAAAAGACCGCCGACGATACACGCCGAGCTGGAACCGAGCCCCCTTGCAAGAGGAATGTTGTTTTCCTGCAGAATACGCAGGCCGGAAAAGGGCCGGCCGCAGAGGTCATAGAGATATTTCGCGGCGGTATAGACGAGGTTTGTCTCGTCAAGCGGGATGTCCGCGCCGTCGATGGCCGTGATCCGGCAGCCCTCCGCTTCCTCCATAAATACATAATTATATAAAGTCACCGCAAGACCGAGCGAATCGAAGCCGGAGCCAAGATTCGCACTGGTGGCGGGGATTCTGACTTTTATCATAGAGGTTCCCTTTCTTCAACTTCCCGTCTCATGTTATTCAAAAACGCGCAGTTTTGACCGGACCTCCGCACCCTGTTCGCGGGCAAGTCCGAGCAGCATTTCGAGCGTTTTCGGAGAAATGGGAATCGTAAGAAACGCGTGTTCCCCGGGAGGGGCGCCCTCCGGCCGGAGATATTCCACCGGGCCGAAGAGCTTTTTGATGGATTCCTCGTCAAACCCGGCCAGCCGGACGTAATGTTTCCCCGGGACGTCCCCGGCATCCGCAGTTACCGGTTTCGGAGGATCTTCCCAGAAGACGCCGGGGATATGGCCTTCCGCCCCGGCGCATTCCAGCAGATCCGCCACCATGGAGGCGGCGGTAGGAAACTTGCCGGCTCCCATTCCATAAAACATCAGGTCCCCGGCCGTTCCGGAGCGGACAAGCAGAGCGTTGAAGACGCCATCGACCGTCCGCAGCGGGCAGTTTTCCCTGAGAAATGCCGGCGCCACCCAGACGGAGAGGCTCCCATCCTCCAGTTGCTCCGCACAGCCGATCAGCTTGACCGCGCCGCGCACGGATTCGGCATAGGCCATATCCTCGGGCCGGATATCCATGATGCCCTCCACCGGCACCTGCGCCGGCCGGACGGTCTTTCCGAAGACCAGAGAGGCAAGGATACAGATCTTCCGGCAGGCGTCGTCGCCCATGATGTCGGCGGTGGGATCCGTCTCCGCATAACCCAGTGCCTGCGCATTCCGCAGGGCATCCTGAAATTTTGCGTGTTCCCGGAACATTTTGGTCAGAATATAGTTGGTGGTGCCGTTCAGAATGCCGCCGACGAGCCGGATATCCGCCGCGCCAAGGCAGCGGTAGATCGGGCGGATGACCGGCACCCCGCCGCAGACGGAGGCTTCGAATAAAAAATTGACGTTCTTTTCCCTTGCGATGGCAAGGAGCTCGGCACCCTTTTCGGCGACAAGCTCCTTGTTGGAAGTCACGACGTTTTTTCCGGCGAGAAGCGCGGCCTTATCGAAGCGATAGGCCGCGCCGACGCCGCCGACCGCCTCCACGACGGTATGAATCTCCGGGTCGTTTTCAATCACGGAAAAATCACGGACAAAACGGTCCGAATAGGGCAGATCCGGAAAATCCCGGATCTCCAGGATATATTTCAGATCGACAGGTTCGCCGCCGGCTTGCTTTCGGATCACATCCGCCTGTTTGAGCAGCAGCTCCGCGACGCCGGCGCCGACAATGCCGTGGCCGATCAGCGCAACTTTCATGGATCAACCATCCTCTCCTGTAAATATGGTTGGATGCGGGAGCCCGCATGGCCGAAATCCCGGCGCAGGGCCGCACAAAAGGTTACGGATTCTCCATCAGGGAGCGGCATCCGACGACGCCTTTCAAAGAAGAGAGCGCCTCGAGCAGATCCGCTTCGGGCATCTTGAGCGAGCCCGCGCTGAAAGAGACGGTCACCGGCGCGACGCCGTCCACGGGAATATTTTGGTTGATGGTCAGGATATTGGCGCCGCTCCCCGAAATCTGATCCAACACGGAGGAGAGCACGCCCGGCTCATCCATCAGCGTCAGCGAGTAGGTGAGAATCTTCACGACTCTTTCATCGCTGTAAAAAGCCACGCCGTCCTTGTATTTGTAAAATGCGCTTCGGGAGATTCCGGCCACCCTTGCGGCCTCGGAAGCGTTCCGTACCTTGCCTTGGGCAAGAAGGCGCTTTGCCTCCAGCACCTTGAGCAAGACTTCGGGAAGAAGGTCGGCATTGACAAGAATCCGCTTGCCGTCGTTCGCCATAAAGTCCACCTCCTGAAAACATCTGTTTTTGGCATGAAAACAATATAACACCCAAAATTCGATTTTGCAAGCTGTTTTTAAAATTATTTCAAAAAATACCGCAGCCAAATAAAAACAGGCTGCGGCAGGGCTACTTTCCTGAAAATTCCAGTTGAAACAAGCGGAGGAAATGCAGCTTACCCCCTTCTTTCCGCCTTTTATACACACCCTCGAGGTCGAAAGGCGGAACAAAGCCCTCGCCGGTTGCCTCTCTTTGCATAAAAGGCAAACCGAATGGGAGAAATTCTTTCCGGGGCGGTTTGCAGGAGGGCTCCTGCCGCCGCACGGTTCTATTTTCGGAAGACGCCCTCGAGGCCGAACGGCGAAACGAAGCTTTCGTTGGTTGCATCTCTTTCCAAAATGGGTAAACTTAATGGGTGGAATTCTTTCCGCAACGGTTTGCCTGCTCTGTTGCCGTACCGGTTCTACTTCCGGAAGACGCCCTCGAGGTCAAACGGCGGGACGAAGCTCTCGCCGACCGAGCCGCCCTCCTGAATCAGGCAGTTTTCGATGCCCATCTTTTCGGCGCAGGAGACGGCACGGGCGTATTCGTCATCCGAGACGGTCTCCCGCAGCTCCGGGTAGCGGTCGCCGTCGTAAAACGGCGTGTACTGATTCATCAGGCTCACCCAGATCCGGTTTCCGTAGGTTTCGGAAAGGTATTCGAGCACGCGCTTTGTATCATTATAATGTCCGGGCAGCATCAGATGCCGGACGACGACGCCGCGCTTCATCATGCCGTGCTCATCAAAGACCGGTTCCCCGGTTTGGCGGACCATTTGATCCAGCGCGGCGGCGGCCACCTCAAAATAATCTTCCGCCGCGGAAAAATTCCGCGCCGTCTCGTCGTCGAAGTACTTGAAATCCGTGAGCCAGATATCCGCGTACGCCCGAACCGCGGCGACGGATTCCGCAAGCTCCCAGCCGCCGGTGTTCCAGACGACCGGGAGGGCGAGGCCATCTCTCCGCGCAAGATCCAGCGCCTCGGTGATCTGCGGGGCATATTGCATCGGCGTGACGAGATTGATGTTGTTCGCGCCTTTTGCCTGAAGCTCAAGAAAGATCTCCGCGAGGCGCGTGACCGGAATCTCCACCCCGGCCCTTCCGCGGCTGATCTCGCGGTTCTGGCAGAAGACGCAGCGCAGCGTGCAGCCCGAAAAAAAGACGGCGCCCGAACCGCTCTTTCCGCTGAGAAACGGTTCCTCCCAGTAGTGGAGCGCCGCCCGGCAGACCTTCGGCAGGGCCCCGGCGCCGCAGAAGCCGGTTTCCCCGTTTTTTCGGTTGACCCCGCACCTGCGCGGACAGAGCGCGCACCGCTCGGGCAATTCCATGACGCCGCCCCCTTTGATGGAGAATATAAGTGGAATATAGCACAAAAGACGCATTCCGGCAACGTTTTTGCATCGGCGGGATCGGAATTTTAATATATTTTTTACACTTTTCCGTCTGCCTGCAATTGCCAAAGAGAAAAAAATATTATATAATTATCGGATAATGTTGCATTGCCGCGGGGAATCTCCGAAAAGAATCCGCGCAGGCGTTTCGCTTTTCGGATCACCGGCCGGCACAGGGCCGCCGCCGTCCGGGCGCGATTCTAGGCATTCAAATGGAGGTCATAATGGAAATCGACGAACTCAAACAACAGCTCTGCCAGGTCTGCCACATGATGGGAGAAAACGGCTGGGGCGCCTCAAACGACGGAAACGTCAGCGTGAGGCTCGGCGGAGGCAGGTTCCTCGCGACGCCCACCGGCGTCAGCAAGAAGCTGATGGAACCGGAGATGCTGGTCGTCATCGACGAAGCGGGTAACATCGCCGAGGCTTTCGGGGGGCATCGCCCCTCCAGCGAGATCAAGATGCACCTGCGCTGCTATGCGGAGCGCCCGGATATCGGCGCCG
>CAZLMO010000067.1:0-8461 GCA_964560915.1 uncultured Oscillospiraceae bacterium
AAGGTGCGTCATCCGGATGAGCGGCAACGGCAACGCGGTCCTTAGAAATAAAAAACAGAATAAAATCATTCGCATTGTGGCGCTGGCCGCCGCAGTGCTTCTTCTTGCTGTCTGCATTACGGCGGCGTGGCAGAAGGCTGAAAACGAGCGGATCCTTGCCGGCAAGGAGAGCAGCTCCAAATTTGCCGAGGCAATTTTCAACTTTGCCAATCTTCTGAATGATCTTGCAAAGGGAGACGAGGAAACCGGCTCCGTCCCGGAGACGTCCTCCCAGCCGGCGGAATCCGGTTCTGAGAGTAATGGAGAATCCTCTTCCGAAGAACAGTCCGGGGCCGTGGAGCTTCCCGCATGGGGCCTTCTGGAGGAGAGCGAACCGAAACAGGTCTCCTATTTTAATAATGCCGTGATTCTCGGCGATTCCATGGCTTCCGGCGCACAGGAAAGCCGGTATTTCAGCGGCGCCTCGTTTATTGCCAGCATCGCCGTCAACGCGGACACCATTCTTACCAAAAAAGTGGTCAATTCCGGAGGAGAGAGCTATACGATCCCCGAGGCACTGGCGAATCAGGAGAGTGTCGATAAGATTTATATCCTGATGGGCGCGGACAGCATCGGCTGGATGGACGAAACCACCTATATGAAAAAGTTTTCCGCATTTTTGGATGCGGTGATTGCCTCAAAACCCGGGTGCGATCTCTATTTGGTCTCGATGTTGCCGGTGAACGAAGGCCTCTGCACCGAGTACGGGGATGATCTTCTGAACGCGAATATCGACGCGATTAACGGAAAACTTCTTGCCATGGCGGAGGAAAAGGGTTTCTGGTATGTGAATGCCGCCGAGGCCTTCAAAGACGAAGAGGGCGGCCTTCCTGAAGACGCCGCGAGCGACGGCGTCACGCTGAAATCTCAGCAATACGAGGCCCTGCAGACCTACTTACTTAGCCATACCGCCCGTTAAAAAAATAAAAAACAAAAGCTCCGGAGTTCCCGAAAAAAGGGATCCCCGGAACTTTTATTTTTACCGGTAAATGCGCCGATGAGAAAACCGCGGACGGCTTACGATTTTGTTCTGAGATCCTCCTGACGGATCTCGGCGCGCTTGATCTTGCCGCCGATGGTCTTGGGGAGTTCCTTCACATATTCGACGATGCGCGGATATTTATAAGGTGCCGTAACTTTCTTGACGTGATTCTGCAGCTCCTTCGTCAGTTCCGGAGTGCCCGTGTATCCCCCCGCAAGCACGATGGTCGCTTTGACAACTTGGCCGCGGATTGGATCCGGGGCGGCGGTGACGGCGCATTCCACAACCGCCGGGTGTTCCAGCAGGGCGCTCTCCACTTCAAACGGGCCGATGCGGTAACCGGAGCATTTGATGACGTCGTCACTCCGGCCGATGAACCAGTAATAGCCGTTGCTGTCGCGCCAAGCCACATCGCCGGTATCGTAGTTGCCGCCGGCAAACGCGGCGGCGGTGCGTTCCGGATCGCGGTAATATCCCACGAACAGGCCGGCGGGCGATTCCTTATCCACACCGGTGACAACGATATGCCCTTCGTCGCCGTCCTCACAGAGGTTCCCGTCGGAGTCCATCAGCTGGATCCGATAGAGCGGGGAGGGCTTGCCGGTGGAGCCGGGGATCGGCTCGAACCATTGGAAGTTGGCGATCATTACGGAGGATTCGCTCTGGCCGAAGCCCTCGCACATCTTGTGGCCGGTCAGCTTCTCCCATTTTCGGAAGACTTCCGGGTTCAGCGGCTCGCCGGCGATGCAGTACTGCTCGGTCGCGGAGAGGTCATAGGAGGCCACATCCTCCTGCAGCATGAAGCGGAACATGGTTGGCGGCGCGCAGAAGGTTGTGATTTTATATTTGGAGATAACCTCCAGAAGTTTTTGGGGCACGAATTTATCCCAGTCGTAGGCGAAGACCGTGGCGCCGCAGATCCATTGCCCGTAGATCTTTCCCCAGCCGAATTTTGCCCAGCCGGAGTCGCTGACGCTCATATGCAATTTATTTTCCTGAACCCGCTGCCAATATTTTGCCGTGACAATGTGCCCCAGCGGGTAGGAAAAGTTCTGCTCCGCCATTTTTGGCATCCCTGTGGTGCCGCTCGTAAAATAAATCAGCATCGCGTCATTCCAGCGGGTGGCCTGGTCGCCGGTCGGGCGCGCAAAGGTATCCGGGTAGTTCATAATCTCTTCATCAAACGAGAGCCAGCCCTTGCGGCTGCCGCCCACGAGCACGCGGTGCTCAAGAGCCGGCGCTTCCTCAAAAGCCGCTTCCGCCTGCGCAACGACAAACGCATCGTCGATGCAGACAATCGTTTTGATCTCCGCGGCTTCCGCACGGTAGACGATATCTTTTTTGGTCAGCTGAAGCGAGCCGGGGACCAGGACGGCGCCGAGCTTATGGAGCGCGGTGGCGCAGACCCAGTATTCCCACCTCTGCCGCAGGATCAGCAGAACGACATCACCCTTCCGAACGCCGAGGCTGTGCAAAAAATTGGCAAACCGGTTCGACAGGCGGCTGATCTCGGTAAAGGTGAAGGCTTTTTCCTCACCGTGGTCGTTGATCCAGAGCAGGGCGCGCTTTTCGGGCTCCTGCTCCGCCCAGGCATCCACGATGTCGAAGCCGAAGTTGAAGTTTTCCGGGATATTGACCCGGTAATTTTCCTTAAAATCCTCGTAGGAGTCGAACTCGATACGGGGAAGAAATTTATCAAGAAGCATATTCGATTCCTCTTCTTATAGTCTGCGTTTTCCGTTACCGTCCACGCTGCAAAAAGGAAACCGCCGGGTTTTGCGGGATTTTCCGGAGATGATTGCCGTGGATGCGGAAAGCAAATCCGGGCCCCGGAAAAGTTTTCCTCCGGGGAATCCCCTTATTCAGCGATAACGGTCAGAAAACGGGCTTTTTTGTCGCCCACACAGCGCTGGCCATGCAGATGCGTCGGATTGAAGTAGATCGTATCGCCGGGGGAAAGGATAAATTCCTTATTATCGAAGACAACCGCGACCTGCCCCTCAAGTACCATATTGAATTCCTGCCCGCTGTGGCATACGAGAGCCGCCGGTTCGTCCGAAGGATAGAGCGTAACCAGGAGCGGCTGCATCACCTTCTTACTATAGCGGTAGGCAAGGTCTTCGTAATAATAGCCGGGATACCGGCTGATAGGTTTGCCCTCGCCGCGTTTTACAATATGATAGGTATTGAGCTTGGCACTGGTTCCGGTGACGATCTCGTTGAAATCGACGCTGCATTTATTGGCGATCTGGAAGATCACACTGATCGGAATATCCGCGCCTTCCTTCTCGTAGCCGGCATAGGTTTCCGCGTCGATGCCGAAGGTTTCGGCAAACTCCTCTACAGAGTAGCCGCAGACTTCGCGAAGTTCCTTAATTCTTGCGGGAATACCGCTTTCTACGTTCATGGATACAGCTCCTTTCGTCTCCCATCCGGATTTTGGAATATTAAATTTTATTTTAACATAAGTGCCTTTTAATTACAATGATTTTTCAGGCGCTGAGGGTGCTTCCGGCGCACATTTCCGGTTTTGCTGCATCGGGTCTATTCTGAATCGGGTTTCCCAACGTTTTCCGGTTGTATTGCTTCTTTAAAGAGAAGTATACTGAAAGCAATGAGAGTGATTTTATACGAGGTGAAACAACAGATGTATTGTTCCTGTTTTTCGGCGGAAATTCCCGGCGAAAGCCCCTATCTGATCCGGTATGTTGTTTTTGAGGAAAACGGCCGATACGGCATCGAGTGCACACAGGAGGGCACGGCTGGCGGCCATTCGGTACAGAGTGTCCGCTGCCCGGCCGTTGCGGAAGGCCTGGAGGAAGCGGAGCGGTTGGCCGGCCGTCTTGCGGAGGGCGCGGTTCGTCCGATTCATGCCATTGATGTGATTGAGGATCTGAGAAGCTGACTTTGTGCACAAAACGTTCCTTCTTACATAAAATGTTACCAAGCGGCTTCATGCAGCTAACATTTCGATAGGAGGATAGTTATGGCAGAACAAAAGGCAAACAGCACGATGTCAGCGGCAAGCTCTGCCTGTTTTAAGGAGGCCGTCTGCATCGATGCCGGGAGAGTATATGACAGTTGTTCCGACAAGGATTGTTTGGAGGATCTCCCGGTTTACTTTATTGAGACGGAACAGGCAAAGGTTGAACGCGCTCTGACCGTAAAGGCCAAGAGCGTGGAAGTGATGAATGTGTTTTTGGAGGTTGAGCCTATTCCGTTCAACCGGGGATTTTATTCCGTGGACATGACCTTTTATTTCCTCGTTCGGTTGTCGGCCTATTACACGCCGGTTTCCACGGCAGACACCGTTCGCGGCATCGCAATTTTTTCCAAAAAGGTCATCCTTTACGGCAGCGAAGGCAACGTCAAAGTATTTAACTCCGAAATGCCCTCCGGCAAATCTACCAACAGCCCGAAAGCGGTTGTACAGGTGGTGGATCCGATCTGTTTACATTCCCGCCTGGCCGAGAGCAGTGAAAATGAAACGATGACGGAAATTAATTTCCCTGAGAGCGTCACTGCTTTATTCGACGGCAATTTCGTCACGGGGAACGGCCGCTGCGTGCTTATCACTCTGGGCCTGTTCACGATTGTTCAGCTCGAGCGTCCGGTGCAGATGCTCATCCCGGCCTACGATTTTTGTGTTCCGGGCAAGGAGTGCATCTCCACGACGGACGATCCCTGCGAGGTATTCAAACATATCAAATTCCCGACCAACGAGTTTTTCCCGCCACGGCTTGAAGATATGGATACAAGTAACAACTGCAACTGCAATTGCAATTGCAACTACAACTGCGGCTGCAATTCAAACACGTGACAAAAGAAAGAGACGGGGCCTGTTTCAAGACGGGCCCCGTTTTTATAGCCTGAATGCCGCAAAGAAAAAAGAGTGCGGCATGTTTGACGCAAAAGAATTTCCTATTTGATCCGGAAGGCGGGATATTTCGTTCCGATGCCATACGGTGGCTGCGGGCGCTGTGGGAAGCCACATCCGGGCGGCAGGAAAGCGCTCTCCGGGAATGGCCGGGGCATTTTATCCGCCCACGGCCTGATCCGAGGGATGGGCATTTTTATTTGCATCTTCAAAAATCGCGCTGGACACGGATCACTTTCCCGAGAATTTCAATATCTGTTTTGCGCGTATCGTAAATCTGAATCATATTCGCGGGATTCGTACTGCAGGGAATTAGCTGAACCAAATTTCCCTCTTGGTGGAACTTTTTGATTGTGGCATCCTCGCGGTCGACCAGGACCACCGCAATGTCCCCATCCTCGACTTCCTCCTGATGCCGGACAATCACAAGATCCCCCTCGTCGATGCCGAGCGCGTTCATGCTGTCTCCTTTGACGCGCAGGGCGTAATAATTGCCGTCACGGCCGAGATCCGTGAGCGTGTACCCTTCGACATACTCCTCTGCGCACAGCGGAACCCCCGCGGAGATCCGGCCGAGTATCGGAATCCGCGTCCTCGGAAAATAGGGGACACCGAGCACGCCCGGATTGACCGGGGTATCGGAATTTTCCGCCCAGCCCATCAGGTACGCGGGCGTTGTATGAAGCGCATAGGCAAGCTTTGCAATCTTATCCCGGCGCATGTTGGCGATCTCGCCGCTTTCCCACTTGCGCACCGTGCTTTTCCCGACGCCCACCATGTTTCCCACCTGCTCGAGCGTGAGGTGATTTTGCTTGCGAAGCACCGCAATTTTATCTCCGATGTCCATAAAATGCACCTTCTTTACAAAAATACTATAACATGGAAGTTTCGTATTTGCAACATAATCGACTAAAATAAGTAAAAAAGTTTCGCAAAAGACATTGACAGAACACCGTTGTAGTGCTATGGTAAAAGTGTCATAAAGGAAACGGAAGGGAGGGCATTAAGATGGACAGAGAGAAACTGATTTCTGCGATGAAGAAGAGAGCGTGTTCGATTTCGACACTTTGCGACGTGATTCACGTCAGCAAAGCAACTTTTTATCGAAAATTAAATGGGACCTCGGAGTTTAGCGTTCGGGAAGTGCAGGCAATCGTGGATTTCCTGGGCATCAAAAGCCCAATGGGAATTTTTTTTGCGGAAAAAGTGTCATAAAAGACACTTTACGAAAAAAAAAAAACACGGGGGATTTGCCGGGAGAGGACGGCCGCTCCGAAAGAATGCGGCGGCGCGGCGGGATGTAAAGAAAACGCCGGAGAAAGACCGGGATGCGGAACGGAGGCCTGAGAAGAGGCCTATAGGCGCGAACCGGGAGGCGGACAGGAAAAGACAGAACAACGCAGACGGGGAAGCGCATAGAAGATTCGAAACAGAAAGAATACCGGAGACCAAGCCGACGGCGTGAAAGAAAATGGGCGATGGGCTTTGAGAGAAAGACCGGAAACAGGACAAGTCCCGAAAAAAATGGGCAGGTACAACACGGGAAAATAAAAAAACGCCCTCGAAGGAGGGCGGTGAATCAGAGCAGATACAGATGCTCCGGATGCTCGGCAAACCATCGGATTGCGTAAGAACAGGTCGGGCACGCCTTGAGCCCGGCTAACCGGATCTGCTCCACCGCGGCGGTGAGCAGTTGGTCGGCAATACCCTGGCCGCGCAGGGCGGGATCCACATAGGTGTGGTTGATGTTGGCAACGCCGTCGGAAATCGGAAACGTCACCTCCGCAATGCGGTTGCCGGAGGAATCGGTTGCATAAATGCAGTCTGACTCGTACTTAAATTCCACAACAATCACCTCAAAAGAATTATATCAGATTTTTTTGAAAGGCACAAGGGAAAATTGGGAAAATTATGGCGCCGACAAGAAAATATACGCTCCGGAACCCGAGAAAGACCGGCCGGCGGACGGAAAAAACAGAACGGCGAAGGCGGGGAACCTCGCGGGAAACAAAAAGGACGCCGGGGAAAGGCCGGAGGCCGGGAGGCAGGGCGATAAGCCATCCCGGACGTCTACAGATAAGGGGGCGGGCACATGGCGAATTACAAAAAAGACTCGGAGGAATACAAGAAGCGGCACAGGCCGATCACTGTCGTCAACAACGAGACAAAGAAAAACAGCACGCAGAACAGCAGCACGGCAAGCAGCAACACACAGAGCAGTGGGAAGCCGGCCGGAGTCTCGCAGACGGAGTGGAATAATGAGCGGAGGGTCGCCGAGAGAGAAAAAAACAGCATAAGAACAGACAGCGGTACACGGAACAACAGTACGGCGGCGAATACAGAAAGAAACACGACCACGGCGATGTCCAACTTCCGGCAGCTTGACAATGCACAGACGCAAGCGGTGCAGGACACAGCCACCACAAGAGACAAAGCAGCAGAGACTCTAAAACGGTTTCAAGAGGCGCAGGATGCGGATACCGCGAGAGATAAGGCGGCGGCACAGCGAGCCTACGAGCAGAAAGCAAAGGAAGACGAGGAAACTTTAAAATGGTTTCAGGCTGAGCAGGACGCGGACACCGCGAGGGACAAAGCGGCAGCAAAGCAGGTACAACTTCAAAAACTGTTTGACATGGTTAAGATCCCGGAATCCCGCGACGATGCGAATGATATAAAGTTAGCGGAACTCTTAGGCTTGGAATCACTTCCGGAGGAAAACAATGGAAGAAACAGTTTGACTTCGCCGGGGACCGGTGCTATAACAGGAACAGAAGACGGGACCGCGCCGGCAACAACCGCAAAGCTGACAGCTTATGAAAATCAGAATGCACAGAACGTTGAGCCGGCGACAACGGCGACCCTGACGAGGATCGACAACGAAAAGGCACGGGAGGCTGTCGAGGCATATGACGAGATGGTCGCGCGGAAGAACGCAGAGGCAATGCCCGTCGCGGGAAACCCGGCGGGAGAGCGGAGCGCAACCGAACTGGCGGATCAGATCGGAATTCCTCTTCCAGAGATGGATGGGATACTGTTTCTTTCGGAAGACGAAATCCCACCGGAAATGACTGCACAGTATTGGGAAAACCAGAAACAAATCAGAGACTGGGAGGAAAGTAATGGAACAAACAGCTTGACTTCACCGGAGGCTGACGCAATAACAGGGACAGAGGATGCGGAATACGCAAATATAAGATTGGGAATAAACATTGCCTTTTTTGCGGGGGCATTCATAAAAACAGGCTGCGACGAATTTCATCGATTTCACCATGGAAGAATTCCCGAATCCTATTGAAAGTATAAAACAGAGCTTGGAATTGTATTCAGAGATTTCAGATTTTTCTAAATCCCTTTTCTCAAATGACATTACCGTTAAAGATTTGCTGTCGATTTTGGGAAACGGCGTAAAAGAAAATTTAATTGGAGATTTGTTATATCTTAAAGATAATGCGGATTTATTTAATCAATTTGACCAGTTGACACCACTACAGGCTTGGGACTTAGGCGAAAGAACAAGAGGGGCCGTTATAGAGCTTGAAAAAATCGGATTTACGATTTACTCT
>CAZLMO010000067.1:8471-10294 GCA_964560915.1 uncultured Oscillospiraceae bacterium
TCTCTGGGAAAATCAGTTAATAGCTGGATAAAAACAAAAGAGCTAACTCAAGGAGCGACAGAAAACGCGGGAAAAATTGGAGATGATTTCGGAAAGCTCGGCGTAACGGTTGAAAATCCTGGGCTAAAAACAGACTGGGTAAATACGACTCTGCACGGAACAGAACGTATGGCAGAGCGTGGAGTGACTCAAAACATGGTCAATACTTGGGTGAAAGAGGGAAAAGTATTGGTGCAGAGCAGCGGTAACTATATTTATATTACTAAAGAAGGCGTAGCCGTACTCAATAGTTCAGGAAAACTTGTTACCGCATACACAAGCGTGAATTTCGATGATACTATGTGGGATGTTGTTAGACAATTATTTGGGGAATAGGAGAAAATAAGAAATGACGGAGATAATAAATACGATAGTTGATGAATGGGACCCATTAGGGCTACTTCCATTTGCACCAAAAGATGAATATCGGGATGAGAGCGTTTTAATTTACAAAGCATATCTGAAAACACAAAGCATTCACGATCTGGCACAGGAAATATATGGGATATTTTTGAAACGCTTCGGCAAGGATGTTTTTACTCAATCTATTGACGACTGCGTAAAAATTGCAAAATTAATCGTTGAGTCTTTATTAACAGAAATATCTAACTGAAATATCCATGGCTGTTTGCAGCAAATGTATTATCACCAAAATTTACCTCATCTTTGGTGGAAAAAGATTTGCAATACACACTATCATACAATGATGAGTTTAATATTCAAACAATTGCGGCTGTATGGGTCTACGAAGCAATAAAGGCTGAGCTTATCAATGTTCCAAGCGAGGCGCAGAATTTAACGCAAGAACAGTGGAAAAGAGCAGTTGCTAAGTATAACGGCAGTGATGAATACGCACGGAAAGTCCTTTAACCATCTTTCAGCCCGGCAGTGCGCGGCAGATTTTCCCGGTTCCGAGAGAGCTGGGCTTAAATCAGGTCTGTCTTTCCAAGTGTCGAACGCGCCGCACAAAGGCTTCATAATCGTTGCTGCCAACAGGGAGGAGAAAATTCATTTGCCCGGCGGCAAAAGCAGATACAGGCCCGTGTTGCGGGCGGAATAATAGGAGGGTGCACCTTTAGGGGTGCACCCTCCTGCTGCTGTTCTGGGGAAAAATGGATTGGAGATGGGCGGCGGGAATGCTCGTCGCCTTGTTTTCGGAAAGGAGACAAGATGTGGTATTTCATCGGAGGGCTTGCGGCCGGCGTGATGCTGTTTGCGGCGGAAACCATGCTGGCAAAAATCCGCGGGATGAAGGAGGGGCAGAGGCTGCTCCTGGAAGAAAACGAACGGCTGCACACGCAGAACAGAACGCTGGAGGACGAGCTCGCGGCATGGAAAAAAGCGGCGGCGGAATTCGGGCTCACCGAGGACGGAAAGACGCCCCGGCGCCCGGAGATCCCGATTTCCCAGCAATGGGATAATCTTGGGCGCTATGACGGGCAGCCGCAGAAAAGAGAGGAGAAGGGCTGATGGAACAGAGAAAGATCACCGCGGCGACGCTGATCGAAGAATACAACAAAGGCAAGGACTACAACCGGAACATCGACCTCTACGAGACCTGCGAACGGAACATGGATTTCTACCACGGGGACCAGTGGAAAGGCGTGCTCGCGCCGGACCTCGAAAAACCGGTATTCAACATCATCAAGCGTATTTTGAGCACGAAGATTGCCATGATCGTTTCGAGCGACATCGCGGTCAGCTTTGAGAGCATGGCGGAGAACGTGGAGGCGACCCCAGAAACGCTGCCCGCGCCACAGGCTCCGGCAGGAAGCCCGCGGGAG
>CAZLMO010000068.1:0-4158 GCA_964560915.1 uncultured Oscillospiraceae bacterium
TTCGGGGTGTTTTAAAACGCATGCCGACGCCCTTTTGGAGCTCGCGCAAACCGCATGTGCGGCGCTGGCCATTGTTCGGCACGAAAACCGCAACACAAAAAAGCGGGGGCCCGGAGAGGGTCGCCCGCCTGTTTGTTCAAAAGGCATATGGATTCCCCGGATTTCTTTCCGGCGGGTCTTCCCGATCCGAAGAAGGGTCTCTTTCCGGCTCGGCGGACTAATCCCGGACGTTCTTTTGGGAGATCGGCTCCGCCGGGATCGTCTCTTCGGATCCTTCCTCCCGGGCCGATTCCGCGGCTTCGGAAAAAGCTCCGGGCGCGGCCGTGTCATCCCGGATGTTCTTTTGGGAGATCGGCTCCGCCGGGATCGTCTCTTCGGGTTCTTCCTTGGAAGCCGATTCCGTGGCTTCGGAAAAAGCTCCGGGCGCGGCCGTGTCATCCCGGATGTTCTTTTGGGAAATCGGCTCCGCCGGGATGGTCTCCGCGGATCCTCCCGCCGGGGCCTGTTTGGGGGCCCTCGCCTTATAATCCCATTGCCCGGCAAGGATCAGCTTTGATTCTTCCGTATCGCGATAAAGCTTCATGTAATCCGGATCGTGCTCGCGCCGGATTTTGCTGAGAATGAGGAAATTGACAGCGACCGCCGTGAGTGCGAGAAGGGCGCCCAGCACCTGCGAGACGCGCATGCCGCCGAGCATCAGGCTGTCGGTGCGCAGACCCTCGATCCACATGCGGCCGAAACCGTTCCAGCCGATGTAAAACAGAAACATCTGCCCGTCATAGCGGCGCTTTTTCATCGCCAGCGCATAAATCAGGAATCCGACCGACAACCAGAGGAACTCATAGAAAAACGTCGGGTGCACGGGCTTCGTCGGATCCATCTCCGCACCCATAAACTCGGAGGTATGGCTCGCAATATAATAGGCAACCGTCTTGCTCGTCATGCCCCACGGCAGATCCGTGTTGGTGCCGAAGGCCTCCTGATTCACAAAGTTGCCCCAGCGGCCGATGGCCTGCCCGATCAGCAGGCCGGCGGAGCCGATATCGAAAAATGGCAGCAGTTTCACTCCGCGCCACTTGCAGCCGAGGATCGCGCCGAGCGCGCCGCCGATGACCGCTCCGTAAAAGCCCAATCCGCCACCTCGCAGGTTGAGGATCGCGCCGAGATTCCCGGCATATTCGTCCCAGCGAAAAACGACATAATAGAGACGCGCGCCGATAATGCCAAGTATGGCGGCGGTCATCACGACATCCAGCGTGCGGTCGCTGTCAAGGCCGAACTCCTTAAAATTCCGAAACGCAAACATCAGCGCCAGCAGGAAGCCGGTCGCGATGATGATCGCGTACCAATAGATATCCATGCCGCCGATGGAAAACGCCACGCGGCTGATCTCAAACTCCAGCCCCAGGCCGGGGAACGATACGGTATCTGTCATAATGCCCTTCCTTTTTTTAAAATCAACGGTCAGGATTCTTTCCTTTCCGGAACGCGGTCATTCTCCGGTCGGGCGAATGACGGAGAGCACGGCATTCTCTTCTTTATATATCGAGAAAGCCCGCTCGCAGACGGAATCGGCCGTCGCTTCGGCAGCCGCATCGAGGATCACATAAGGGCTCTGACCGACGAAGTGGCAGTTCAGCAGCTCGGAGGCAACTCCTTCGGTCCGTTCCGCGGAACGCAGGTAATGCCCATAGACGCTGCGCTGGGCGTTTTGGAAAAGTTCCTCCGGGATTCCATTTTTCCGGAGCTCGCAGAAGCGCTGCCGCAGCGCGTCGGCCACCTTCTCCGGCTCCTTTGATTCGCCGGAATAGAGGGTGCTGCAAAAATCCCGCCCGCAGAAGGCCTCCGAATAAAACGTCGAATTGATGAGCTCCTTATCGTAAAGCTCCCGGTAAAACCGCGTGTAATCCGCGGCCATGGCCTCGGAAAAGATTTCGTCCAGCACCGAACCGGTCAGGTTTTCGCGCTCGCCGCGATCCACCCCTTTGAAACCGAAGGTAAACTGCGGCACGGAGACCGGCAGGTGCTGCTCGGTATAGGGCTGCAGCACTTCCGGCGGCTCGGCGCAGGTGCTGTGGCGAATGAGCACCGGTTCCTTTGCCTTGAGCACCTTATCCGCGGCGCTCAGCACCGCGTCCCGGTCAAAATTTCCCGCGACGGCCAGCACCATATTGCTCAGGTCGTAAAACGCGCCGTAGCATTTGTACAGCAGCTCCGCGTCGATCTCGGCGATGCTCTCCACGGTGCCCGCAATGTCGTTGCGGACCGGGTTTTTCGCATACATGGAGGTCAGCATATTGAAGAGCACGCGCCATTCCGGGCTGTCGTCGTACATGCGAATCTCCTGCCCGATGATGCCGCGCTCTTTCTCCACGGTCTCCGCCGTAAAATACGGGTGCGTGACGAAATTAAGGAGAATCTCGATGGATTCGTCAAAATGATCGGTACACGAAAACAGATAGGCCGTCCGGTCAAAAGAGGTATAGGCGTTGGCGGAGGCCCCGGTTTTTGCAAAAAGGTCAAAGGCGTTGCATTCCTCGCTCTCAAATAGCTTGTGTTCGAGATAATGGGCCGTGCCCTGTGGGATAGGATCCACTTTCCCGTCCGCATAGCGGATCTCCGTGTCGATGGAGCCGTAGGCCGTGCCGAACAGCGCGTAGGCCGACCGGAATCCCTCCATCGGCGCAAGCAGCATCCGGAGCCCGGAGGGATGATCGATGATCTCATATTGATCGCCGAGGCGTTCGCTTCTCACAATTTCGTTATTCATCCGTTTTCCCCTCCCCGGTCAGACGATAGACGGCGGCCAGTTTTGCGCGCCCGGCCATCCCGGCAATCTGGGCGGCGGTGACGGCGCCGAGTGTTTCGGCGTCTTCTTCGGGCGTACGCATATCCCCCTCCAGAATTCTCGTCAGATACCAGCCCTCGGCGCCGTCGAGCGAATCCTCGACGGATTTAAGGCTGTTCACCGCCAGCAAAAGCGTATTCCCGAGTTCCTCCTCCGTGAAGCCGCCCTTTGCGACAGCCGCAAGCTGGTTTCCGATTTCTTCCTCCGCTTTTTTCATGTTGGCGGTCTCCACGCCGCTGTCCACCAGAACGACGCCGGTGGGCCGGTCATAGCGGGCCGCGCAGTAATAACAGAGGCTCATTTTTTCACGGACGTTCATGAAGAGCTTGGAAAACGGCGTGCCTCCATAGAGGGCGGTCATCATGCGGGCGGCCGCCCGCTCGGCCTCCTTTTCCGGCGCGCCGATGCGGTAAGCCATGACGAGCTTGCCCTGCACGACATCCATTTTTTCGTCCAGTTCGGTATATTCCGAATAGGGTTTCGGCGGCGTGATCCGCTCACTGAATAAGTCGCGTTCCAGCCTGCCGAGCCGCTCCGTAAAGACCCGCTCCGCGGCGTCCGGGTCGCCCGGGCCGGTGAAAAGGATCTCGATACGCGCGCGCCTGAGCAGCTCGCGCCATGCGTCGGTGACTTCTGCCGCAGTCAGTTTTTCGGCATCCTCTTTATATCCATAGCGCTTGATGCCGAACGGCTCCTCCCGGAACAAAATCTCCGTGCATTTGCCGATGGCATAGGTGCGCTTTTCGTTGAGTTCACTATCGATGGTATCGATCAGGTAATTCCGCTCAACGCGGAAATCCTGCTCCGGAAAATGGCCATATTTATCCAGCACCGGGTCCGTCAGCACGGAGCAGAGCAGCTCGGCGGATTCTTTGCCGAGAGTCTCCCCTGCGATGGAAAACGTATCATCCGCCGTCTGTACCGACAGGTGGACCATCTGCAGGTCGGCGTATTTGGTGACGTCGGCATCGAGAATTGCGCCGTACATGGACGCGAGCTTCGCGTTCAGAGCCGTGAAATCCGGATAGGCGCCGCAGCCCTTCCGAAGCAGGAACGGCACTAACGCCCGGACGGTGGCTTTCGTTCTTTCGAGCGGCGCGATCAAAACGGCGGTCATCCGGTCGGATTTAAACTTAGGCTCGCGAACCGCCGTAAAATAGACGCCCTCGCCGATCTGACGGCGGACAGGCCTTTCTTCCATAAATCAGTCTCCTTTGCTTCAAATAAAAACTACCATTTCGTATCTGCTTAGTATCTGCAAAAATAAAAATTTGATGAATCCCGGTACGCCCCGTCAAGTTTCTTCGGAA
>CAZLMO010000068.1:4258-10039 GCA_964560915.1 uncultured Oscillospiraceae bacterium
TTTGGGCAAATCCTGTTTCATATGCACATCGAGCTGAGGATACGGGAAGCGGATTCCCTCCTGATCGAAGCGCGTCTTGATCTGCTCAAGGATATCGTAGCGCGTGGTGTAATAATCCTCCCAGGGCACATAGGCCATGGCGAGAAGATCGACGGAGCCGATCCCCAGCTTGTTGACCCGGCAAAAAGGCTTCGGTTCCGGGTCGATCTTCGGATGGGTGGCAAAGATATCGTTGACGATCTGCTCGGCCTTTTTGAAATCGTCGTTGTAGCCGATGGAGATGGTCTCGCTGATGCCGCGCTGGCCCATACCGGAATAATTGATGATCGTGCCCGCAACGAGACTGCCGTTTGGAACAAAGACCTTGCTGCCGTCGGGCGTGCGCAGTTTTGTGTGGATGGGGCCGATGTCGGTGACATAGCCGTCGGCATTGGTGCTGGGGCACTCGATTTTATCGCCGATGACAAACGGCTTTGAGGTCAGGATGATGATGCCGCCGGCCAGGTGCGTCAGGCCGTCCTTGATGGCCAGTGTGACGGCAAGGGCCAGCGTACTCAAAAGCGTGAGCATCGACGTGATCGGGACGCCGAGCTTGGAAACGGCCGTCAGCACCACGATCAAATAGAGCAGGAATTTCGTCACCGTGGTGATGATCGTGAAAGCGCTCCGTTCCATTTTGGAGGCGTGGAGCCTTCGTTCGACCAACTGCATGACCAGATGAACGACAATATAGCCGAGAACCAGAATGATCCCTGCGGTCATCAAATCCGTTTTATAAGTCTCCCAGACCTGTGCAAGCGTCATGCCGGAAGTTTTGTCCGTGATGATCTCCACCGGGTCCTGTGTATTCGTCTGCGTCTCAAAAATAGCCGCAATGGTGCTGTCCGTATCCTCAAACAACTTGATGAGCCCCATCCTATCGCCTCCCAAAACGGATATTTTTATAAATATCAATCAGCGGCTTGAAACCGCATCCGCAACATAATTTGGTTTCGGCCGGGTGCCGTATGTTCTCTGCGGCCTCAGAGTTTCCGAAGCTTTGCAAAATTTGCCATCAGCTTTTTGGTGCCGGTTGTATCGAAAGCGATTTCAAGCAGAAAATCGCCGGACATGGCGGTAACGTTCGTGACGGTGCCATCCCCGAAGACGCGGTGTTTCACCCGGTCGCCGGTGCGCCAAGTGACGGAAGGCTCCTTCTTCTCTTCCCGGTAGGGCGTAAAGGTCATATCCGCCCGGATATGGCCGGATTCGTCCTCGTCGCCGAAATGCCAGTTCTGCCGCATGGGCGGATGCTGGGCGGCGGTCTCGTCGGTGAATTCCGTCAGGCCCTCCGCGACCTCGGTGATGAACCGGGAGATTCGATTATGCGTCGTCTGACCGAAAATCATGCGCGAGGCGGCGGCGGTCAGGTAAAGATGCTCTTTTGCGCGCGTCATGGCAACGTAGGCGAGCCTTCGCTCCTCCTCCATGTTCTCCGGGTCAAACATGGCCTGGGTACCGGGAAAAATGCTCTCCTCCATGCCCACGGCGAATACCTGCGGGAACTCCAGCCCTTTCGCGGAATGGACGGTCATCATCAGCACTGCGTCGCCCTCCTCGAGCCGGTCGATATCGGTCAGCAGGGCGGTCTCACCGAGGAACCCCTCAAGGCTCGGCTCCTCCGCGGCATCCATGTATTTCAAAATGTTTGTTTTGAGCTCTCCGACGTTCTCGATCTTGGTCTCGCCCTCTTCGCCCATAGCTTTGAGCATAGCGGTATAGCCGGTCTTTTCGCAGACCTCGTCAAAAAGCTCGTCGGGATCCATTTTTTCCGCGTCTTCGGCCAGGCCGGAGATCAGATCCGCAAACTCCTTGAGCACGGCTGCCTTGCGGCTCAGCGCGGCATACTCGTCGGCGTGCTCAAAAATATCAAAGAGCGTCCGCCCCGTCTCTCCGGCGATCTCCCGTGCGGCGCCCACCGTCGCGTCGCCGATGCCGCGCTTCGGCTCGTTGAGGATGCGCTCGAGTCGGAGGTTGTCGGCTCGGTTGGAGATGAGCGAAAGGTAGGCCATCAGATCCTTGATTTCCTTGCGGTCGTAAAAGCGCAGCCCGCCGATGATTTTATACGGCACGGAAGAAGAGATAAACGCTTTTTCAAAGGCGTTGGATTGGGCGTGCATCCGGTAAAGCACCGCGAAATCGCCGTACCGGCCGCCCTTTGCCACATGGTCAAGGATCGTGTCGGCCGCGAATTTTGCCTCTGCCCCCTCGTTCTCGCAGCGGCGGACGGTCACTTTTTCGCCGCCGGCCTTTGCGGTCCAGAGTGTTTTGCCCTTTCTGCCCTGGTTGTTGGCGATCACCGAGTTGGCCGCGTCGAGAATATACTGCGTCGAACGGTAATTCTGCTCAAGCCGGATCACCTTTGCGCCCGGGAAGCTGTTTTCAAACGACAGAATATTTTCAATCGTGGCGCCGCGGAACTTGTAGATCGACTGGTCGTCGTCGCCCACTACGCAGATATTGTTATATTTTTGCGCCAGCAGCGAGACGAGCTCGTACTGCACGTGGTTGGTATCCTGATATTCGTCCACCATAATATAGCGCCAGCGGTTGCGGTAATACTCCAGCGTCTCCGGCGACTCCCGGAAGAGACGGACGGTCTCGGTTAGCAGGCCGTCGAAATCCAGCGCCTCCGCGGTGCGAAGCTCCTTCTCGTAGGCCGCATAGACCTCGGCGACGATCTTCTTGCGAAAATCGGAGGAGACCTGCGCCTCGGCACTCACCGCGTCCGGGCCGTAGAGCTTCTCCTTCGCGTGGCTGATATCGCCGAGGATTCCTTTTGGCGGGAACCGTTTTTCGTCGTAGTTCCGTTCCCTGAGGCATTTTTTCACCACACGGAGGGAATCGTCCTGGTCGTAGATCGTAAAACTGCGCGAGAGGCCGATTTTATCCGCGTCCCGACGCAGAATCCGGACGCACATGGAATGGAACGTGGAGGCAAACACTTCCTCCGCCTCCGGGCCGAGTTTTGCCGCAAGGCGGTCGCGGAGTTCGGCGGCGGCCTTGTTGGTGAAGGTGATGGCAAGGATGTTCCATGGCCTCGCCCCGTTTTCGATCAGGCAGCCCACCCGGTCGATCAGAACGGTGGTTTTTCCGCTTCCCGCCCCGGCCAGAATCAGCAGCGGCCCCTCTTTATGAAAAACCGCCTCGCGCTGCATGTCGTTGAGCTTTTCGTAATCCAGTTCCATGTTTACCTCTCTCGCGTTTCAATATGCTAAGAAGATATTATACTATATTCTTCCGCCGGCCGCAACCACCTTTCCGCTTTTCGGAGCGGCCTCCCGCTCCGAAAAGCGGACCCGCCGCCCAGACGAGATCTCCCCTGCAAATCGAAAAAACGGCGGAGAAATTCATGGGTTCCCTTTCGGCGGGTGCAGACTTTCCTGCAGGAAACGTGCTCACCCTATAAAAACGGAGCAATATCTCCATTTAAAACAAAAAAATCTGAAATTTACGTTTGACCATCTTGCATCTTTGCTGTTGCAAAACCGATAATAGTATGATATATTAAGACATATTGACGGCCAAACCGCCTAAAAACGCAACTGGAGTGATTGAAATGAATAGAACGGAGCTGAGGCTGATCAATGCCTCACCGGAAAGCTATACCGCCGCGCCGGTTAAAATCTGCGGCTGGCTGCGCACTTCCCGCAACTCCAAATCCCTCGGCTTTATCGAACTTAACGACGGCACCTGCTTCAATAATCTGCAGGTCGTTTACGAAGAAGATAAAATCGAAAATTATAAAGAGATCTCCAAGCTCAACGTCGGCGCCTCCGTCTGTGTCATCGGCAACATTATCCTCACCCCGGAGCTGAAGCAGCCTTTTGAGCTGCATGTGACGGAGATCACCGTCGAGGGGCAATCCACGCCGGACTATCCGCTCCAGAAGAAGCGCCACTCCCTCGAATACCTCCGCACCATCGCCCATCTGCGCCCGCGGACCAATACGTTCAGCGCGGCGTTCCGGGTACGGAGCGCTTCGGCCTATGCCATCCACAAGTTCTTCCAGGAGCGCGGCTTTGTCTATGTGCACACGCCGCTGATCACCGGCTCCGACTGCGAGGGCGCGGGCGAGATGTTCCGCGTCACCACGCTCGATCCTTCGAATCCGCCGCGCAACGAGGACGGCTCCGTGGATTTCAGCCAGGATTTCTTCTGCAAGCCCACGGGCCTGACCGTCTCCGGCCAGCTCGAGGGCGAGGCCATGGCGCTCGCCTTCTCCAACATCTATACGTTCGGGCCGACCTTCCGCGCCGAGAAATCCTACACCCAGCGCCACGCCGCCGAATTCTGGATGATCGAGCCGGAGATCGCCTTCGCCGAGCTGGCCGATGAGATGCAGCTCTCCGAGGATATGATTAAATTCATTTTCCGCTATGTGTTGGATACCTGCCCGCAGGAGATGAAGTTCTTCAACGACTTCGTCGACCCGGACCATCATCTGATCGAGCGGCTGGAATCCATCATCAACGCACGGTTTGTCCGCGTCAGCTACACCGAGGCCGTCGAGATCCTGCTGAAATCCGGGCATGAATTCCAGTACCCGGTCTACTGGGGCTGCGACCTCCAGACCGAGCATGAGCGGTACCTCACCGAAGTGGTTTACAAGTCCCCGATCTTCGTCACCGATTACCCGAAGGAGATCAAGGCTTTCTATATGCGCATGAACGACGACGGAAAGACCGTCGCGGCGGCGGATCTGCTGGTGCCGGGCGTCGGCGAGATCGTCGGCGGCAGCCAGCGCGAGGAGCGCCTCGATGTGCTGCTTGACCGCATCCGCGAGCTCGGCCTCCATGAGGAGGATTACGGCTGGTACCTCGACCTGCGCCGCTACGGCGGATGCAAACATGCGGGCTTCGGCCTCGGCTTCGAGCGCGTCATCATGTACCTCACCGGCATCGAGAATATCCGCGACGTGCTGCCTTTCCCCAGAACCACCGGGAGCGCGGAGTTTTAATCGGAACCACCCGAATTTTTAAGAAAACAATTTTTAGTTTTTTGTAACGATGAGTTTTGCGTCCGTGCGGAGCACGGCGGCGGCCCGCTTTTGGCCGCCGAGAAAAACCCGCCGCCTCTTTAGAGGCGGCAATGAATGATCCGATAAGGAGCTCTCTCAGAAATGAGAGGGCTCTTGTCTATGGAATCCTCGCGACGGAAAAGCTTCATTTTTGAATTTTATTATTGCAAATCCTGCAAAACGAGCTGCTTTTCCGGAGCATTTTCCCTTCTTTTGCCAACAATATGTTTGGAATAGAATAATTTCCTTATAAAAATGTGCACAGATTTAGGAAAACCTATTCTGTATAAGAAAGTAGGCTGAAACGATGAAAAACTATCTGGAACTTTCCCATAAAGAGCTTCTCGCCGAGCAGGAGGCACTGAAAAAAGCGTTTGAAGAAAAGAAAACACTGGGCCTCAAGCTCGACATGAGCCGCGGAAAGCCCTGTAAAGAGCAGCTGGATATCACCAGCACCCTGCTGGACAACGTCACATCGCGGCCGGGCAGCTATATCTCCGAAAACGGAATCGACTGTCGCAACTACGGCTGCCTCGAGGGCATCCCGGAATGCCGCAGGTTGATGGCGGAGATCATGGGCGTCGGGGCGGACGAGGTTCTCTGCGAAGGCTCCAGTTCGCTGACGCTGATGCACGATATGATCGCCCGCGCGGTGACGCACGGCGTTTACGGCTCCGAGAAGCCGTGGTACGAGGTCAAGGACCGCAAATGGCTCTGCCCGG
>CAZLMO010000069.1:0-9781 GCA_964560915.1 uncultured Oscillospiraceae bacterium
CCGGCCTCCATCACCTCCGACGACCGCAACGCCATCGAGCTGTTCTCCCAGGGCAAGCTTCCGTTCTGCATCAACTGGAGCTTCGCGTGGGGCCAGTTCAACGATCCGGAGCAGTCACAGGTTGTCGACAAAGTCGGCGTCATGCTGATCCCGGGCCACGGAGACATCCGTTCCGCTGCCTGCGCCGGCTCCATGGGCCTTGCGATCGCATCCACCTCCCAGCATAAGGACGAGGCATGGGAATTCATCTCCTTCCTTGCCGGCAAAGAGATTCAGAAGCGCCAGGCCATCGAAGGCGGCTCTCTCCCGATCTGGGCCGATCTCTATGAGGATGCCGAGCTGCTTGCCGAGCATCCGGCCGCCGCGGAGATGGTGGAGCAATCCACAATGGCTTACAACCGCCCGTCTTTTGTGTATTACAACGAATTCTCCGCCGCCCTGCAGGTCGAGATTCAGAACGCCCTGACCCAGGCCAAGACCCCGGAGCAGGCGCTCGCCGACGCGCAGACGCAGGTGGAGCAGATCGCGGCAAACTACTGATTCCAAACCGGGTTTTTCTCGAAGAGGGGCGGGCGCACAACCCGCCCCTGCTTTGAAATCTCAGGAAAAGAGGGTAGAATATGCCAAAACTATCCCTTCCGCACACAGGACGGAGAAATGGCCGGCGCCCGTATTTTTATCTCGTGCCCGCCTTTATTCTTCTTACAGCGGTCATCCTGATCCCGCTGCTTTATGCGCTCTATCTGAGCTTTTTTAAAACACAGGGCGTTCACCGGGAATTTGTGGGCCTCGCAAACTATATCGATATTCTGAAACAGAGCTATTTCTGGGCCTCCACGGGGCGCACCCTGTATTTTACAATCGTCTCCGTCGCAGCCGAATTTGTGATCGGATTCGGCGTCGCGCTGCTGCTCTCCCAAAATTTTAAATTTCGCGGATTCCTGCGCGTCATGCTGATTTTGCCGTGGGCGCTGCCGACGGTGGTCAACGGCGTTCTCTGGGCGTGGATTTTCAACACCAGCTACGGGTCGCTCAACGGCCTGCTTCTGGAAACGGGCGTCATCAACGAATATGTGAACTGGCTTGGCAAGCCTTTCCTCGCCATGAACTGTGTGATCTTCGCGGACGTCTGGAAAAACTACGCGATGGTCACCCTGATCCTGATGGCCGGGCTCCAGACGATCTCGCCCACTTATTATGAATCCGCCATGATCGACGGCGCCGGTGTCTTTCAGCGTTTTCGGTATATCACGCTGCCGATCCTTCGGCCCTCCATCCTCGTGTGCCTGATCACCCGCACGATGGAGGCCTTCAAAGTTTTTGATATCGTCTATACCATGACCAAAGGCGGCCCCGCCAACGGCACCCAGGTCATTTCTTACTATACCTACCAGACGACATTTCAGTACAGCAAATTCGGGTACGGCGCCGCGCTCTCGTATCTGGTCTCCTTTGTCATCCTGCTGCTGGCGCTTTGCTATATCCGGGTTCTGCGCGGGAAGGAGGAATAAGCTATGAAAAATTCCGGAACAAAGACCGTGATTCTTTATTTTGCCGGAGCCGCGCTTTTCCTTTATATAATAGCTCCATTTCTCTGGCTGCTTATCTCCTCCATCTCTTATAAAGTGGAGCTGATCGCCGTGCCGCCGCACTGGTGGCCGGAGGACCCGACCTTCAGCAACTATCTTCAGCTTTTCGGGTTCAAGAATGTGTCGATCAGCGCCGGCGAGGTGCCGCCCTTCGGCACCGCCATGCGCAACAGCCTGCTCATAGGCTGCTCGGCAACCCTGCTGTGCGTCGTCATCGGCATCTTCGCGGCCTACGCCTTCGCACGGATGAAATTCCGAGGCCGCAACAAGATGATGATCTCCGTCATCGCCATGCGAATGCTACCCGAGATGGCCCTCGTGCTCCCGCTCTATATGATTATGGTGAAATTCAACATGACCGACTCCAAAATTTTTCTCACGATCGTCTACACGTCGTTTGTGCTGCCGTTTGTCATCTGGATCCTGCGCTCCTATTTTGAAAGCATCCCGGTTTCCCTTGAGGAGGCCGCGCTGATCGACGGTGCCTCCCGTTTCACGATTATCCGGAAGATCGTCATTCCGCTCGCCATGCCGGGTATTGTTACCACCTGCATCTTTGCGCTGCTGACCTGCTGGGATGAGTTCCTCTTCGCCCTGATTTTTGCCTCCACCTATAATGCCAAGACGCTGACCATTGCGATCTCGGAGTTTACGACGCGCCACATGATCGATTACGGCCTGATGATGACCGGCGGCATGCTCGCGTCGCTGCCCCCGATCGTCTTCGCGGTGTGTATGCAGAAATACATCGTCCGGGGCCTGACCGAGGGCTCCGTGAAGGAATGAGCCATGGAATATAAACCTGATAAGAACAGAATCGTCGCCGCATTGGAAACGGTGATCTCCGGCAAAGCGAAGATTCAGGCGCTGGTCGGCTTCGACGGCTACCTCGACAGGCTCGTGCGGCTCAAAAAGAGCCAGACGGAGGAGCTTTTTTATTCCACCATCGGCGAGTTTGCCGAGTTTATCCACAACAAGCAGGGCATCAGCTCCGACATTGCGTTCCATACGGTCTCCGAGCAATTTGGCGGCAACGGCCCGCTAATGGCGCTCGCGCTGGCGGAAAAGGGCTTTCACACCACCTGTATCGGCGCGATGGGTTGGCCGAAACCGGATAAGCATTTCGCCCCGCTCTGCAAAAAGGTGAAGGTGATCTCCGTCTGCGACTATGCGCCATCCTTCAATATGGAGTTTCAGGACGGGAAGCTGATGTTCGGCGAGGGCGAAAAGCTCGACGGCATCGACTGGGCGCGGATTCGGGAGGCCGTCGGGATCGAAGAACTGGCCCGCACGTTTCAGGAGGCGGATGTCTTCGGCTACGCCAACTGGAGCAGCCTGTCGCGGTCGGCGGACATCCTTGAGGGGATTCTCTCGGAGATCCTGCCGCGGATGACACCCAAGTCGGAGGGATGCAGGCGCTTCGCGTTTTTCGATCTCGCGGACCCCTCGGCCAAGACGGAGGAGCAGTTTCGGGAGCTTTTCGGTGCAATCGGCAGGCTGCGGCAGCGCTACACCGTCGCCGT
This sequence comes from uncultured Oscillospiraceae bacterium, assembly GCA_964560915.1. GTDB lineage: Bacteria > Bacillota > Clostridia > Oscillospirales > Ruminococcaceae > UMGS1668. The sequence continues at coordinate 3,113 of CAZLMO010000069.1, forward strand.
CGGCCTCAACCGGAAGGAATTTCTCGCCGTCTATAACCGCTGGTTCGGGAAAGCGGAAAAGGAGTTTTCCGAGCGGCTGGTCGGGGAGCTCTGTGAGGATTTTCCGGCGGATGAGATCGCCATCCATGTGCCGGACGGCTCCTATGCCGTGGAGACCGGAAAAGGATACGGGTTCGTGCCGGCGGAGCGCGTTGAACATCCGGTTCTGACGACCGGCGCCGGAGACAACTACAACTCCGGCTACTGCCTCGGCGCGGCGCTGGATCTCCCGGCCGCGGACTGCGCGCTGCTGGGGAATCTATCCGGCAGATTTTTGGTGGAAACGGGCCAACCCGCCTCCGTGCCGGATCTGCTGCAAACGATAACAATAAAATAAGGAGGAGCAACATGTACACGCCCACGAATTTCTGTGAAGAGGATATTTTTCATCTGCCCGACGATATGAAGAAAAGCCTTGACTTCTATACGGAATCCGGCTATCCGGAGCAGGTTAAAAAAATCGACCTTAAGGCTTACAGGAACATTGTTCTGACGGGAATGGGCAGCTCCTATTCCGTCGTGCTCAACCCGGCCTCGGAGCTTGCGAACGCCGGTTATCCCGCGGCCGCCGTTGTCGCGAGCGACCTTTTGCTGTACCGTCTTGAGTCTGTCGGCGCCGACACGCTGGTCATTATGGTTTCTCAGTCCGGCGAGAGCGCCGAGATCGCCGGGCTCTGCGAAAGGCTGCCCGTGGAGACCTTTGTATTCGCCGTCACCAACAACCCCACGAGCACGCTCGCCAAACGCGGCGATCTCACGCTGCTGCTTCACATGGAGACGGAAAAGTCCGCGAGCACGCGCTCGTATCTGGCCCCGACCATCCTGCTCTATCTGATCATCGAGGCCATGCTCGGGCGCAGCGCGGAGAAGGCATATGAAGACCTCGTGCTCACGCTCGATTATCAGAAAGAATCCATCGGGCATTTCGGCGAATGGAAGGAGGCCGTCGGAGGTTTCCTCGGCCTGCCGCCGTATCTCGCCGTGATCGGCCGGGGCTGGAGTTTTTGCACCGCGGACGACGGCTCGCTTTTCATCAAGGAGACCGCGAAATACCCGTCGATCTGCTTTGAGGCCGCCCAGTTTCGCCACGGGCCGTTCGAGCTGGTGGAGGAGGGTTTCGCCGCGTTTCTGTTCATCCCGGCGGGCCCCGGCGAGGCGGAACTTCTGCGCATGGCCGCCGATATCGCCGCACACGGCGGAAAGGTTGTCACCGTCGCGCAGGAGGGCGTCACCGTTGCGGAGCACAAAAACATTTTGCCGCTTTATCAGAATTATGTCTCCCAGCGGCTCGCCCCGATCGGAAACATTCTGCCGCTTTTCGTTTTTGGGATTTACGCGGCGGAGAGAAAGGGCTTGGAAGTCGGCGTATTTCACTCCTGCCCGAAGGTCACGACGACGCTCTGAGCATTTTACTGCCGGAATAAAAGGAGAGACTTTGGTTCCGAAAATCTGCGCGGCGGAGAGAAAGGGCTGGAAGTCGGCGTATTCCGCTCCCGCCCGAAGGCCACGACGATGCTCCGGACACCGGTGGGAATAAAAAAGTGGTAACCGGAGATGCCGGTGGCAGTTGATAAGGCGGCGCGGCCCGGGCCGCATGGAAAAAAATTCGAGAACCTGGGGAAGATGGCCGGGTTTAAACGGCGGAAAATAAAGGGCCGGAACGGCCGGATTTCCGCCCCTAACGGCAAAACAGCATAATAAATATCCCGCCTCATGCGGCAGCGTTTTGCTGCTGCGTGGGGCGGGATATTTTTGTTTAATTCGGAAAGCTTGCTCAGGCGCGCTTCCACTTGACGCCCTGCGGGGTATCTTCGAGAAGAATGCCCTCCGCCTTGAGCTCGTCGCGGATGCGGTCGGATTCGGCCCAGTTTTTGGCCTTTCGGGCGGCCTCGCGGGCGGCAATCTTTTCTTCGATTTCCGCGTCGAGATCCTCGGCCTTGCGGTTATAAAGAATACCGAGCACGCCGGTCAGCGTGTCGAAGAGCCCCGCGGCCTCCGTGAGCGCCGCTTTGGAACGTGGGACGGTGATAAAACTGTTGATATCCTTTGCGAAGTCGAAGACCACGGACACGGCGTCGGCGGTGTTGAGGTCGTCATCCATGGCGGTGTCGAAGGCCTCCCGCCTCGCTTTGACAGAGGCGAGGAACTCCTCCTCACCGTCGGTCTTTTCATCCAGCCCGTTCCGAATGGCGAAATCGAGGTTGCCGCGGCAGGTATAGAGCCGGTCGAGCGCGGCCCGGCAGGATTCGATGACCGCGAGCGTGTAGTTGAGCGGCATACGGTAATGGGCCTGGATCATCATGAATTTGATCGGTTCGTAGCCGAATTTCTCCGCCACCTCGCGGACGGTGAAGAAGTTGCCGAGGCTCTTCGACATTTTGACGTTGTCGACATTGATATAGCCGTTGTGCATCCAGTAATGGACATAGGGCTTGCCTGAATAGCATTCGCCCTGCGCGATCTCATTTTCGTGATGCGGGAAAATCAGATCCTGCCCGCCGCAGTGGATGTCGATGGTCTCGCCCAAATATTTGTTGATCATGGCCGTGCACTCGATGTGCCAGCCGGGGCGTCCCTGCCCCCAAGGAGAATCCCAGCTCGGCTCGCCCGGTTTTGCGGCCTTCCAGAGGCAGAAATCCAGAGGGTCCTCCTTCTCCGTATCCACGTCGATGCGCGCGCCGGATTCAAGATCGTCAACGGATTGGCCGGAAAGCCTGCCGTACCGGTCAAACTTCCGGGTGCGGAAATAGACGCTGCCGTCCGGGAGCGCATAGGCATAGCCCTTCTCCTCAAGGCCCTTTACGATCCGGATGATCTCCGGGATCGTCTCGGTGGCCTTCGGATGGATCGTCGCCGGGAGCACGCCGAGGCCCGCCGCGTCGGTCTGGTATTCGCGGATATAGCGCTCCGCCAGTTCTTGAACGGTCGTATTTTCCTCGGCGGCGCGGCGGATCAGCTTATCGTCGATATCCGTAAAATTCTGGACGAAGGCGACCCGGTTCCCTTTATATTCCAGATAGCGGCGCAGCACGTCGAAGATGCAGATCGGGCGTGCGTTCCCGATATGGATAAAATTATAGACCGTCGGGCCGCAGGCATAAATTTTGTATTCGCCGGGCGTAATCGGAATAAGCTCCTCTTTTTGTCTGGACATCGTGTTGTAAATTTTCATTTTATAACCTCCGGTTTGTTTTCCGCTTTTTCACAACAGGCAAAAGGAATCCGTGCCGTCGGGGAATTCTTCGGCGGGAGCGGGCCCCTCTTCGGGAACAACTTCCTCCGAGGGATCTTTCTTTACGCAGTTTGCCGTCTCTTTTTCCAACCGCTCAATTGCGGCGCGGAGGCGACAGAGCTCCTGCGCGATCGGGTCCGGGGTATGGACCTGGTCGAGCTGCTCCATCTTGACGCCGTGGATGCGCACCACCCTCGCCGGGACGCCGACCGCCGTCGCGCCGGCGGGGATCGGCCCCAGCACGACCGCGTTGGCCGCGATCTTTGCGCCGTCACCGACGGTGAATGGCCCGAGCACCTTTGCGCCGCACCCGACCATGACGTCTCTGCCGAGCGTCGGATGGCGCTTGCCGGTATCCTTGCCGGTGCCGCCGAGGGTGGCGCCCTGATAGATCGTGCACCCGTCGCCGACCTCGGCCGTCTCGCCGATGACGACGCCGGCGCCGTGGTCGATCAGGATGCCGCGCCCCAGCTTTGCGCCGGGATGGATCTCGATGCCGGTCGTATGACGCGCCATCTGGGAAATCGCCCTCGCGAGAAAATAGAATTTATGCTGATAGAGCCAGTAGGCCGGCCGGTGCCACATGATCGCGTGAAGGCCGGAATAAAGAAGCAGCACTTCCAGGCTGTTTCTTGCCGCCGGGTCTCTCTCTTTAACCGCGCGGATATCCGCCCGCAGATTGTCAAACATTTTTGTCCGCTCCTTTCGGTTGGAAATGGTTAAAAAAATAAAAAAACCTCCGCCGCAATTCTGCGACGGAGGCGATAGAAGTATCGCGGTTCCACTCCGGTTTCTCACTCAGCCCATCCCCATCAGGACGGCGTTCTGTAACGGGAACTCCCGCGGTCGGATACTCCCGTGCCCCTGCTGCAAAGCAGAGCACGATTTCCCTTTCCGTGCTTCCGGGTGCATTTCGCCGCCCCTTCGTGAACCCCGCTTTCAGCATATGCGGGCTCTCTCTGGCGCGCCGGTAAACGGCTACTTCTCCCGGTCGGACGCATTTCATGATATTGAGATGAATATACCACAGGATATGCGCGGTTGTCAATCCCGGATCTTTTTTCGGGGCGGAAATTTCCAAAGCTGCCGGAAACCGTCACACGAAGGACTGTGGAAGCCCGGCGAAAAACATGCTTTCCGCCGAAATCCGTCCGTTTTGTAATGAAATGGGAGCGTTCTTTCATTTTGCATCGGATACAGGCGCAGGGACGGAAAACTGCAAGTTTTCTTGAATTCCTTGCGTCCCCTTTTTTTCAAAAGGGATTCGTGATAGAATGAATCCTGTTCGCTTTTTCTGTGAGAAAGGGAGTTAGATGAAATTTTTCGATAAAAAGAATGAATTACAGATGACCGAGGGCACGATCTGGAAGCTGCTTGTGCTGTTTTCCGTTCCGCTTTTAATCGGGAACCTGTTTCAGCAGCTCTATAATACGGTGGACAGCGTCGTAGTCGGCCGGTTTGTCGGCAAGGAGGCTCTGGCGGCTGTCGGCTCCACCGCCAACATCATCAATGTTCTGATCGGCTGCTCAAGCGGCCTTTCCACCGGCGCGAGCGTCGTGGTCGCGCAGTATTTCGGGGCGGGGGATAAAAAAGGCGTCGAAGATGCCGTGCACACTGTCATGCTCTGCACGTTCGGCCTCTGCCTGATTTTTACGGCGATCGGGATTTTGATGGTCGATCCGATGCTGCGGCTGATGGCGACGCCCGCCGACGTCTACGAAGATGCACGCACCTATTTGCGTATCTATTTTTGCGGGATCTCTTTTACTATGATTTATGATATGGGCGCCGGCATCCTGCGCGCGGTCGGCGATTCCAGACGCCCGCTTTATTTTCTGATTGTCTCCTCCATGCTCAATATAGGGCTTGACCTGGATTTCGTGCTCAATTACGGCATGGGCATCGCCGGCGCCGCATGGGCGACCGTGATCTCTCAGGCGGTGTCGGCCCTCCTGATTCTGTGTTCCCTCACAAAGACGGACGCGATCTACCGCATGCGATGGAGCCGCCTGAGGGTGATTTGGCCGATCTTCAAAAAGGTGATCCTTGTCGGTCTGCCCACGGCCTTCCGGATGATGATCACTTCTTTTTCCAACGTGTTTGTCATGTCCTACATCAACCATTTCGGCTCCTCCTGCATGGCGGGTTGGTCCGTCTACGGCAAGATCGATCAGTTTATGTTCCTGCCGATGCAGAGCCTTGCGCTGAGCGTCACAACCTTTGTCGGGCAGAACCTCGGCGCGAACAACTGGAAAAGGGCGAGAAAAGGCATCGGCGTCACAACGAAGATGGCGATCTTTGCGACGCTCGTCCTGATGGTGCTGATCGAAGTCTTTGCGGAGCCGGTGGTAAAGCTCTTCACCAGCGACCCGGAGGTGCTGGAATACGGCGTTCTCTTCTGCCGCATTGTCTCGCCGTTCTACTGCGTCTGCTGTGTCAATCAGGTGCTCGCCGGAGCGCTGTGCGGAGCGGGGGACTCCATGACGCCAATGGTCTACATGCTCTCCACGTTCGTCGTGTTCCGCCAGATTTACCTGTTTGTGATTTCACGGGTTTTCAATACGGCGATCTGGGTCGTCATGGGCTATCCCGCGGCCTGGGTGCTCTGCAGCCTGCTGATGTTCTGGTATTTTAAGAGCGGTCACTGGGAGAAACGGGCGAAGAACATCACCACGGAATAATGGCGGGGAACCGCACCGGAATGAACCCGCCGGCAAATTCGCGTTGCCTCCGCCGGAGAAGAAGGCCGCCCGTTTCACGGCGGCCGGCAATTTTATAAACAATAAAACCGCACCGGGGAGCTTCGTCTGCGTTTTTTCCCTGCCGCCGGAATGGAGGCAGGGAAAACCGCATCCTTTCACTTTCCCGGCCGGGGAATTCTTACACAGATCCGGTCCCGCCGCAAAAGTAAAAAAATCAATCCCATCCGTACACTGCGCCGTCAAAGTCGTTTTTACACATATGAGAAGACAAAATTCCATGCCGGCGCACGGCTTTTTCGCCGGAAAGAAAAAATACCGGGGACGAAATTTCGTTCCCGGTATTTTATACGACATCTTATGAAGAGTACGGTTTGTCAGACGGAGGCTCCTCATTCCGGAACCTTTCCCGCTCAGCAAGCCGTTTTCTTTTATTCATGCGAAGTTTGCGGTATTTTCGGATATTGTAGAAACGGATGCAGAGCACGGCGGCGGCAAGGATCAGGGCGGTGCCGAGCGGAACCACGACCCAGCCCCACCAGGGAATGGAGGGCTTCTCCATCTCCGGGGCGGGGTCGGCTTCCGGAATTTCCGTCTCCGCGGATGCTCCGGCAGACGCGATCTCGTCGGGATAATAGGTCAGAATATCGGAGCGCATGGCGGAATTATCCGGCACCGTGAGCGTGAAATACGGATGAT
>CAZLMO010000070.1:0-9738 GCA_964560915.1 uncultured Oscillospiraceae bacterium
TCGCCGCGGAGAACCCGGAAGGTATTCTCCTTCGGCGTGATCGGCGTGCAAAAGCGTCTTGTCGGGAAGGAAGGGATGTTGTACGCGCCGGGGACGGCCGGGTAGAAGCCGGCGTCCGCGAGTTCTTTCTCTCGGTCAAACGGGATAGCCATGCTGTTTCTCTCCTTTATCCTGAAATTTCGGTTTCGATAACTTCCAAAAATTCTTTTCTTCTGGATATTGCCCGGTCCGCCTCCGCCAGAGCGTTCCGGCAGGCGGCCGTTTCCTTGGAGCGCTCCGCAAGCACGAGGCTTTCAAAACGGCTCTGCGAATTGGCAACGCTCTCAAGAAACGCGGCTGCGGATTTCCGGAGCCGGCGGATCGCCTCATCGACGAGCAGCGCCATCTGCTCCTGCGCATCTTTCCTGAGCTCCTCAAGGTGCCGCTCCGTGCGGATCTGTTTGGGATATTTTGTCTCGATCGCCGCGATATACGGCGACGGGTCGATCTCTTCCTTCGGGATGACGATGCGGTTCCCGGCAATTTTTGCCCATTTCGCAAGCTGCTCCCGGTCGGGGGAAATCCCCTTTGCGGCAAAAGAATCCGCCGCCGCGCTCATCAGCGCATTGCCGAGGCGAGCTTTATCTTCAAAAAGCAGAAACACGTTGTCGTGCAGATACTGTGCCGCGGAAGCGGCCTGTCGGAGGCTCTCCACAGCGTCGGCGGAATCCATATAGCTGTAGCGGCGCTCACGGCTTTCAAATTCAACGTGCTTTTTCCCCCAGGTCCACGGTTTATAGAAGACCGTGTCGTCAAGCAGCGTCTCCTCGGTACGAATCTCCACGGCCTGTTTCACGGCGGCGGACGGAACCTGTTTTTCGCGGGCGCGGAGCTTCTCGGATGCCAGCCGCATGCGGTCGTCCAGCCGGGACTGATATTCCGCATAGGCGGCCCCCATGGCATCGCGAAAGCGGTTTATCTCTTCCGCGCTCTCGGCAATCTTCGCTTTAGCATCCTCTTTTTGCGTCCGAAGATTCTCCGTGATCTCCCGCTCCACAAAAGCATGGAGGCGCCGGAGTTCGCCGTTCAGATCGGCCTGGCCGACGGAGGCCATCGCCTCCGCCTTCTGCCGCAGCAGTTCCTCCCGCTCGGAAAGCATCTCGCTGAAAAGGGCGCGCACCTCGTCCATATTGCCGATACGGTGCAGCTCCTCGGCCGAAAGCGGCCCGAAACAGGCGAGGTGCCGGCGGACGATGGCCTGATGCTCCGTATCTTTTTCCGCGGGGATCCGGGAAAGATCCTCCGCCATGGCGGAGAGAAATACCGGCTCCCGGCACTGCTGCACGACCTCCACGATATTGGGGGAAGCGCCGCTGCGCCGGAGCGCGAGCACCGCGTCCCCGACGCTCTTTTCCGCATGGCGGCAGAGCTGCTCTTTTGCGGCGCCGACCGCCTCCTCCAGGCTTCCGAAGTCGCAGATGAGATCCATAATCGCGCTGTCAAACTGGCACGCGATCAGCACAAGCCGGCGAACGCCCTTCTGCGGCAAAGTCTCCGTCAGCAGATCGATGTCGTTTTGATCGAGAAAGTAACTTGCCCTCGAAAGAAAAAAAGCCGCGTCGCAGGTCTCGATGAATTCCCGGGTCCGCTCCGTACGGGATGGGATCGGGTCGTTGAGGCCGGGCGTATCGACAACGGAGATGCCTTTGAGCGGCTCCAGATGGAACCGGATCGTTGCGGCCTTGACGAGCGGCGTATAGGCGCCGTCCCTTCCGACAAATTCGTTCAGCCGGCCGGTCATTTCTTCTATGTTTTTAAAAATTTCAAGCTTTGTCCCGCCGAAAAGCAGCTCCGAAACCGGAAGCCCGGAGGATTCCGCCGCGCGGATGGTCTCCCTGGCCGCCTTCGCGCGGTCGCTGTCCTCTTTGGAGGAGGCGAGGCGCTTGAGCCAAACCCAGTCCTCCGGCGAATAAAACTCAATCTCAATTTCGTTTCTCTCCGCATATTCGATGCGGGTCAGCGCCGCGGTCTTCGGCATGGAATCCCTTGGGAGAACATCCCTGCCGTCAAACAGCAGCGTATTCAAAAAGGAGGTCTTTCCGGCCTTGACCCGGCCGATGACCGCAAGATTATATTTTCGGTTGGCCCGGAAAAAATCGCCGGCCTTTTTGCGAAAATTTTCGCCAAGCATTCGGAGCGCCGTCAGATCGGCGCAATCCGAGTAGGGATACAGCTCCCGGTAAACTTCATCCTGACGCGCCGAAAAACTTTTGAGCTGCCGGACGACCGTTTCCGTATAAAAATCAGGCACGGTTTCTCCCCCCTTCCCCGCAAAGTTCTGTCAAAACGCGCTGCCGAAATCCGGAAAAAGCGGCTCCGGTTTTGCAGGGTCTCCCGGTTCTTCCGTCAAAATGGCGAGACGTTCCGTCTCCTCCATCAGCTGCGAAAGGGTCTCGAAGTCGGCCTTCAGTTCGCGGAGAACCTGCTCCCGCTCGGCATCCCGGTCGGATTTTTCCCGCCGGATATCCGCGAGCGCCTGCTCCCTTGCACGGTACCCCTTCCTTACGGCATCGGCGACGGCATTCCCGATTCGGTTCGTCTCCGCCGAGAGGCCGATATTTACGCAGTCGGAGACGTATTGCAGAATCTCCGGCAGCGTTTTCTCCACAAGGGTTTTCTGAACAAAGCGTTCCCGGGCGGCCCGTGTGGCCTGAATCGGCACGGCCGGCATCCATTCGAAGATGTCCCGCGTGCCGAGATAGCGGTCGAGCACGGCCTTTGCGGCCGGATCCGGCGTCTGGCTCCCGGCGGAAATCTCCCGGCGTCTCAGCGGAAGGAAGAAGCTTTGTTTTTCAGGCCTTTTTTTATCACCGAAGAAGCTGCGCGGGTCGATCTCTGCTCTGCTTTGCTCTTCGAGGACTTCCGATTTTCCCACGGAATAATCGGCCAAAAACTGCTCCGTCAGCTCCGCGGCGTCTCTGCCGGCAGCCTCCCCGGTATCGTCCAGATCGGCGGAAAGGATCGCCGCAACCGCACCGAGATGGCACAGCATGGCGGCGGAATACTCGCTCTCGACGCCGGCCGCCATGATGCCGGAGAGGATGCGGTCGGTGCCGGCCCAGGCATATTTTCCGGCGAGAATATCCGAAACCATCGTGGATTTGATCTCTTTGAGGCCGGCAAAAATCTTCTGCCGGATGGATTCCTCGATGGCCGGAAGCTCCGAGCGGAAACGCTCGGATTCCTTCTCGATCTCCCCGTTTTGCAGCTCCATACCCGCCTGAAGCTGCCGGATGCGGCCCTCCAGCTCGGAGACGGTCAGCCGCTCCCCGGCGATGCGCTGGCGGAGATAGGCCTCCGCCGGCCGGCAGCAGCGCAGAAAGCGCTCTTTATAGATTCCGTCCCGGATCCTGTCGGCACGAAGCTGCAGGCTGTAAAGCAGCGCCCGAAGCTCGGAGACGTCTTTTTCAAATTTAGAGCAGATACAGCATACCTCGGCGTTTTCCACGCCGAGCAGCTCCCGGATCGCTCCCGTGAGATATTCCTTCGCGCGGGCGGCGGTCTCTTTCGGCACTTTATCGCACTTTGTGAGCACAACGTAGACCGGAAGCTCCCGCAGCCGGAGTTCGGAGAGAAAATCGGAGACGCTCTTTTTTATCACGGGCTCATCCGCGCTGAACGTCAGTATGTAGGCGAGACTCTTGGGCAAATACCCGCGGAGGGCCTTTTCGTGCTGCGCGATGCCGGAATCCAGCCCCGGCATGTCCACCATCATGATGCCGGAGAGTTCCCGGAGAAAGGGGTTGTTCAGCTCAAGGCGGATCCTGCTCACACCGGTGAGGTCGAGGGTGCGGTCCCGCAGCTCGTGAATCCCGATCGCCTGCTGCCCCTCCCCACGAAAAACGGTGAGGCGGTTTTCGCCGAAAACGAGCTCCGTCGGGACGGTGGTGTTTGCCGTGATGCCGGTCGGCAGGGAGCTTATATCCAGCAGCGCGTTGATGGCGGAGCTCTTCCCCGTATTGAAGGCACCGATAAACGGAATGACGACGCAAAAGCGCTCATACTCCGCGGCGGCGTCGCGCAGTTCCGCGGAAGGAAAGTCGTATTTTTCCATGATCTCCGCGGTGGAAATGAAGGATACGCCCAAGCTTTTATGCATTTCGGACATCATGGCGCCTCCTTATGCACGAGAAGAATCTGATTTTTTATTATACAACAAAGCCAAAGAAATAGCCATAGGCGGAAATAGAAAATGGAAACGGAATTTTGTCCCGTTTCCATGATAAATTGACAAAATCGGCTTTTTTTGCCTGAGTCACGGGGTTTATTTCCGGTAAAGAAACTCCGGGAAGCCGCTTTTTGGGGGCCCGGAATTTCAAAAATCAGCCGACCGTGATGTGGGAGCCGAGCATCACGCCGTCCACGGAGGCGGTCTCCGGGGTGGAGAGGCAGCTGTTGACGTCGAGATAGCAGTGCATGTCCGTATAGCTGCACCTGCGCAAAAACACGATCCGGTGGCGGGTGCCGATCACGCTGTAGCTGTCCACAATCTTATCGAGCGGCTCCTTGTCGATCGGGAGCGGCGTCTCAAGGCCGGTGAGGTCGAGGATCACGCAGAAATCGTTGCTGGTGCCGCCATAAAGGTGGCCCATGAGCTCCCGCTGAGATTCGTTCCTTGTCAGCTTGCTCCACTGAAAATACTCGACGATGCGCGGCCGGATGCCGGTCGTCATCTCGATAATCTTCTCCAGCGCGGCGCGGGTTCCCTTCGCCCCCTGATAAATGTCGTTGTCCCGGATCAGTTTGCGGAGCTGATCGTCGGTATAGACGCCGCCCGGGTTGTCGATGCCGAGCCAATCCGCAAGGTAGGCGACGTTTTCGTCCGGCGTCGTCTCATAATCCAAAAGGTGGGGAATATCGTCCACCCGGCGCTCCACATCGAGATACATCGACTGAAATACCGCGATGAATTTGTCAAAAAAGGCGCTGTCCTGATAGATCTCCGGAAAATATTCCGTAAAGCTGTATTTCGGGAATTCGAGGCGCAGGCCGCGGAGCAGGAAGCTGCCCTCCCCCATCGGAAACACGGCGACCATCACCCAAACATAGCGGCCCGAGATATCATGCAGCAGGATATCCTTTTCGTTGACGGCGCGCTCCGAGGAGAGCGCCCGGAGCGTCTCCGCTTTCTCCTCGTAAGGTACGCGGCCGTCCGCAAAGTATTTTTCCAGGGAAACTTCCTTATCGTTGATAAAAACGGAGCCGTAATCCGTCGCTCCCACAAGGACTTCGACCTTCACGCCGTCAAAATCCGCATCGACGACAAGGCGGTTGTAGCTCGATTCGGCATCCATCGTATCGAACATCGGCGTGATATAGTAACCGTTTCCGAGCGGGTTTGAGAGCGTGACACAGAGCTCCCCGTCGCACGCCATGCCGCGCATGGTGCCGTGTGTGAGGGAACGCTTATAAAAATTGACGTATTTTAACGGCTGCTTCAGTGGCTGTTTCACGCAGTCACGCCCCTTTCTCAGATATATTCGATGCCGATCTCATGCGGGTAGGTCAGGCTATCCGGATAGACCTCAATGTCGCCATTGTCGGTTTTTCTCGCCCCGGCGCCGATGTACTCGATGGAGAGCTGAGAGACGCTTTTTACGCAGTCGAGCATCTCCAGCGCCGAAAACAGCCGCCCGTAATCCACTTTCCGGCCGTATTCGCCGGTGGAGACGGTGTCGATCATTTTGCGGATGGTCGCCTCTGCCTCCGCCTTCGCGGCGGCGGTCTTGTCGGAGAGCGCCAGACGGCAGTAGACGTCGATGGCGTTGTAGCGCGCCGGGATGACGACGATATCCGTGGAGAGCAGGCGGAATTTTTCGAGATGCTCCGAGATGATGCGGCGGTAGGTCTCGCTCAGCGTCGGGCAGGTCTCTCCGGTATGTGGTTTGACCGCCACATAAACGGTATTCGGGCGGAAAAGTTCATTTGTGTATTGGCAATATTCCTTCATTGGGATCACGGCGACGCTGTCGATCATCAGGCCGGGCGTCGAGAGAACGATTTGTCTGTAATCCTCCTCGTTGACCGCGCGGGTGACGGCGCCGAGCTTTTCTTCGATCAGCTCATCCAGATCCCTGTCGGCGACGCGGCTGACACCGCCCTCCGCCGGGCAGGGGTTGGTGATGCGGTAGCCCAGATCCGGCCCCGCGTACTCGTCGACCCGGTCCGCCAGGATGTTTCCGTCCTGAAGGCGGGAAGTGCGCACCGTGACGACCGTAACCGTCAGATTTGGCTCCGGCTGCATGCCGTGGATGCTGTCGCCAAAGGTCACGGCCCGGTTTTTGCCGTCATAAGAGAAAACCTCGTCGTCATAGCCGGCCTCATAAAGTTCCGCGCAGCGGCTCCAGAGCCGGCAGCGCGTCCTCCCGTCTTCCTCCCAGGAGAGAGCGAGCCGGATGTCGCAGACGTTTTCCGCATCAAAGGTCAAGGTCTGGTTTGCACAGCCGTCCGTCCTGCCGAGCTCCATCTCGTACGCGACGTCGCCGCTGCGGATCGTAACAAGGATTTTCGTCCCCTTCTCCGGGATGTACCGCTTCGCAAAACGAATCTTTCTCTGCCACGAAAAATCTCCCGGCTCGACCGTGCAGCGGCGCGCCGTTTCTCCCGGCCTGCAGTATTCTTCGTAGGAGCCGTCTTTCCGGACCCAGACGCCGATGAGATCCTTTTCCCCGATGAAAGAGTCGATCGGAAGTTCCTCCTCCCCGTCGCTCTCCATTTCGAGGGCTTCGGCAAAGGTATCGGTTTGGGCGGCTTCGGTGCAGTTGACGAGCACGCGGCCGATCGCCGGGCGAATGTCGTATTCGTTTCTTTTTAACGTGCAGCGCAGGTAGTGGCCGCGGCTCATGTCCTTTCGGCCGTAGATCCCGGTGGGGCCGGGAAGCTCAAGAGAAATATACCCGCTGCGGAGAAATCCGCAGGTTTCGTCACCGACAAGCTCTGCGGGTTTCCAACCGCGTCCGTCGTAATACGCCCATACCGTTTCAGAGAGGGCGAACCCGTCTCCGAACGGATTGCGCCGACCGGATTCTGCCTCCACAAAGATCCGCACCGCGTCGGAAAACCGGCATGTGAAACCCAGAAAAAGAGCGGTATCCGTGGTGCTGAGCGCAAAGACCGGCGCGAATCCGCCATCCACCCCGGCAAAGGCGGAAAGATCCGTTTTTTTGCCGCCGACCTCGTTATAGATGCCGATCCGTCTGCCTGCCGTGCCGCGGTAGGTCTCCTGCGTTTCAAAAATCACGTCTCCGGCGGCAAGCTTCGTGCCCCGCGGCATCAGAATCTCCGTTTCGGGTTCGGCTTCGATGGAAATGCGGCAACGCGAGGCGGACTGCCCCGGGTAGATGCCCAGCAGTTTATAATATTTGAGCCGGTGGATTTCTCCGGTTGCGCCGAGATAGTAATTCAGCGAATCATAGAGCCAGGCAAACGTCTGAAGCGTCGTGATGCCCGGATCGCTGAGGTTAAAATCCGTCCACTCGCCGGTGAGGGTCGGGATCATGCCCCTTGCTCGCTCAAACAGCTTTTTATAGTCGAGATCGTCCAGCTTTGGAACCTGCAGCACGGCATGCACCGCCTTTCAAAGAGCTTTTCATCCGGATATTATCCGGAAATTTCGACATAAACGGTATGTTTTCCGCCGACCGCCATGACGAACGGATTCGTAATCTTCCGGCAGACGTCGTCGTCGACGGAATATTCCCTTGAGCCGATTTTTGCCGACATGGCGATATGCTCCACGGAGATGCCGGGGTGCTCCATCTTGAGGAAAGCAAGGAGCTGGCGCGTGGTCGGCAAAACGCCGATCTTCCAGCCTTTGCCGTCGAAGCCGCCTTTGAGCGGATCGAGAAACCGGTCGATATCCTCCTCGGTGCGGCACTGAAGCTCATAGACGTTGTCCATATCGCCGGCATGGAGCCATATGCGAACGGAACACGTGATAAAATGCGGCTGGCAAAGCACCAGCGTTTTGCCAAGCGGCACCATATTGCTCGCGGACATCAGTTTTTCGTGAACCTCATCCTTGATGGCGGAAAAGATGCGGCTGCCCTTTTCAAATTCGTTAATCAGCAGCGCGACCGTGATGACGTCCTCCGCCGGCTCGCCCATCCGGTCGACGCCGGAGACGCATTTGATCTGCCTGACGCTGCTGGAAACCTGCGAAATCAGGTCAAAATAATCCCGCTCGGAGACGGCGCGGTTCCTTGTGCGGAGGATGTTGGAGATCGCCTTCGCGGAGGTCTCCTCGTTGTAGCCGTCGTAGCCGCCGTAGGCCGGGATGGGGTTTTCTACGGAGGCAATGTTTGTCAGCGCGGAGGCCGGCGAAGTGATGGCGTTCTCCGGCACGTTGGCGGCGGAGCCCTGATAGCTCTGGAATCTCACCTTTACGGCGGAATAGCGCTGCATCAGCGGATAGGAGGCAAAACAGCCCTTTTCGAAAGTCACGGTTCCGCCGGCCGGGTCGAGGTTGTAGCACCGGCCCTGTTGGGTGAAATGTGTCCGTCTCTCCCAGAGCACCCAGTTCTCGTCGCTCACCGGGTCGTTATTTTCCTCGTTGACATAGACCCGGGCGCTGATCAGATTTTTCTGAGAAAGGTTGACGACGATCTCGCCGTTGGTGTCGTCAATGAAATAAATTTCTTCGACCGTATGGACGTTTTCGACCTTCGCGAGGTTGCGGAAAATGCCCCGTATGGTCGGAAGGGATTCCGAATTCAGTTTTTTCTCCCTGCTGATGATGCGCAGCCACCAACCGTCAAAATCAAAGAGGCGTTTTCTCGCCGAATCCGATGGAACAAGGATCAGCATGGCGCCGGAATAGAGCATCCCGCAGGTGTGGTCGACGGTCTGCGCCGGAAGAAAGCCCTCCGGCGACAGGTATTCCACCGCATACTCCATCGGGACATCCTGATCGTTTTCCATTTCAAAATAAAGGCTCAGCGGGCTGCCTTCGATCGGGCCGTTAAATCCGAAATACATGGCGCGGCCGGCGGTTTCGCTGTTGTAGAAAAGAGGCGTCCGGATGCCGCGGCGGAGGCCCGCGGTGATGTCGGTATGGACGAAATTGTTCTCCGTATAGACGGTATCCGCAAGCAGCGGGCGCTCCAAATAGGAATAGGCAAACCGAACGCCGCTCATTACGGGAACATGCAGATTGCTCGGAATGCTGTAAAGACCCTCCGCCTTCATCAGGCGGAAGCGCAGCCTGCATTGCCCGCCCTCATACGCCTTGATGTCGTCCGGGCAGACGAAGTGCAGCTCCAGATCCCCCTGCTGTCCGCCGTTAAAAATCAGCGTGGAATTTTCATCCCGGAGCAGACGCCTCCACGCATTGGAATCGGAAAGATATTCGATGAGCACGTAATCCGGCCAGACCTCCGGGACCTTGGCCCTCGGGATCTCGCGCTCTTTTTTCATGACGATTTTGTAGTCAACCTTTTCCTCGATCTCCGGGACTCTGCGCTCCAAAAGGTCGAAGCCGAGGCTGAATTTCATGGAGATGTCGGCGCCTTTTCTGGTGAGCACCTGCGGGCACTCGAATTCGCAGGCGGCAAAGAGCTCCGGCGGGCTGCCAAAGGGGTGAAACTGCTCGATATTCTGAGCAACGCCGCCGCTGAGAACCTCCTCCGGCACAAACCCTTCCTGCCGAAACTGCAGTGCCGCGCCGCAGATCTGCACGCCGGAGAGGACTTTGGAATCCGC
>CAZLMO010000071.1:0-9700 GCA_964560915.1 uncultured Oscillospiraceae bacterium
CGCGCTCGCGGAGGCGGAGCAGGCGCTTGGCCTCCCGATCACGGATCTTCAGCTCAATGAAATGCGCGGGCACCTCGACGACATCAATTTCGAGGATGCCGAGGCCATCGAGGCCGAGATCCGTCACGATGTGATGAGCCATGTGCAGGCTTTCGGGATGCAGTGCCCGGAGGCGAAGCCGATCCTTCATCTCGGCGCGACCTCCTGCTTTGTGGGGGACAACGCCGATCTTATCATCATGCGGGACGGGTTGGAGATTCTGAAGAAAAAGCTCGTCAATATCCTCGCTCTGCTGGCCGACTTTGCGGAAAAAGAGAAAAATCTGCCGTGCCTCGCCTATACGCACTGCCAGCCCGCGCAGCTCACGACGGTTGGCAAGCGCGCCTGCCTCTGGGCACAGGATTTTGCCGAGGATTATGAAGCCATCTGCGAGGCAATTGAGAAGATGAAACTGCGCGGCGCGAAGGGCACGACCGGGACGCAGGCCTCTTTTCTGGAGTTGTTCGGCGGAGACGCCTGCAAAGTGAAAGAGCTTGACAGCATGATCACGGGGAAAATGGGCTTCCAAAAGACCTTCTCCGTCACCGGGCAGACCTATCCGCGGAAACAGGATTACCGGATTCTGACCGCAGTCGCCGGGATCGCGCAGAGCGCACATAAATTTACAAACGACATTCGCCTGCTGCAGAGCTTCGGCGAGATCTGCGAGCCTTTCGGAGGCAAACAGGTCGGTTCCTCCGCAATGCCCTATAAACAGAACCCGATGCGCAGTGAGCGTTGTGCAAGCCTGAGCCGGTATCTGTCGAATCTGGTGCTGAATCCGGCCGAGACCGCCTCCGAGCAGTGGTTCGAACGGACGCTCGACGATTCCGCCAACCGCCGCCTTGCGATCTCCGAGAGCTTTCTCACGGCGGACGGCATCCTCAATCTGGTCGCCAACATTGCCGGCGGGCTCCGCGTGTTTCCGAAGGTCATCGCGGTCCGCGTCCGCCGCGAGCTGCCCTTCATGGCAACGGAAAACATTCTGATGGATGCGGTGAAAAAAGGCGGGGACCGCCAGGAGCTTCACGAGGCGATCCGCGAATATTCGATGGATGCCTTCCGCAGGATCCGGGAGGAGGGCGAGGAGAACAACCTGCTCGATCTCCTTGCCGATGACGGCCGGTTCGGCCTCGATGAGGAGAGCCTCAGGGCGAACCTGGTTCCGGAGAAATACACCGGCCTTGCGGCGGAACAGACGGCGGACTATGTGGCGGAGCTGCGTGAGACGATTCTCACGCCGAACAAAGAGCTGCTCGGCATGAAAGACGAAGTCAGCCTGTAAAAACAGTTCGGAAGGGCGGCTTTTCCTTCGACGGAAGGAACAAAGGCCGATATGTCGAATGCGTAAGGCAAAAGAGAAAGCTCAAAATGCGAAAAGATCTTTCTTCAAACAGAACCCGAAGGGTATAAAAGAGGAAGTCAGGATATAAAAATAGTTTGGAAGAGCGTTTTTTTCCGCAGCAAAGCGGGAAAAGATTCATGCGGCGGGGCCGCAGAAAATGATTTTCAGGGCAAACCGGGAGCGGCCTGAGGAAAACAGGGCCGGCTTCTGAAAAAATATTTTGAAAAGGAAGAAAATTATGGTACACGCAATCGTTGGAGCTAACTGGGGAGACGAAGGCAAGGGCAAAATCACGGACATGTTCGCACAGGATGCGGACATCGTTGCGAGATTCCAGGGCGGTGCGAACGCCGGCCATACGATCATCACCGACAAGGGAAAGGTCGTTCTGCACATTCTTCCTTCCGGTTCCTGTTATGAAAAAACGGAAAACCTCATCGGAAACGGCGTCGCGCTCGATGTCCATAAATTCCAAAAAGAGATCGAAAACGTCCGCGCCGCGGGGTTCAATCCGAAAATTCTCGTTTCGAACCGGGCACAGATCCTCATGCCGTATCACGTCGATTTCGACAAGTGGGAGGAGGAGCGCCTCGGAGCCAGATCCTACGGCTCCACCAAATCCGGAATCGCTCCGTTTTATTCCGATAAATACGCCAAAATCGGCATCACGGTCGATGCACTCTATTACCGGGATTTTCTCCGCGACAGAGTCGGCGAGATCCTGGATCTCAAGAACCAGATCGCGCAGGCCGTCTATCACAAGGAACCCTATGATCTCGATCAGATCATGGAGGAGCTTGCCGAGTATGCCGAGATCCTGAAGCCTTATGTCTGCGATTCCGTCCGCTTCATGCAGGATGCCATCCGCGGCGACAAAAACATTTTGCTCGAGGGCCAGCTTGGTTCGCTCCGGGACCCGGATTTCGGCATCTATCCGATGTCCACCTCCTCCAACACCATCGCCGGGTACGGCGCGGTAGGCGCCTCGGTTCCGCCATCCATGATTACCCGGGTCACCGCCGTCGTGAAGGCCTATTCCAGCGCGGTCGGCGCCGGCCCATTTGTCAGCGAGATCTTCGGCGACGCGGCGAACGAGATGCGTGAGCGCGGCGGAGACAAGGGCGAATACGGCGCCACCACCGGCCGCCCGCGCCGCATGGGCTGGTTCGACTGTGTGGCCTCCCGCTACGGATGCCTGGTGCAAGGCGCCACGGATGTCGCCTTTACGGTCGTGGACGCGCTGGGTTATCTCGATGAGATCCCGGTGTGCGTCGGCTACGAATATAAGGGCGAAACGCTGCGCGACTTCCCGACCTACCCGGTTCTGCTCGAGGCGAAACCGGTTCTGAAAGTATTACCCGGCTGGAAGTGCGACATCCGCGGCATCCGCGAATACGACAAGCTTCCGAAGGAATGCCGGGATTACATCGAATTTATCGAAAAAGAGATCGAAGTCCCGATTAAGATCGTATGCAACGGCCCGAAGCGCGAGGACGTCATCTTCCGCGGCTGAGCATAAACATTCCCGTCTTGCTCCGGAAAAAAAACATGAAATCAGGTCCCCGGATTTTTGCGGCGCGGCGAAGAGAACGCCGATATCCCAATTGGGGTGCCGACATGAAAATCCGCATGCTGCCGGAGAGAATCTGGCTGATTTCGCCGCAAAGAAGAGCGCCGATGCATGGCAGAGGGAGATCACTGATTTTTCGGTAAAAGGCGCTGGATATGCTTAAAACGCAGGGAGCCCTCCGCCGCTGATAATCCGGGTCCGGGCGGGGCACATTATCATGGATATTGATTCCGTAAAGGAGACTGCAATATGGAGGAATCCCCCGAACTGCAAGAAAAGCTGATGAAGTTGGCACTGCTGCAAAAACAGCTCTTTGCCTACAAATATGCCTGCTCCTCCGTTGAGCTGGACAGCATTACCGTCGCGCCGCCGGATACGGAGGAGGGACGCTCCGAAGCGCTGGGCATCCTTTCCGGGTTCCAGTACCTGCTTTCCACCTGCCCGGAAACAGTCGACCTGCTCGAATGGCTTCGGGCCAACAAGGAGCAGCTGACCGTCCATCAGGCGAGGGAAGTGGAGCTCCTTCTCCGCGACCAGGCGTATGTCAAAAGTATCCCGCAGGAGGAATATGTCGATTACCAGAAGACGCTCTCCAAGGCGGAAGCTGTTTGGCACAGAGCCAAACCGGCGAACGATTTCGCCATGTTTAAGCCCTATCTCCAAAAGATTTTTGATGCCAACATCCGGTTTGCAAGGTACTACAAGCCGGATCAGGCGCCTTACGACACGCAGCTCGATCTCTACGAGCGCGGCCTCACGATGGAGAAGGCGGACCGCTTTTTTGCGGTTCTGCGGGAAGGCATCGTTCCACTGATCCAAAAGATCGCGAAGGCGCCGCAGATCGACGACTCGCCGCTGATTGGCCGGTATTCGCCCGAAAAGCAGAAGCAACTCACGAAATATCTGATGGATTTTATGGGCATTGACCCCGCGCACTGCAATTGCGGCGAGACGGAGCATCCCTTTACGCTGGAGTTTTCCAACGAGGATGTCCGGATTACGACGCATTATTACGAAGACAACGTCACCTCCTCCATGTATTCCGTGATCCACGAAGGCGGCCACGCGCTCTACGAGCTGGGCGGCTCGGATGAGCACCGCTATACGTCGGTGGCGGGCGGGGTCTCCATGGGGATCCACGAGAGCCAGTCCCGCTTCTTCGAGAACATCATCGGCCGCAGTGAGCCGTTTATCACCGCGATTCTGCCGAAGCTCCGGGAGCTTTTCCCGGAGAATTTCTCGGAGATCACCCCGCGGCAGCTTTACCGGATGATTAACCGTGCGAAACCCTCCCTGATCCGGATCGAGGCCGACGAGCTGACTTACCCGCTGCACATCATGATCCGCTACGAGATCGAGAAAGAGCTGTTTGCGGGGGAGCTTTCCTATGACGCCGTTCCGGCGGAGTGGAACCGTCTTTATAAAGAATATCTCGGGGTCGACGTGCCGGACGACACGCACGGCTGCCTTCAGGATTCCCACTGGGGCGGCGGCAACGTCGGGTATTTCCCTTCCTATGCATTGGGAAGCGCGTACGGAGCGCAGATGTTTGAATCGATGAAAGAGGATATCGACGTGAACGCCGCAATCGCTTCGGGAAGCCTGAAACCGCTGGTGGACTGGCTGAATCAGAAGATCTACCAGTACGGCAGCCTTTACGACCCGGAGCGCCTGTTCCGCATGGTGTGCGGCGCGTCGTTCGATCCGCACTACTATGTCGATTACCTCACAAAAAAGTTTTCCGACCTCTACGGCCTCTGAACAAAAAGGCTGAGGGGCATCCGGCGGCCTGCCGGGGCAAAAGCCCGCGGTGTCTTTCTTGGAACAAAAACACAATTTTTCATAAAAAAGCCGCTCTCCCGACTGCACGGGAAAGCGGCTTTTTTTGCGCCCATATTCGGGGAGAGATCATGGGAAACCGGCATGCTTATGCCGATTTGTGATGATTTTTCGAAGCCAGCTTATTTCTTAAAATTCGCGTATTTTTCCCAGAGGAAAAACCGCACAAAATTTTATATGCAGGCTTATTCTTAAAATCTGCGTATTTTCCCAGCGGAAAAAGCGCACGAAGGGATATTATCTGAAATCTGCGTACTTTTCCCAGCGGAAAAATTGCCCGAAAATAGCGGACTTATTTTTTGAAATCTGCGTATTTTTCCCAGCGAAAAAAGCACCCGAAAATATGATACGCAAACTACTTTTTAAAATCTGCGTATTTTTCCGCGATTTTCACGATGGTTTCCGCGGCGAGATCCATATCCTCCACACAGGCAAATTCGTACTTCCCGTGGAAGTTGTAGCCGCCGGTGCCGAGATTCGGGCAGGGGAGCCCTTTGAAAGAGAGCACACAGCCGTCGGTCCCGCCGCGCACGGCGACGGATTTGGGTTCGCCGCCGACTTCGCGGATAGCTTCGTAAGCGGTTTCGATCAGGTGCGGATACTGCTCGATGACGACGCGCATGTTTTTATAGTCGTAGCCGGTGTCGGCGACGACGGTACCCGTTCCATAGCGCCGATCGATCTCCTCGGCGACTTTATGAATCACTTCCACCCGGCGCTCCAGCTTTGCCGTATCGTGGTCGCGAAGGATATATTCCATCTCGGCCTCTTCGCACGCCCCATTTAAATGGTTAAGGTAATAATAGCCCTCATAGCCCTCCGTGTTTTCCGGGCGTTCCAGCGCCGGAAGCAGGGAATGGAATTCCATGGCGATCAGGGAGGCATTTTTCATCACACCCTTTGCAGAGCCGGGATGGACGCTGCGTCCATGAATTTTGATGTGCGCGTGGGCGGCATTGAAGGTTTCAGATTCCACGCCGCCAAAGGCGCCGCCATCCAATGTATAGGCAAAATCCGCGGCAAAAGAGGGAAGATCGAAGCGATCCGCGCCCCTGCCGATCTCCTCATCCGGGGTAAAACCGATCTTGATGGTTCCGTGGGGGATTTCCGGATGCCCGATTAGATATTCGGCAGCGGTAAGAATTTCGGCAATGCCGTTCTTGTCGTCCGCGCCGAGCAGGGTTGTGCCGTCCGTCACAATCAGGTGTTTGCCGATGCAAGTTTCCATCTCCGGAAATTCTTTCGGAGAGAGGAAAATCCCGAGTCCCTCATTGAGCGGCACGTCGCCGCCCCGATAATCGACCACCTTCGGCCGGATTCCCGAGAAGGGCACCTCACGAACCACATCCATGTGGGCGATAAAGCCGATCACCGGCGCGTTTTCCCTGCCTGGGGCCGCAGGGATGCTGCCGTAGACATAGCCGTTCTCGTCCATTCTTCCATCTTTTATGCCGATTTCTTTCATTTCCTTGCAAAGAGCCGTACCGAAAATTTTCTGTTCCGGGGTGCTGGGGCAGGTATCGCTTGCCTCATCCGAGGCCGTTGGGTAGGTGACATACTTCAAAAGGCGTTCATATGCTCTCATAGTCCAAACCTCCGTCAGTTTAATACCGCTATTTTAGCAGAAACGGCGTCTTTTTACAATCGATTCAAGGTAATATGCAGGATATTTCCAGTATTGCAGGATCCAGAAATTCTTTATTCAATACTTATAAAATGGCAAGTTTTCCTTTACAAATTATTAGTTATTCGTTATAATAACAGCTGGAGTGCTGCGGGAAACCGTGGGCCCAAAAAATTTAGAGAGAAGGAACAACATGCGTAAAACCACATTGTTCAAGCTGATTGCTGTTGTCGCTTGCCTTAGCCTTCTTTTGGTCGGATGCTCCGGTGCCACCGAAGAAGAGGAGGCGATCGACCTCAACTCTTACACGCTGGATGAAATCATTGAAAAAGCGAAGGAAGAGGGCCATGTCGAGTCTGTCGGCATGCCGGATTCCTGGGCAAACTGGGGCGAGAGCTGGACCGGTCTGACCGATACTTATGGGATTGAGCATACGGACGAAGATATGAGCTCCGCCGAGGAACTGAATATGTTCGCCAATGATGCAACCAGAGATATCGGCGACGTGGGTCTCGCCTTCACTTCTCAGGCCGTTACAGACGGTCTTGTTCAGAGCTATAAAACTTCTTATTGGGATTCCGTCCCGGATTGGGCGAAAGACGATGAGGGGCTCTGGATGGTCGCCTACACCGGCTGCACCGCCTTCATCTACAACAATGATATCACGACCGACCCGGCCCCGACTTCCTGGGCCGACGTCAAGAACGGCACCTATAAGCTGACCATCGGCGACGTCGTTGGCGGCGCCACCGGCCAAGGTGTTGTCGTTGCCACTGCCTATGCGTTCGGCGGCGACCTCGAGAACCTGCAGCCTGCGTATGATTTCTGGACCGAGATGGCCCAGGCTGGCCGTATCGACAGCGGAGATATCCTTCTCGCCAGAATCCAGGCCGGCGAAGTCGAGCTTGGTGTTTCGTGGTCCTACAATGTTCTGGGTTACCGCGATCAGACCCCGAACTATAACTTCACGGTAGGTATCCCGTCCGACGGCGCGATCCTGGTCGGATATGCCTCCGTCATCAACTCCAAATCCGATACTCCGTTTGCTGCCGCTCTTTCCAGAGAATATATCTTCTCTGATCAGGGCCAGATTAACCTTGCCAAATCCGGCGCCGTTCCGACCAGAACCGACGTCGTGATCCCGCAGGAGATTCAGGATACCACCTTCCAGGCCAGTGAGTATGCCAACGCCGTCGGTATTTCCGATGCCGAGCAGTATGCCACCGTCTGCGCCACGATTTCCACTTGGTGGAATGAAAACATCATCCCGCTCATGGGCTGAGCCACATATCCTCGTGGGTTAAGCCACTGCAAGTAAGTACCATAAGAAATGGGGCGTGCTCGAGAAGTGCGCCCCATTTTTTGGAATGAGGTGATCCTCCGTGAAAAACAGTAACCCGACAGCCGTCAAGAAGATGACGAACAAAAAGATTTATTTGCTTGTGCTGCTTCCTTTTCTTCTTGTTGTGTTTCTATATGAGCTTCTGCCGCTTGCCATGCTGATCCTCGACAGTTTCGGTCTGGATGAGGATAAGAGCGTCTTTTTTACCTTAAAGAATTATGCCAAGATTTTCAGCACCCTGAGCTACCGGAAAGCCATCGGAAACAGCGTGGAAATCACGCTGCTCTCCACTGCAATCGGGATTTTTATTGCGTTTATGGGTGCGAAGGCCGCGCACACGTCAAGGGGGAAATTTCGAAACGCCTTCATGACGGTGCTGAATATGACCTCGAATTTTGCAGGCGTTCCGTTGGCGTTTGCCTATATGATTATTTTGGGCACATCCGGCGTCATCCGCCAGATTGCAAATATTTATGGAATTGAATTTATTCAGAATTTCGACCTTTATACCAGCAAGGGACTGATTCTGATGTATGTATATTTTCAGATACCGCTTTCCACGCTGCTGCTGATCCCGGCTTTCAACGGGATCCGCCGGGAATGGCAGGAGGCAAACCTTTTGCTCGGCGGCAGGAACAGCACGTTCTGGTTCAAGGTTGGTATTCCGGTGCTGATCCCGAGTATTTTCGGGACGATCAGCGTCCTCTTTGCGAATGCCCTGTGCGCCTACGCGACGGCCTATGCGCTGCTGATGAATAACTTCAGCCTGCTGCCGGTCAATATTTCCTCGATGTTTACCGGCGATATCGCTTCGAAGCCACATCTCGGCGCGGCGCTTTCCGTCGTGATGATGCTTCTGATGTGCGCGGCGATCCTGATTGACAACTATGTCATCAAGGCGACCACGCGCTGGAATGTGAGGTGAGCAGCATGAATAAGATGCACAAAATTTCCGCGAACATCGTGATGACCTGCGTCATCGTCTGGCTTTTGATTCCGCTGGTTGCCACGATCATCTACTCCATATTCGACAACTGGACGGGGATTATTCCATATGGGTTTTCCCTCGAAAACTATAAGACGATTTTCGGAAACGCCTCCTTCCTGAAAGCCGTTTATCAGACGATTCTGATCTGCATCGTACCGATTCTGGTTACGATTCTGGTGGTTCTGCTGGCGCTCTTTGTAGTAACCATCTATTTTCCGAGCCTCGAAAAATACGTTCAGATCCTCTGCATGATCCCTTATACGATTCAGGGCGTCATCCTTTCCGTCTCCATTTTGGCGCTTTACGCCAAGAGCGGGACCTTCCTGAGCAACCGTCTGATTATGATGCTCGGCACATACTGCGTGATTATCCTTCCGTACATTTATCAGGGGATCCGGAACAGTATGCATGCGGTCAATATGCCGATGCTGCTGGAGGCCGCCGAGATGCTCGGCGCCAGTAAGCTGTATGCCTTCTTCCGGGTCATCGTGCCGAACATTATCACGGGTATCACCGTTTCCTCCCTCCTTGCGGTCGGAATTCTCTTCGGCGATTACGTCATCATCCGGAACCTCTCCGGAAGCACCGTGACCAACGTCCAGGTATTCCTGTACCAGACCATGAAACATTCGAGTACCGAGGCCTCCGCCGTCTTCGTGGTCATCATGCTGATGACGTTTTTGATTACGGCGCTCGTCCTCTACTTCCAGAGCAAAAACAAACTCGAACAGATTCAAAAAGAGGGGAGATAACGGCTGTGTCTTATATTGAATTTGAAAAATTAAATAAAAGCTTCGGCAGCAACCATGTTTTGAAGGATATCAGTCTCGGTGTGGAAAAGGGGAAACTGGTGACGCTTCTCGGGCCATCCGGCTGCGGAAAATCCACGCTGCTGCGCTGCCTTTCCGGCCTCGAACAGGTCACGAGCGGCAGAGTCTATCTGGATGGGCAGG
>CAZLMO010000072.1:0-867 GCA_964560915.1 uncultured Oscillospiraceae bacterium
AGCCCTCCATGCGGTACTCGACGACCGGGTCACGCTGGCCGTAACCGCGCAGGTAAATGCCCTGCTTGAGATCCTCCATTGCGTCGATGTGGTCCATCCACTTGGTGTCGACGTTCCGCAGCAGCACGACGCGCTCCAGTTCGCGCATCAGCTCCGACCCAAACATCTTCTCCCGGACGGCGTAGTATTCCTCCATGCGGTCCAGGAGCGCCTTTTCGATATCGGCTTTCGTCAGCGTTGCAAGATTCTCTTTTCCGTAGCGCAAATCCCCGTCGGAAAGCATCCAGCCGAGGTAATAATCGCGCAGGCCGTCGAGGTTCCAATCCTGCGGGACGCTGCCTTCGGTGAGATAGGTGTCGACGTTCTTGGAGACGCTTTCCGCGCGCATCTGGGCGATATAGTCCTTGAGGTCCTCGCCCTCCAGCACCTTGGAGCGCTGGCCGTAGATGATCTCGCGCTGTTTATTCATGACATCGTCGAATTGGAGCACGTTCTTGCGGATGCCGAAGTTGCGGCCCTCCACCTTCTTCTGCGCATTCTCGATGGAGCTCGCGAGCATCTTATTTTCAATCGGCATGTCCTCTTCCACGCCGAGCGTATCCATCATATTCTGAAGCCGCTCACCGCCAAAGAGCCGCATGAGGTCGTCCTCAAGCGAGATGTAGAATCTCGATTTTCCGGGGTCGCCCTGACGGCCGGAACGTCCGCGCAGCTGGTTGTCGATACGGCGCGACTCGTGCCGCTCCGTACCTACGATGTGCAGGCCTCCTAACTTCACGACCTCGTCGTGTTCGGGCTGCATGCGTTTTTTGTGTCCTTCGAGCAGTTCAGCGAATCGCTTGCGCGCTCCTAGGATCGCCTCATCAT
>CAZLMO010000072.1:877-8028 GCA_964560915.1 uncultured Oscillospiraceae bacterium
GCTGGTTGTCGATACGGCGGGATTCGTGCCGCTCAGTGCCGATGATATAGAGGCCGCCGGCATTCTTCACAAGCTCGGCCTGCCCGGTGATCTCCTCCTTATGCTTTTGGTGAAGCTCCTGGAAAAGTTTCCGTGCGGCGAGGATATCCTCCGCGCCGGTCTCAAAATAGGCATCCGCGGTGTTGATCAGCTCTTCCTCATAGCCCATCTTCCGCAGATCGGCTTTGGCAAGATACTCCGCGTTGCCGCCGAGCACGATATCGGTGCCGCGTCCGGCCATGTTGGTTGCGATTGTTACCGCACCGGGCATGCCGGCCTGCGCGACGATCTCAGCCTCTTTATCGTGATGCTTGGCGTTTAGCACGTTGTGCTGGATGCCGCGCTTTTTGAGCATGGAGCTCAGCAGCTCGGATTTCTCGATGGAGATGGTGCCCACCAGCACCGGCTGGCCCTTTTGGTGCGCATCAACGATCTCGTCGATGACGGCGTCGAATTTGCCGTGCTCGGTCTTATAAACCACATCCGAGGCGTCCTCACGGATGACCGGCTTGTTGGTCGGGATCTCGATCACATCGAGGCCGTAGATCTCGCGGAACTCGGCCTCCTCGGTCAGGGCGGTGCCCGTCATGCCGGAGAGCTTGTCGTACATGCGGAAGTAATTCTGGAAAGTGATGGTGGCGAGGGTGCGGTTCTCGTGCGCGACGGTGACGCCCTCTTTCGCCTCAATAGCCTGATGGAGGCCCTCGTTGTAGCGGCGTCCGAACATCAGGCGGCCGGTGAATTCGTCAACAATAATGACTTCGCCGTCCTTGACCACATAGTCCACATCACACTGCATCACGCCCTCAGCCTTGATCGCCTGGCTGATGTGGTGGACGATCGTCATGTTGTCCGGATCGTTGAAGTTTTCGAGATGGAAGGCCTCCTCCGCCTTGGCGACGCCCCTCGGGGTCAGGGTGGCGGTGCGGGCCTTCTCGTCGACGATGTAATCCGCGTCGATATCCTCGCGCTCCTCCTTCTCGTTCTCCTCCTTCACGCGGATGGCCTTGAGCGTGCGGGCGAAGCGGTCGGCCTTCTCATAGAGGTCAGTGGATTTCTCGCCGCGGCCAGAGATGATGAGCGGAGTGCGCGCCTCATCGATGAGGATGGAGTCCACCTCATCCACAATGGCAAAATTGAAGCCGCGCTGAACGCGGTTTTCCTTATAAGTGACCATGTTGTCGCGCAGGTAGTCGAAACCGAACTCGTTGTTGGTGCCGTAGGTGATATCGCAGGCGTAGGCATCCTTGCGGCGGCCGGTCTCCACATCATGGGTGACAAGCCCGACGGAGAGGCCGAGGTAGTCATAGACCTTACCCATCCATTCGCTGTCGCGCTTGGCAAGGTAATCGTTGACGGTGACGATGTGTACGCCCTGACCGGTCAGGCCGTTGAGGTAGGCCGGAAGCGTGGCGACGAGCGTTTTGCCCTCGCCGGTCTTCATCTCGGCGATGCGGCCCTGATGAAGCACGATGCCGCCGACGAGCTGCACCGGGAACGGGCGCATACCGAGAACGCGGTCGCAGGCCTCCCGGCAGGTGGCGAACGTCTCCGGGAGCAAGCTGTCGAGGGATTCGCCGTTCTGCCAGCGCTCGCGGAACTGAGCGGTCCGGCCCTTGAGCTCGGATTCGTTCAAAGCTTTGTATTCCTCCTCAAGGTCGAGAATCTTCTTAACGATGGGGTCGATGCGTTTCAGTTCTTTCTGGGAATAGTTGCCGAAAATCTTTTCAAGTAAACTCATGCTTTCTCCTTATCCTGGGCGGCTTTTTTTCCCACCCGAAAGAAATGCCTAATACTCTATTTTCTTATTTTATTCTTAAGATATTTGCAAGTCAATGAACGGACTGTTAAATCTATTTGCCGTTTTTGCGGCCTGCGATCGTTTTAAACGGAAATTCCCCCTGAAAAGGGCGATTATTTGGAAATACTCCACATTGATTTAAAGGATTATTTCTTATATAATTTAGGCGGGTTTGACGGAAAGCCTGCGAAACGCCCGCTTTTCCGAAAGCTCGCTCTCATTACTTCATAAAACTTATTATAGAGAGGAAAGGAGCTGCCGCATGAACTGTTCAAGAGATGTGGAAAGAATGTGCAGCGTGACTAAGGGCCCGAACCACGGCCCGGCACCGATCCCGGAGGAAGGAAGATGGGTGAAATCCACCCAGATCACCGATATTTCGGGCCTGTCGCACGGAGTCGGAACCTGTGCGCCCCAGCAGGGGGCGTGCAAGCTCACACTGAATGTGAAAGACGGAGTGATTCAGGAGGCGCTGGTTGAAACGATCGGCTGTACCGGTATGACCCATTCCGCGGCCATGGCCGGCGAGATTCTGCCCGGCAAGACCATTCTGGAGGCTCTGAATACCGACCTTGTCTGCGACGCCATCAATGTGGCCATGCGTGAGATTTTCCTGCAGCTTGTCTATGGCCGCAGCCAGACCGCTTTCTCCGAGGGCGGCCTGCCGATCGGCGCAGGGCTTGAGGATCTCGGCAAGGGGCTCCGTTCCTCAATCGGCACTATTTACAGCACCGGCGTCAAGGGGGTCCGTTACCTCGATCTGACCGAAGGCTACATCACCTCCCTCGCCCTCGACAAGAACGACGAGGTCATCGGTTATCAATTCGTCCGTCTCGGCAAGATGATGGAGGATATCCGCCATGGCACGGATGCCGCCGCCGCGCTCGAGAAGGAGACCGGCACTTACGGCCGCTACGCCGACGCGGTGAAATACATCGACCCGCGCGAAGAATGACGCCGGGCGGTTTTGGGGAAACAGGCCCGCTTTTGTAAACAGGCCGTGATTCCCGGGAACCGGGCCCCCGCAAGAGGGGCCGACGCCCCGGGCGGGGCCAGCAGGGCCCGTTCGGGAAGCTGAGAGGAAAGGATGGTATTCAGATACATGGCAGAGTTTGAAGGAAAAGAAAGAAGAATGCTCCAAATCGGAGCCTGCCTCGAAAAATATGGGATGACCTCCTTAGAGGAAGCCGCCGCGCTGGTAAAGGCCGCCGGCATCGATCCGGAGGCGATCGTCAGGGGCGTGCAGCCGATCGCGTTCGACAACGCGGTCTGGGCTTACACGCTCGGCGCCGCCATCGGCATCAAAAAACAGGTCAAATCCGCCGCGGAGGCGGCCATCTGCCTCGGAGAGGGCCTTCAGGCCTTCTGCATCCCCGGCTCCGTCGCCGAACAGCGCAAAGTCGGGCTTGGTCACGGCAACCTCGGCGCCATGCTGCTGAGCGAGGAGACCAAGTGCTTTGCATTTTTAGCAGGGCACGAGTCCTTTGCGGCCGCGGAGGGCGCCATCGGCATTGCCCGCAACGCCAACAAGGCCCGCAAAACCCCGATCCGCGTCATCCTGAACGGGCTCGGCAAGGATGCCGCCTATATTATTTCCCGCGTCAACGGTTTTACCTACGTCCAGACGGATTACGACTTCGCCGCCTGCGAGCTGAAAATTGTTCGCGAGATCCCGTTCTCAGAGGGCGAGCGCGCGGCCATTCTCTGCTACGGCGCAAACGACGTCAACGAGGGAGTCGCCATTATGCAGCACGAGCATGTCGACATCTCCATCACCGGCAACTCCACGAACCCCGTCCGTTTTCAGCACCTCGTCGCCGGCACCTATAAGAAATGGTGTGTCGAGAACGGGAAAAAATATTTCTCCGTGGCCTCCGGCGGCGGCACCGGCCGTACCCTCCATCCGGACAACGTGGCTGCCGGCCCCGCCTCCTACGGCATGACCGACTCGATGGGCCGCATGCACAGCGACGCGCAGTTCGCGGGTTCCTCCTCCGTGCCGGCGCACGTCGAGATGATGGGCCTCATCGGCATGGGCAACAACCCGATGGTCGGCGCGACTGTCGCGATGTCCGTTGCCGTTTACGAGGCTATCTGCAAAATGAGCGCGTAAGGTTCCGCCCATACGGATGGGGTTGGCCCACAGGAGCCAGGCCTTTCCCCATAGAATAGAATCCGAACTTATCCCCTTTCTTGTCCAAAACGGACAGGAAGGGGGATTTTTTTACGAAAATTTGCAGATGCCGTCATGCGGATGCCCCCAGAGGCTTCCTTGGGCATCGGGGCGTTTTGCCTTTTTTATGAACCGCGGCGAGGGGCGACAAATTACCCCTTGCCTTTTTTCTTTATTTGGAAGATTATGGAATCTGCTTGAGCGAAGGCCGGGTGCGGCCGACGCAGAAAAAAGAGGGATGCCGCCATAGATTCCGGCAAAAGGGGAAAACAGGTATGAAAGGGATAAAGGTTATCCGCATTGCCGCAGTCGGGGCCGCATTCTGCCTGACGGGGGCGATGATTTTGCAGATGGTGATTTTTACCTATCGGCGGCGCGCGCCGACCGCGGTTTCACAGACGGCGGCATCTTCCGGGGCGGCCGCGTCTGCGGAAACGTCCTCCGGGATGCCAGTCTCCGGCGTGGCATCCTCCGAAGCGGCGTCTCCCGGCACGCCGTCATCCAAAACGGAATTTTCGGGGGCGTCGGTCTCCGGGGCGGCATTTTCCGGTACGATTCTCCCCTCTCCGACGGACCATTTTCTGGCCGTTTGCAGTGCCGAGCACTGCAACAACGAGCTGAGCGTCTATGAAACGGAACAGGTCTCCTTTTCAGGCGGAGACACCATCCGCCTCACGGCGGAGCGAAGGGGAGACGGCTATGTCTCCGGCATGGCGGAATCGGCGCAGAGCTATCTCTATGGGGAATTTTCGTTCACAGTTACGGTCCCGGAGGGCGCGGGACTTTTTCCGGCGATCTGGATGCTCAACACGAAAGGAACGGCGCTCCCGGAGATCGACATCTATGAGCACGTCGGAACCGAGCCGAATTGCTATTCGGGCGTGCTCCATTATTTCAGTGACAAAAAAAGAAGGGCCTACTTCATCTATGATTTTGAAAGCGGGATGCCGCGGCAGTATACGGTCGGATTATCCTGGTATAAGGGCTTGCTGATCTGGACGCTCGACGGCGTGGAGGTTTTTCGCACGGAATCCCACGTCCCGGATGAGCCGATGTATCTCATCATGAGCCTTGCCGTCGGCGGGGACTGGCCGGGGGATCCAGACGAATACACAGTCTTCCCGGCATGTTTCACGGTAAAGATCGAACATCTGGAGCCAGAGAGCGCCGCGCCGCGGCAGGAAGGATAGCCGTGTTTGTAAGAAGGACAGAAAACAAATATCTGCTCACCACCGTGCAGGCCGCGGAACTCATCCGGAAACTGTCGGCGGTGCTGCCGCAGGACCCGCACAACGCGGGGGGCCGCGGATACCTGATCCGGTCGCTTTATTACGATACGCCGGATAACCGCTGCTGCACCGAAAAAGAGGATGGCATCTGCTGCCGGGATAAGATCCGCCTGCGAATCTATCCGCCGGAATTCGGCTTTGCGAAGATGGAAATCAAACGCAGAAATGGCGACGCGCGGTCAAAATCTTCCCTGTCTCTGACGCGGGAACAGGCCGAAACCATACAGACGGGGGATTACCGCCCGCTGCTGGAATTGCCGCGTCCGGAGGCGGTGCGGCTCTACTGCCGCATGACGGAGGAAATGTGGCGGCCCAAGGCCGTCATTCAGTACCGTCGGCTGGCCTTCGAGGTGCCGCTGTGCAATACGCGCATCACGTTCGACAGCGACATCCGCATGGAGGAGAGCGGCCCGGACCTGTTTTCGGCAGCGCCGAGGCTGTGCCCGGTCATGGAGGCGGACGTCTATGTGATGGAGGTCAAATTCAGCGGGTACCTGCCGGATTATATTCAGGGCCTGCTTACGGATTCGGCCGGTGCGCAGGAATCCTGCAGCAAATACTGGATCTCCCGGCTTCCGAGCCGGATCACGGTCTATTAAAAATAAAAAGCCGTACGAAACGGGGAAAACAGGATGAAGCAATATATATTAGATAACCTTCTCCAGCAGGGGGAGCTGGATTTCTTTGATGTCTCGATCCGCGTCGGCGTGGCGGTGGCGGTCGGCATCGTCATCTATATCGCCTACTATTTTTCCGCTACACGGGTGACCTTCTCGCGCCGCTTCGCCGTCTCTCTGATCGCAATGGCCGCGATCACGGCGGCGATAATGGCGGTCATCAGCAGCAACATCGCCCTCTCGCTCGGCATGGTGGGCGCGCTCTCCATCATCCGCTTCCGCACGGCCATCAAAGATCCGCAGGATGCCGTACATATTTTCTGGTGCATTATGGTGGGGATCTGCTGCGGCGTCGCGCAGTATGTGGTCGCCCTTACGGCGTCGGCGCTGATATTTATCTTATTGCTGGTCTTCGGCAGGATCCGGAAGGACAGCCGTTACCTGCTTGTCGTGCGCAGCACGCTGGAGCGGAGGGAGGATCTGGAATCGGATATCTTCAAAACCTACCCGAACAGCCGGCTTCAGGTTGTAAATACAACGCCGGATACGGCGGAGCTGATTTACGATGTGCGGGACAGCAAGGCAAAAAAGAAACTGGATGGGCTTCTTGCGCTTTTGTACAGCAGGGAGGGCGTCAGTTACGCAAACCTTGTGCTGCAGAACAGCGAGATTCAGGAGTGAAAAGATGAGAAAAACCGTATCCCTGCTGCTGGCGGCGCTTCTGCTGCTGGTGGCCGCCTCGGTGCCGGTCGCTTCCCCGAAAGGGAATTCACTCCGGGCCGAGCAGCATCTCACTTGGCCAAAAGAGCCGGAGCGGACGGAGGGAGAGCCGGATGCCGAAACCTTTTCAAGTTATCTGCCGATTCTTTTGATCGACACGGAGGAACAGACTATCCCAGGCGCGGAGCAGGAGGAACACGGCCGGAAGATCCTGTGCCGTTTTTTTCTTTTTGACAGCGGCGGAAGCAATACGCTGCGGGATACGCCCGCAGTGGAAAGCGCGGCGCTCGTCGGCATCCGAGGGCACAGCTCGCGCTTCTTCCCCAAGAAGCAGTACGCCGTCAAGCTCATAAACGACGATTGGAGCGGCAACGAACAGTCCCTCTGCGGGATGGAGAAGGGGGATTCCTACGCCGTCAACGGCAGCTACATCGACCGGACCCAGATCCGCAATTACATGCTTTACCATATCTCGGATGCCGTTATGGGCAACGCGTCGGATGCCCGCCTGT
>CAZLMO010000072.1:8038-9623 GCA_964560915.1 uncultured Oscillospiraceae bacterium
AAGGGGTGAGGACGGCAAAACGGAATATCTGGGCCTCTATACCATCATCGAGCGAATCCAGGTGGATCGGGAACATCTGAATCTGACGGAATTTGATCCCGGCCGGACGGAAAACGCGGCCCTTCTGCAGATCAACAACACCTACGACCACTATCAGATCGAGCGGCTGATGTCCACCGAGACCAACCTTTTCGACTATGATTTGTGCTACCCCGATTTTATCGAGATGGACCCGGTGCAGATCCACTACATCGAATCCGTACTCACGGTGTGCGAGAAGTCGCTGATGGACATCGACGCGGATCCGGAGAGCGTCGCTTGGATGGAGCGGATCGACGTCGAATCGTTCGTAGATTATTTTTTGATCAACGAGTTCTTTCAGAATTATGACGCCGGTTCGCTTTCGACCTTCCTTTATTTTGATCTGGACGGCGTCGTGTATATCGGACCGGTCTGGGATTTTGACGGCGCGATGAACAACATCATCGGCCGGGAGATCCCCTACGACACCATCGGGATACCGAAAAGCATGATCTACTATTGCCTCTGCCGTTCCGAAGCCTTCACGCGGCTTTGCCAGCTGCGCTACCAGGAGCTGCGCAAAACCTATTTTTCAGAGGAGTACCTGCTCTCCTATATCGCCGCCTGCCGGGACTATCTGGGTGGTAGCCTTGAGCGCAACTACACGCGCTGGTACTGCTCGGAGGAAAAGACTCTATACGACCGCGGGCGCGGCACCTTGGAGGAGGAATACGAAAAGCTCATGGCATATGTGGTGGAGCGCGGACGGTGGATGGACCAAAACATCGGTAAGCTGGATATGTTCAACGGTTAGGAGGCCCTCCTTTGAAAACGCTTTTTCTTCGTGTGACGGCCGTTTTTTTCGCGGCGCTGTTGCTGCTTACCCTGCTGGCGGGATACGGTTTCCCGGCGGCCTTCGGCTATCCGGAGCTCTCCTATTTCACCCGCACCTCCGGCAAGAAGATCGAGATCTACCGGGATGGGAACTGGGAACCGTTTTACCTGATTGGCGTGGATATGGGCGCCGGGAAGCCCGGCAGTTTCCCAAATGAATTCAGCATCACAGAGGAGGAATACCTGCGATGGTTCGGCTATATCGGGGCGCTACATGCGAATTGCATCCGGGTCTACCTGCTGCAGTCGCCGGCCTTTTACCGGGCACTGAAGGAATATAACCGCGCCGCCGCGGAGCCGCTCTATCTGCTGCAGGGCTATTACCTGCCGGAGACCTATATGAGTACAACGGCCGACGTATGGAGCGAGGAAGTCCGTGATTCCGTCTCTATGGAGCTGCGGGCCACGGTCGACGCGCTGCATGGGGAGCGGATCCGGCTTTTTCAGGGGGACGGCGCCTTCTCCCTCTATTCCGAGGATGTCTCCGACTATGTGCTGGGATATATTCTGGGTGTGGAGTGGGAGCCGGATTTCATTTTTTTTAATGACGTCCTGAACGATGGTGCTACCTATCGGGGAGAGTTTCTCTCGGCCTCGGCGGATGCGACGGGCTTCGAATGCTTCGTCGCGTGGATGGGCGACACCGCGCTCTCTTATGAGTGGGAAAAAT
>CAZLMO010000073.1:0-9580 GCA_964560915.1 uncultured Oscillospiraceae bacterium
GACGGTCAGCGGCGGCTCGCTGACCGCGTATGGCAGCTATTTTGGAATCTTTGTTTCTACTCTGATAGTCAACGATGGTACCGTCACCGCCGACGGCAATTCATACGGAATCTCTGCCAAAGATATAACCATCGGCGGCGGTACGATCCATGCGAGCAGTGACGACTGTGGAATTTATGTGGGAAACGATATGACGGTCAGCGGCGGCGCAATCGATGCGAGCGGTGGCGACAACGGAATTGATGTGTATAAAAATATGACGGTCAGCGGCGGCACAATCGATGCGAGCGGCGACGAGTGCGGAATTGTGGATAACAATATGACGGTCAGCGGCGGCTCGATTGATGCGACCGGTGACGACAACGGAATTAAAGTGGAAAGCGATATGACGGTCACCGGAGGCTCCGTCACCGCAACCGGCGATACAACCGGCGATACAACCGGCATCGTCGCGAAAAATATTGAACTTGGCCCTCGTGTGACCGTGCTCACCGGCGGCACCGTCCGGGTCGCTTCCCTTTATTCCATCGCTTCCTTCCCTACATATATGAAAACCGTGACGGAAGGCGGCCTTACAAAATATTATAAAAACGACGACGGCAATTATTCGGAGATGACTGAAGGATTTGCGGGGCTTTCTTTCCCGGAGACGGCGGACGCGCATTTTTCCACCTTTGCCACCGGCAACAATTTGTATTTCAATTCTGCCGAATATTCTTTCGTCAACGCCTCCCCGGAGGTCGTGCTCAACACCCGCTCTACAAGCAGCAGGGGCAACGACGACGATGACGATGACGACGAGCCTGTCATCACCGGAAAAATCACTTCCTACGAGGAGCTCAGCCGCCTCTCGGCCGATTACAAGGCGATGAAGGAATATGCCGCCACGCTCGGCCTCGGCGATTTTCAAGTGATCGGCACTTGGGATGTTGAGACAAGAGGCAGCGCTCCGTGGGAGATTATTTTCCACCTCGACGCCAAATACCTTGGCGATACCCTCACCATCATCCATAAAAAAGACGTCGGAACGTTTGAATATTTTACGCCCGTCGTCGACAAGAACGGCGAGGCGACCATCAACGTCACGAGCGCTTCCCCGTTCCTCGTCGTCCGCGGTGAGGCCGCAGGCAGCACGGCGAGCGGCACAACTTCCGCCACAGAGGAAAACCCGAACACCGGATTCGATTTCGGCTGGTGGTTCTGAGCCCGCGACTCTCTCTTTTCCATCCATCATAACAGGAATCCCCGGTACCGCCGGGGGCATAATGACAATCACAAAAGCCGCCTGAAAATTAGGCGGCTTTTTTATT
This sequence comes from uncultured Oscillospiraceae bacterium, assembly GCA_964560915.1. GTDB lineage: Bacteria > Bacillota > Clostridia > Oscillospirales > Ruminococcaceae > UMGS1668. The sequence continues at coordinate 1,311 of CAZLMO010000073.1, forward strand.
CAGGAAAACGTCCCTCAAATCCCTTTATGGGCTGTCACAGAACGAGCTGCTTTCAGCGGCTCAAACAGCTGCTGGAAACCATACTGTTGCGGCGGCCATCCGAAATATGGCCGCCGGGACCGCGAATAAAACAGAGTGGTCAAGGAAGGACAAGTATGTTAAAATGCAAAAAAGGATAAATTGAAAAATCGGCCGACCGAAACGACGAATCAAACCGGGCCGCCGGGCATTCATGGGGGAAAAAGACGATGAAAACCTATCGCTTATATCAAGTGGATTCCTTTACCAAAGAAAAATTATCCGGCAACCCCGCGGGCGTGATCGCCAATGCGGACGGCCTCAGCGAGCACCAGATGCAAAAAATTGCGCGGGAACTCCATCACTCGGAAACCGCTTTCATTTTTTCTTCGGCCGAAAGCGGCTATGATGTGGAAGTGCGATTTTTCACGCCGACAAGGGAAGTTCCCATCTGCGGCCATGCGACCATCGCCGCCCACTATGTGCGGGCCGTGGAGAAAAAGCTGGAAACGGCGACCGTGATCCAGAAAACGGGGGCCGGTATCCTGCCAGTGAATATCGTACGCAAAGGGAACGACTATTCCGTCGTGATGACGCAGGGGCAGATCGTTGTGGGTGAGCCGCTCCCCGACGCGGCGGTTGGGCAGATTGCGGAGGGTTTGGGCATCTCCGTCTGCGATCTTCGGGAGGACTGCCCGGTCTGCATCGCCTCGACGGGGCATTCTAAGGTGATGATCGGCATCCGGTCAAACAACCTGCTCCATCGCCTAAACCCGAATATGGATCGTCTCGCCCGCCTCAGCGCGGTAATCGGCAGCAACGGATATTATGTGTTCACCCTGAATCCGGGAGAGGATATTCTGGTCCACGGCAGGATGTTTGCCCCGGCCATCGGAATCCCGGAGGACCCCGTGACCGGGAACGCCAACGGCCCATTGGGGGCGTATCTCGTGCAGCACGGCCTCTTTCAGAATCCGGAGGAGACTATATTTTCTTTCACCGCGATGCAGGGAGAGGCCATCGGGCGCACGGGAACCATGAAGGTATCCGTCAAAAAGCAGGAGGGGCACCCGGCGCTGGTGCAGATCGAGGGCGAGGCCGTGATCGTATTCTCGGCGGAGCTTGTGCTGTAAAGAAAGGTCGTACCCTTTCCGGATCGGCCCATGGCGGTTTTTGGATACAGCAAAACGGTGAGGGCAAATGCCCCCACCGTTTTTTGTTCTGCTTCTGTTTTCGCCGTCAGGAACAGACCTTATTGTCATTCTCGACGCAGATCTTCGCGATGAATTCCTCCAGCGTGCAGGCAATCTGGCTGCCGTCCCTGCGGTCGCGGACCGTAACCGTACCGGATTCCTTCTCCTTGTCGCCGACGACGACCATATACGGAATCTTCTCGGTCTGCGCCTCGCGGATCTTGAAGCCGATCCGTTCGAAGCGAAGGTCGCTTGCGGCGCGGAACCCGGCCTTGAAGAGCTGCTTGCGAACTTCCTCGGCGTAGTCGTTCTGATCCTCGGTGATCGGCATCACGCGGATTTGCTCCGGAGAGAGCCAGAGCGGAAGGGCACCGGCGTATTTCTCGATCAGCAAAGCAATCGTGCGCTCGTAGCAGCCGAGGGAAGTGCGGTGGACGATATATGGGGTGACCTGCTGGTTATTCTGGTCGGTGTAGGTCATGCCGAAGCGCTGGGCGAGCATCATGTCGATCTGGACGGTGACGATGGTGTCCTCCTTGCCGTAGACATTCTTCAGCTGGCCGTCGAGCTTCGGGCCATAGAAAGCGGCCTCGCCCTTCGCCTCCACATACGGGATGTGCAGATCATTCAGGATATTGCGCATGGTGGTCTCGGCCTCTTCCCACATCTCCGGGGTCCCCTCGTATTTCTCGCGATCGTCGGGGTCCCATCTGGAGAAGCGGAAGGTCATATCGTTGATCAGGCCGATATCGGTCATGACTTCTTTAATCAACTTGACGCAGCCGGCGAATTCCTGCTCGAGCTGGTCCGGGCGGACGATCAGGTGGCCCTCGGTGATCGTGAACTGGCGCACGCGGATGAGCCCGTGCATCTCGCCGGAGGACTCGTTGCGGAACAGCGTCGAGGTCTCGCCGTAACGGATCGGCAGGTCGCGGTAGCTGTGCTTGTCGTTCAGATAGACCTGATACTGGAACGGGCAGGTCATCGGACGCAGGGCATAGACTTCCTTATCCTTTTCCTCATCGCCGAGGACGAACATGTTCTCTTTATAATGATCCCAGTGGCCGGAGACTTTATAGAGGTCGGATTTTGCCATCAGCGGCGTGCGGGTCATGACGTAGCCGTACTCGTACTCCTCCTTATCCTGAATATAGCGGTTCAGAATCTGGAAGAGTTTGGTGCCCTTCGGCATCAGGCAGGGCAGACCCTGGCCGATGAGGTCGCTGTTGCAGAAATATTTGAGCTGGCGGCCGAGGACGTTGTGGTCGCGGCGCTTGGCATCCTCAATGGCGGCAAGGTAGGCCTCCAGATCGGCCTTCTTCGGATAAGAAATGCCGTAAATGCGCGAGAGCATCTTGTTTTTCTCGCTGCCTCTCCAGTAGGCGCCGGTGGTGGAGGTGAGCTTGAATGCTTTGATCGGGGCGATGCTCATCAGGTGCGGGCCAGCGCAGAGCTCGGTAAAATCGCCCTGCTGATAGAAGGAGAGGGCCTCGCCCTTTCCGGCGTGCTCCTCGATCAGCTCAAGCTTATAGGGCTGATCCTTCATGAATCCCTTTGCCTCTTCCTCGGTCATATTGAACTTCCGAACTTCGAGGCCGGTCTTGATGATTTCGGCCATCTCCTCCTCGATGCGGGAAAGGTCGTCGGCCGTGAACGGATGATCCACGTCGAAATCATAATAGAAGCCGCTGTCGATCGCCGGGCCGATGGAGAACTTCGCGTTCGGGAACAGGTGCAGCACGGCCTGTGCCATGACATGACTGGTGGTGTGCCAGAAGGCCTTCTTCCCATAGGGGTCGTCAAAATTCAGGATCTCAACAGCGCAGTCCTTCTCAATCGGCGTGCGCAGGTCGCAGGGCTCTCCGTCGATCCGGGCGGCGCAGGCATTTTTGGCGAGCCCGGCGCTGATGCTCTGGGCGATCTCATAAGCGGTGGTTCCGGCTTCATACTCCCGGATTTCGTCACGCAAGGTTACTTTTACCATAACTTCTTCCTCCTATTAAAAGCTTTTCGGTTTGCGGGTCCCGGGAACAACGCCCGCAGAGCCGAAACGGGAAAGCAAAGATAACGGTTATTCTACAGAAAAATCATATTGGCAAATTCCCCGGACCGCGGAAACGGTCTGCAAAGAGCGCTTTCTGTGCGCGGGCCGAAACGAAGAAAAAACAAAAAAGCTTCGCTCCTCATTGTAAGGGGCGAAGCTTGATGCTTCACGGTTCCACCCTTGTTCACGGAAAGACGCACTCTCCGCACTCAAAAGTCCGTCTGTAACGGTACGGTGCCGGCGTGTTCGCAAAAAGCTTACACGCACTCCGGGGCTGGTACGCGCGCGGTTCCCGCAGGCCCTTTTCAGAATGCCGGGCCCTCTCTGATCGGAAAATCCGGATTGTTTTCCCCATCAACGATTTTTCAAATATTGCGTTTATCATAGCACGTTCCTTTTGTGCTGTCAAGAACCGACTTAAAATTTTAGCCCCTTACCGCCCCGGCGGAGGTTTTTGCGTCGAGCATCTCCGCCAGCCGGTCAAGGATGGCATCGGCGAGCGCCTCCTTCGCCATCATCGGAAGAACCGTCTCCTCCTCTGCGGAAAGCAGAACGGCCTTATTGGTATCGGCGGCAAAGCCCGCTCCCTCCTCCGCGATCGAGTTTGCAACGATCAGGTCGGCGTTTTTGGCGGCGAGCTTTTTGCGGCTGTTTTCCAGCAGGTTTTCCGTCTCCATCGAGAAGCCACAAAGCACCTGCCAATCCGGCTTTCGCCCGCCCAGCGCCGCAAGGATATCCTCCGTGCGTCGGAGCGCAAGCGTCAGCTCTCCATCGGACTTTTTGATCTTATTTTCAGCATATTCGGCCGGTGTGTAATCCGCCACGGCTGCGGCCATGATGACAAGATCCGCCTCCGCAGCTTCCCCGAGCACGGCTTTTGCCATCTCCTCGGCGGTCTCCACGCTCCGCACGGAGGCCCCGTAAGGCGCGGCCAGGGCGGTCTTCCCGGAGATGAGCACGACATTCGCGCCCCGCAGGGCGGCCATCTTTGCGACGGCATAGCCCATCTTCCCGGTGGAACGGTTGGTCAGGTAACGCACCGGGTCGATCGGCTCAATGGTCGGGCCCGCGCTGACGACGACTTTCTTCCCGGCAAGGGAATTATTCCCATGCAGCGCACATTCCACGGCGGCGATCAGTTCCTCCTCGTCGGCGAGGCGGCCTTTTCCATCCTCTCCGCAGGCAAGGTGCCCCCTGCCCGGCTCAACGATGCCGAAGCCGTCCGCCCGAAGCTGTGCCAGGTTCCTCTGCGTCGCCGGATTTTCAAACATATGTGTATTCATGGCAGGCGCAACCAACTTTTTACACGTCGCGGCCAGAACGGCCGAGGTCAGCAGGTCGTCCGCGATGCCGTTCGCGAGCTTTGCGAGAACATCCGCGCTCGCCGGCGCGATCAGCACGAGATCGGCCCGCTTCGCGAGCGCGATGTGGGCGATCTCCGGCTCGATCCCGGAAGCGAACAGTTCCGTCAGGGCCTTGCTGCCCGTCACGGCGGTAAAGGTAAGCGGCGAAATAAATTCGCAGGCGCCTTTCGTCAGCACCGGAAGAACCATATAGTTCCGCTTCGTCAGCGCGGAGGCAAGACCGGCCGCCTTATATGCGGCAATCCCACCCGTAACGCCCAGCAAAATTATCTTTTTCTCCGCCATTTTCAATCATCCTCGGTCTTGACGGACCCTTTGATGATCCTGCACTTGTCCTTCGCGAATTCGCCGATAGCAATCTTCAGCGGTTTTTCCGTCATGATCTCATGCTGTTCCTCATACGCCTCGGAAATTTCGCGCGCGCGTTTGGAAACGGCGATCACGTTGGCATAGGGGCTGTTCTTTTGATTGAGGTTATACATATCCGCAGGATTAAGCAAGGCTCGTTACCTCCTTCAATATTCGCTCCCCGGAACCCCGCGGCAGGGGCTTCCCCATCCGCTTGAGCCGGAGGATAGCTTCTATTTCATCGGCCGCATTTTCGATGCAGTCGTTGACGACAAAACAATCATAAACTTTTGGGGCCTCGGAAAGCTCCCGGATCGCGGCATCCAGCCGGAGCTTCATGGATTCCTCGGTCTCCGAGCCGCGCCCCGCCAGCCGCTTTTTCAGTTCTTCAAAAGAGGGCGGTACAATGTATATGAGCAGCGCCTCCGGAATGATTCGTCGGATATTTCCGGCTCCCTGGATCTCAATATCCAAAACCAGATCCCGGCCTTCGTTCAGCGCACGCTCCGCTTCGGCTTTCGGCGTTCCGTAGGAATTCGCACTGAAATCCGCATATTCCAGCAATCCGCCGCCGTCCCGAAGGCGCTCGTATTGTTCCCTTGTAAGAAAAAAATAATCCACTCCGTCAATTTCGCCCTCCCGCGGCTTCCTCGTGGTCACCGAAACGGAAAACGACAGGTTCTTATCCAGTTCAAAAAGCTGCTTGATGATGGTGCCCTTTCCGACGCCCGACGGGCCGGAGATCACCAATAAAATTCCTTTATTCATCCGGTTCTTCCGCTATCCTCCCCGTTACCGTATCCAGCGGGATCCCGGAAAGCACAACGTGCCCGGAATCCATGACAACGACCGCCTGCGTCTTTCTGCCGTACGAGGCATCCACCAGCATGCCTTTTTCGCGGGCATCCTGAATCATGCGCTTGACCGGCGCGGAATCCGGTGCGATCATCGCTACAACGCGGTCCGCATTGACCATATTGCCGAAGCCGATATTCACCAGTTTCATCGGGCACCAGCTTTCATAAAACAAAAATTCAGAAACCGCATCTTCGATGCTGTTCTCTGCGTTTGGCTTTATGCTTTACGACAAGTTGGCCGGTTTCCCGAAGGAAAATGCCCGCCGTCCTACAAGGCGGGCAAGGTGCATCTTCGATGCTGCGAGTTTTCTCGACGGCAAAAAAGTGGGCCGTCGCCGCGCTTCGCACGGGCGCAAACTCGTCGTAAAATGCATCTTCGATGCTGCACGTTTTTCTTCTCGGCCATAAAGGATGGCCGAGATTTCCTGCGGAAACCGAAAAACTCGTCGTAAACAACGTTTGGCTTATGTTTTAGACGAGTTGGCCGGTTTCCCGAAGGGAAATGCCCGCCGTCCAACAAGGCGGGCAAGGCCAACTCGCAGCACTTGGCCTCCGCCAAGTGCGCTATTCTATATTCTGGATCTGCTCCCGGATCTTTTCGATGTCGCATTTGATATCCACAACGGCGCGGGTAATGTCGGCGTCGGAGCACTTGGAGCCGATGGTGTTGGCCTCGCGGTTCATCTCCTGCACCAGGAAATCCAGCTTTTTGCCGACCGCGCCGCCTTTCCCGAGAATATCCCGGAACTGGGCCATGTGGCTGCGCAGGCGCACCGTTTCCTCGTCCACCGCAACCTTGTCCGCATAGATGGCGGCCTCGGTCAGGATACGGTTTTCGTCGATACCGGCTCCCTGCAGCACTTCCTGCAGCTTCGCATAGAGGCGATCCTGATATGCCTTCACGGTTTCGGGGCTTCGGCTCTCGATATAGCCGATTCTTTCCTCGATCTCCGCAGCCTTTTGAAGCATATCGGTTTTCATCTTTTCCCCTTCGACTCCGCGCATGGCGATAAAATTCCCCAAGGCGGCATCGGCGGTATCTTTCACCATCGCCCAGATGGCATCCTCGTCCTCGTCCTTCTGCACAACCGTAAAGACATCCGGCAGACGCGCTACGGAATTCAGAGAGAGGTCGTCCCGGACATCCAGATCATGCCGCACCGAGCGGAGGGCCTCGATGTAGCTTTTTGCCAGTTCTTTATTGATGGAAACCATCTCGTTGCCGCCTTCGAGGGTCTGGACGGTAACGCTGCAATCCACCTTCCCCCGGGAAATATTTTCGGAGAGCAGCCCCTTCATTTTTTCTTCCAGAAATCCGTAGGCGCGGGGCACCCTTGCGGAAAATTCCAGATAGCGGTGGTTGACCGATTTCATTTCCACGCGGATATATTTTCCGCCGACGGTCTTTTCTGCGGCGCCGTATCCGGTCATGCTCCTAATCATAGTAACATCCTCTCGGGCATAAAAATCTATTTAATTAGTTTATTCTATTTATTGAAAAAAGTCAATGTCTCTCAGGTTTCTCTGCGAATAGGGTTCCGTTTTCAGAGCCTCTGAAATCCAAACCCCTGCCGCGCCTAAAATGGCCGCAGATTCGCCTTTATGTTCCAAAAACAGGCGTATCATCCGCTCTTCAATCGGCGGATCCGGCCCCGAATGCTCTTTTTTGAAACGGTGCCGTGCCTTCCCGCGCCCCGATATTTTTCCATGCTCACGGATGAACTAAAGATGCTCAGACGCTTCGGGTCTTTTCGACAACTTCGCTTTCATTTCAGAAAATTAAATTTCGACAATTCCTCCGTACAGACCATACAGATTGCTTGACTATTTCTTTTTTGAGGAATAATATGTGAATGTATATTTCCAGTTTGAGAAAACGGAGGGATTGTCTAATGGACAGCAAAACTTATACCATGGATAAGATCGTCGCACTCTGCAAAAACCGCGGTTACGTCTACGCCGGCTCCGAAATTTACGGCGGCCTTTCCAACACCTGGGATTACGGTCCGCTCGGCGTGGAGTTCAAAAATAACGTCAAACGCGCCTGGTGGAAGGCCTTCGTGCAGGAAAGCCCCTACAACGTCGGGCTCGACGCCGCCATCCTGATGAACCCGCAGGTCTGGGTCGCCTCCGGCCACGTCGGCGGCTTCTCCGATCCGCTGATGGATTGCAAGCAGTGCCGCACCCGCCACAGAGCCGACAAGCTCATCGAGGAGCAAACCGGCATCGACCCGGAGGGCTGGGATTTCAAGCGCATGCGCGATTTTGTCACCGAAAAGGGCGTCAAATGCCCGGTCTGCGGAAGCGTGGATTTTACCGACATTCGTTCTTTTAACCTGATGTTTAAAACCTTCCAGGGCGTCACGGAGGACGCAACCAGCCAGATCTATCTCCGCCCGGAGACCGCGCAGGGCATTTTCGTCAACTTTGAGAACGTCCAGCGTAC
>CAZLMO010000074.1:0-9362 GCA_964560915.1 uncultured Oscillospiraceae bacterium
GCTGTTCGCGTTTACGGTCACGCCGTTAATGCTGTTGCCGCCGAGATCCTCGCTGCCCGCCTTGGTGACGTCCTCTGCATAGACCCTCTGGCCGGACTGGAGGTTATAATAAGTAAAGGTGTTGTCCCCTTCTTTATAGACGATCTCGTCGCCGTCGGTATAATCAAGCGCGCCCTTCGGCAGCGGATAGCAGTCATAATCCGAAAGGTCGTTCAGGGTATTCGTCGGAAAGGTTTCCGCCGAATTGGCGGTCACTTTCACGAGGTCGCCGTCCCCGGCTTTCGCGGCGACGGTCACATAGGCGCCGGTCATGCTCTCCGAATAGGAGGATTCCCAGGTGGCGCTGACGACAATATTCCCGAGTTTCTGCGTAGAGGCCGTCGACGATGGAACCGTGATGGTGCCGCTGTACTGAATGTAGGTGGAATCGTTATCGGTGTCGTCGTCGTCCTCTTTGCTCTCCGTCAGCTTGACGCTCAGGCTGCCGAGCTTCGCGGTGAGTGAAGCGCCCTCATATGCGGTCGCCGAGATCGTGATATCCATGCCGCCGTTGATCGTGACGTTGCCGAGCGGAGAAATCTCCTTGATGATCTGCACCTGGCGTGTGATCGTATAGGTGAACGTTTTTTCCTTATGTGCAAAAGTAAAGGTGTTGGCGCCCGGCGCAAGGTCGATGCGCAGGAAGAACGCGCCGTTTTCGTCGCGCTCCACCTCTTCGCCGTTTAGGGTGAGCGGGAAATTGATATCGGAAGCGCCGGCAAAGACGACCAGCGTTTCAAACGTGGAATACGTCGTTTTGGCAGGACGCGTCATTTCGAGCTGCGTCAGCAGAAAACTCGGATCCGTTTTATTAGTCAGATACTGGATTAGCGCGTCGGTAGACTGCTGCGGATTTGCCGTGAGCGCGGAAAGGGAATCAAACATACTGCCGCAGAAGCCGGATAGTCCCTCCGCCGCGATGACCTGCTCGGAAAGCTCGGAAGGCTCCGACCATCCCTTTTCCGACGTGCAGGCCTTGGTGGCATACTGGAATGCGTAAAGCGGGATTTTATCCCCGACGACGCCGTTCCACCAGGTCAGATATTCCGTAAAAGAGGCGTTCGTATTGCCGATAGCGTACGGGCATTTCACCGCGACGAAATCGGTATATCCGCTCTCCACAAATTTTTTTGTGTCGGCGCAGCCGTCGCCGTAGCTCTCCCAGTCCGCCTCCGTATTGCTGCCCTCCGAAACGCTTGCGCTGTTGGCCCAGACCGCGTCGACCATCAGGCCGACCTCCACGGCGGGGTTATTTTTCTTGACGCTGGTATATGCGGTCTCCACGGCGGACTCGGTCGTGGAGCGCAGATAGTTCTCGTAGCCGATGCCGTTGCCGAACTGCGCGTAATCCTGATAGGTCGCGCTGTCCTGAACAATGGCGAAACCGTCCAGCATGACGGCGTCAATATCGTAGCTGCCGACCAGCTGCCGGATGTTGGCGTCGATGAGCTTGATCTGTTCGCGATCCGCATAGTTGACGGGAACGGCGGCGCCGTCCTGATTCGTCAGCAGCACGTCATAAATAGCATAGACGTAAAAATTCATGCTCTTTGCCTTCGACACGGCATAATTCAGGATATCGAAAGCCACCTCCGCCTGCGGCATTCCGTCGGCGCGATAGAGCACCTTGTCCCCGAACGTCGTGTCAAAAATGACGGTGTTCGCGCCGAGACCCTGCGCATCCTGGAGCGCGCTGTCGACGGAGGCCATAATCTGCTCATCCGTCATGGCGGAATCCGTGTAATAATCCACGCCGGCCGTCAGCGTAATCGCCATCATACGGTCGGGGCGGTCGTACTCGACTTCATTCGTGGTCTCCGAGGTGGTCGGCTGAACGATCACAACGGGCTCCTGCGAGTCTCCCGACTGGGAGGGCGTGATGGTCAGCCCGGATTCCTCCTCGCTCGTTTCGGCCTCGGCTGCGGTCTTGATAATTTCAAGGCCGGGCAAGCCGTAGGTTACGGCCGCATAGGCGCCGATCCCGCCGATCGCGACGGTGAGCGTGATACAAAGTATCAGAAAAGTCAGCTTTTGGTTAAGAAACAGTCGTTTCATCCTGTTTGGCGATCCTTTCGTTTCAAAATCTTCTGCCGCTCCATGATGTCAGGAAAGAATGTCCTCCAGATTGCCGCGCTCTGCCGTCACGTTGGATTTCACATCGGAAGACGGGGTAAATAGAGAATTATATGTATAAAGGGCAAAACCGCCGTAATGGGATGCGTCCCTCGCGGCCTCCACCTGCCTTGCAAGAACATCGGAGTTCCGGACCCACTCCTTTGCGCCGTCGCCGGCATAGGTATCCTTCACTCCGATCTTATACGCCGCAAGGCCGGAGATCAGCCGCACGGAAGAGACGGAGATCATCTCATCGAAGGTCTCCAGCACCTCTTGGTATGGCATGCTGCCGTGATCGAATCCGAAATAGATTTGCGGGCAGATATAATCGACGTATCCCTTATTTTGCACCCAGGTATATACGTCGCAGTAGAGCGTATTGTAATTGTTATCCATGTTTCCTGCGGGGCTGATCCCGAACTGACAGCCGCTGTTCACGGATTTAATCGCCTTATAAACCCGTTTAATCATGCGGTTGACGTTATCCCGGCGCCATGCCGCGAGCCCCATCGTGCCGCCGTCGTCCAGATAGTCGTCGTAATAATCCTCGTCAAACGATTGGTCGGTCGTGGGATAAAAATAATCGTCGAAATGGATGCCGTCGACGTCGTAATTTTGGACGATCTCCGCGACGCCTTCGACAATCAGCTCGATGACATCCTCATCCGCCGGATTGTAATAAATTCCGCTGCCGGAGAGAACCACAACCTTATCCGTATCAAGCCAGTCGTATGCCGGGCTGCTCTTGCAGATTTTCGAGGGTTCCGCCGTGCTCTTGATGCGGTAAGGATTGATCCACGCCTCGATCGAGAGACCGCGGTCGTGCGCCTCCTCCACCATGATCTCCAGCGGGTCGTAGCCCGGATCCTTCCCCTCCGTTCCGGTGCAGTAGACCGACCACGGGAAAAGATCGGAATCATAAAACGCGTCGCTGTGGGAGCGGACGTGTACGAAAACCGTGTTGAGCCCAAGCTCCACGGCGTTGTCGAACGCGTCGCCGACGCTGCTGCGGAACTGGGATTTCGTCTTCCCGCACAGCATGTCATAAAGATCCAGATAAGAGATCCAAACCGCGCGGACTTCGTCGGAAGAGGAGACGGAGTTGTTTTTCCCCGCGCTCGAAGAGGATTCTTCCTCCGAGACCGCCGAAGAGACGGGCGCGGTAGAGGAAACCGCCGGAGAAGAAGGAGTTTGTGCCTGGGAAGAGGCTGCCGGAGTCTCCGCCGCGGAGGAACCCGGTTCCGTTTCCGCGGAAGCGGAAGCTTCCTCCGAAGAGACCGCGGAGGACTGCGCCGGAACGGATTCCTCTTCGGAAGGATGTTCTTCCGAGATGGAAAGTTCCGCCTCGGAAGAGAGAGATGATGTCGGATCCGAGCTGTCAGGGCCACAGGATGTCAGGGAAAGCATAAGAAGAATCGCCAAAGCTGCACACAAAGCTGCTTTCATTCTGTACCTCCGAATGCTGAGCAAGATGCATGACCTATGTCGTCATTATATTGTAAAAGTATATATGATTCTACATTTTATTGCAAGATAAAAGGATAAAATTCCGAAAGGTGGGTAAAAAAATTGGCCGGGATTGGTTCTCCGGCCATTATTTTATGCGGATTCCTTCCTATTTCATCCTTACGTTCTCTTCCCCGAGCAATTTTGCCAGTCTTTTTATCACATAACCGTCTCCCTCGGAGGTATCCACCCAGAGCGCGGGCGGCGCCTTTAAGACTTGTTTAATATCAGAAAAATAGATATAAAGCGGCGTCAGCCCGGAGAAAATGGCAAGGAACGCCATGGCCCTGCGGTATTCCCGGCTCTCCTTCGACGGCACGCGAATATAAAGCCCCTTGTTTGCCGCTGCGGGAGCCGGGGCCGGTTCCGATGAGAATCCGCCGGCACCCTTATAGTTCCCGGCAGAAGGCGATCCGCCGAATCCCGCAGAGGGAATCCCTCCCTTTACGTCTTCCGGCGCGAAAAAGCGGGAGGCCACAAGCTTGGTATCCTCTTCATCCCGGGCGCTGATCCTTGCCTCGATCACGACGGCCTCGCTGAGATTCAGTACGCCGCCGTATGCGGCAAGCACCTTCGGAAATACAAGCACCTCGAGGCTTCCGGTCATATCCTCCACCGTGACGAACGCCATGACGTCGTTGCTCTTGGTGGTCTTCATCCGTTTGGTGAGCACGATCGCGCAGAGCAGCACGGTTCTGTCGTCGGCTCCCCCTTCTGCGGCCATCGTTTTGACCTCGAGAATGGTGTTGGCGCCGATCTTCTCGGCGAGTGAGCGGTATTCGTTCATCGGGTGGCCGGAAAGGTAGAGACCGGTTGTCTCCTTCTCCATGCTCATTTTTTCCCGAAGCGAGTATTCCGCCACTCTCGGCAGGACAAAACTGTCCGCCGCGCTCTCCTGCGGGCCTCCGAAGAGGCTCATCTGGCCGGAGAGGTTGCTCTTCTGCTCCGCGTCGATCGAATTGAGCAGCCCCTCGTACCCTTCAAGCATCTGACGCCGGTTTGCCGCGAGGGAATCGAGCGCACCGGATTTTATCAGACTCTCCAGTGCGCGTTTATTGAGCTCCCTGCCGTAAACGCGTTGGCAAAAGTCTGTAAAGTTTTTATACTTGCCATTTTCTTCCCGTTCCCTGAGCAGGGCGGCGATCAGGCCCCTGCCGAGGTTTTTGATGGCGAGCAGGCCGAAACGGACGCCGTTTTCCTCATAAATGAAGCCCATCTCGCTGTGGTTGACGTCCGGGCCAAGCACATTGAGACCCATCTTCTGGCACTCGCCGATGTATTCGATGACCTTATCCGTATTGTCGAGCACGGAGGAAAGCAGCGCCGCCATATATTCGCCCGGATAACGGCATTTGAGGTAGGCGGTCCGGTAGGCGACGGTCGCGTAGGCGGCCGCGTGGGATTTGTTGAAGGCGTAGGATGCGAAACTGCTCATCTCGTCGAAAATCTCGTTGGCGACGGATTCCGGCACGCCGTTACGCACCGCGCCCGGCAGCTCGAGGCTTCCGTCCTCGGCGTATTTGCCGTGGATGAAGTACTCGCGCTCCTTCGCCATGACGTCGGCTTTCTTCTTCGACATCGCGCGCCGCACGAGATCCGCCCGGCCGTAGGAATAACCGGCCAGCTTCCGCACGATCTCCATGACCTGCTCCTGATAGACGATGCAGCCGTAGGTCACTTCGAGGATCGGCTTGAGCAGCGGGTGCTTATAGACGACCCGCTCCGGATGGTGGCTGTTCTCCACATATTTCGGGATGGAATCCATCGGGCCGGGGCGATAGAGCGAAATGACGGCCGTCAGATCCTCGATGGATTTCGGCCCGAGGGCAACCAGCACGCTGCGCATGCCCGCGGACTCGAATTGGAACACCCCCTGAGCCTGCCCTTTTCCGAGCATCTCGTAGACCGCCGGGTCATCCTCCGGCACTTTGGAAATATCGAAACCCGGCACTTTTTTCTGCACCGCTTTTTCGCAGTCCCGAATGGCCGTGAGGTTTCGCAGGCCGAGAAAATCCATCTTGAGCAGGCCGAGCTCTTCGAGCGTCGTCATCGTGAACTGGGTCACGACGGATTCCTCCGGCTTCGCGACCGGCACGAAATTCGTTATCGGTTCCGGCGCGATCACGACGCCCGCCGCGTGGACCGAAGAATGCCGCGGCATTCCCTCGACCTTGAGCGCCGTGTCGATCAGTTCCTTGATTTTTGGGTCGGCGTTATACTGCTCTTTCAGGTCGGGAGAAACCTCCAGCGCCTTCCGAAGCGTCATATGCAGGTCGTTCGGCACGAGCTTTGCGATCTTGTCCACATTCTGGTAAGGCATACCGAGGGCGCGCCCGACGTCGCGGATCGCCGCCTTGGCCGCCATGGTTCCGAAGGTGATGATCTGGGCAACATGATCCTCGCCGTATTTGCGGTTGACGTAGTCGATCACTTCCTGCCGGCGCTCGTAACAGAAGTCGATGTCGAAATCCGGCATTGAGACGCGCTCCGGGTTGAGAAACCGCTCAAACAGCAAATTGTATTTCATCGGGTCGATATCCGTGATGCCGATGCAGTAGGCGCAGATGCTCCCCGCGCCGGAACCCCTTCCCGGCCCCACCGGAATATCCACGCTTTTCGCGTAATGGACAAAATCGTAGACGATCAGGTAGTAGTTAACGTAACCCATGCGCCGGATGACGCCGAGCTCATAATTCATGCGGTCGATATACTCCTGCGGCGGGTTCTCGCCGTAACGGCGGCGGAGTCCCTCCCGGCACATGGATTCAAAGTACTCGGTGTTATCCCGTCCGTCCGGGGCGCGGAAGGCCGGCAGCTTCGTTTTGCCGAACTCAAAACTCATATTACAGCGATCGGCGATCTTCTGCGTATTTTCAATGGCCTCCGGGATATAGGAAAACAGGCTACGCATCTCCTCCTCGGATTTGACGTAAAACTCGTCGGTCCGGAAGGCCATGTCGTTCTGCTCGCCGACCGTATGGTTCGTCTGAATGCAGATGAGCACATCCTGCATGCGGGCGTCCTCTTTGCGGAGGTAATGGCAGTCGTTTGTGGCCACGAGCGGAATGCCGGTTTCCCGGGAAATCCGGACGAGGTTCGGCAGGATATGCTTTTCCTCTTCGTAACTGTGATCCTGAAGCTCAATAAAAAAGTTGTTTTCGCCGAAAATCTCCCGGAATTCCAGCGCCGCCGCCTTTGCGCCGTCATAGTCGTTCTCGGAAAGCCTGCGCGGAATCTCTCCGGCAAGGCAGGCGGAAAGCGCAATCAGGCCGCCGTGGTAGATCCGGAGCAGCTCCCTATCCACACGCGGCTTTTTGTAAAAACCGTCGATGAAGCCGGCGGAGACCAGTTTGATCAGATTTTTATAGCCCTCGTTGTTTTCACAGAGCAAAACAAGGTGGTTGCTCCAATCCTGCAGGTTGACCTTATCGAAGCGGGAACGGTTGGCCACATAGACCTCGCACCCGATGATCGGTTTGAGGCCGTATTTCTCCGCCTCCCGGTAAAAGTCGATCACGCCGTACATGGCGCCGTGATCCGTCACCGCAACGGCATTCTGCCCCAGCTCTTTGATCTGAGGCATCAGCTGCGCGATGCGGCAGGCGCCGTCCAGCAGGCTGTATTCCGTATGAAGATGGAGATGGACAAAGCTCATGGTTCCACCGCCTCAATCTGAGATTGCGGAATGGTCAGGCCGTGATGCAGCCAGTTTCCTTTGAGGTAACGAATCAGCAGCAGGGTGCCCTTTACCAGATCCTCACTGCACATGACGAAATAGACGATCAATACCGGCAGATGCAGCACCAGCCCAAGGAAGGCCCCGATCCCACACTTCATAATCAGGGTGACATAGGTATCGACCTTCGCGCAGAAAGCCGTGTCGCCGCCCGCGCGCAATACGCCGGCGGAGAGGTTCCAGCTTGATCCGTAGCAAAATACGACATAGGCCATGATGAGCATCATGGTGCGGATATACTCCGCCGTTTTTTCGGAGGAAACGATGAATCCCGGCGCAAAAGGACGCAGTGTGAGCACAATGCCCGCCATGACCGCGCCGAGCGCGAGCCCGACATAGGTAAACGACCGGGCCAGCTTCTTGACTTCCTCATCCCGGCCCGCGCCGAGCATGTTGCCGAGAATCACCATATCCGCGCTCGCAAAGCCGCACATGAAGACCGTGGAGAGGTCGCCGACCACAATCACAAGACTGTACGCCGCAAGAAACTCCGCGTCATACTGGCCGAGCACGGCGGACTGCACCGTCATGCCGATCCCCCACACGAACTCGCTGAAAAATACCGGAATGCCGAATTTGAAAAACGACGGAAGATACGGCTTCGTATTGACAAAAATACCCCGGAGCGTGAAGCCGACGTCTTTTTCTTTGGTATACATATAAATAAGAACCAGCGCAAATTCACAGACCCTGCAGATTGCCGTGGCGATCGCGGCCCCGCGCACTTCCAGCCTCGGCGCGCCCAGGTTGCCGTAGATCAGAACCCAGTTGAGAAACCCGTTGATGCAGCAGGCGGTCAGCGACACAAAAAGGGAGACCTTGACGTTGCCGACCGCACGGAGGTTGGAAAGGTAGGTCAGCGTGAAGGCGGGAAAGATGTACGCCCATCCGATCACTTTCAGGTATTCCACACCGTAGCGGATGACCTCCGGGTCGCTCGCAAAAATGCGCATGACAAAATGCGGGAAAATTAAAATTAAGGCGGAGAGCAGGATCCCCACCGCCGCGGAGATCTGCATGGTCAGGCCGATCAGGTCACGGATGGGTTTGGTCTCCCCTTTTCCCCAGTATCTCGCGGAGAGTGTCGCCGCGCCCATGCAGATGCCCCAAATGAACATCGTATAAAACAGGTAAAGCTGGTTGCACTGGTTGACCGCCGCGAGCTGCAGGCCGCCGAGCCGGCCAACCATGATGGTATCAAGCATGTTGACGGCCACATTTACAAAGTTGTGCAGCGCAACTGGGATCCCGAACGCGAGCACCTGTTTGATAATTTCTTTTTTACTATACATAAAATTCCCTTTATTCGACAAATTGAGTTCTGCGCGGATTATCGGGGCCGGAACGCCCTTCCGGCTTTGGCGGTAAACCATCCGGAAAGCCGGTTTTGGGAGCCCGCGCGGTTTGGCGGATTCCCCAGCCTCTCAATCATTTCGCTCCGCGATCCCTCTTGCCGTTTATTTTTTCTTTTTAAAATCCTCCGCAAGTGCGCGGAGCCGCTGAAGGCGGTGGTTGACGCCGGAGCGGGAGAGATTCGGCTCCAGCAGTTTGCCGATCTCGCGGAGCGTCAGATCCGGATTTTCGAGCCGGATGTCCGCGACCGCGCGCAGCTCATCCGAAAGCCACATCCGGCCCTTTTCTTTATAAATCAGCCGAATGTCCGCGGCCTCCTGGATGCCGGCGTCCAGCGCCTTATCCTGGTTTGCGTTTTCGCAGTTGAGCTGCCGGTTGACCTTGTTGCGAACCTCCTTCACGATCTTGACGTTCATCATGCTCATGGAGGAAACGTAGGCGCCCATATAGGTCAGGATATCTTCAATGTTTTCGCTCTCTTTATAATAAATCACATGAATTCCGCGCCGCATCGAAATTTTAGGCTCCTCCAACTCCTCGCCGATCAGCGTGGCGAGATCCCGGCAGAGATTCATGCGGGAGATATCGAATTCCAGATGGTAATCCTTCTGCG
>CAZLMO010000075.1:0-9315 GCA_964560915.1 uncultured Oscillospiraceae bacterium
AAGCGGATGTCGTGGTCAAAAACCCGACGCATTTTGCGGTGGCGATCAAGTATGAGGAAAACAAATTCCAGGCGCCGGTGGTCGTTGCAAAAGGAAAGGACTACCTCGCGCTGAAAATCATAGAGGTCGCCGAAAAAAACGACGTTGTGGTGACGGAAAACATCCCGCTTGCAAGGGGACTGTACGCGGCCGTCGAGGTTGGAAATCAGATCCCCGCCGAATACTATCAGGCGGTCGCCGAAGTGCTGGCCTTTGTCTATAACCTGAGGAAAGAGAAGAAGAGCCGTTGAAAAAGCTGTTAGACAATACCGTAGTGGTGTTTATCGTCGGAATCCTGATGCTCATTGTCATTCCGCTGACCCCTACGTTACTCGATGCGCTGATCCTGTTCAATATTGTGCTGTCGCTCGGGATTCTGCTGATAACCATGTACATCCGAGAAGCGTTGGAGTTTTCCGTTTTCCCGTCGATGCTGCTTATCACCACGCTTTACCGCATGGCGCTCAACATTTCCTCCACGAGGCTGATTCTGAGCCACGGCGGCGAAGCGGGGAAGGTCATCAAGACCTTCGGAGAATTTGTCATAGGCGGGGACCCGGTCGTGGGCTTCATCATCTTTCTGATTATCGTGATCGTACAGTTCGTCGTCATCACAAAGGGCTCCGAAAGGGTTGCCGAGGTTTCGGCACGATTTACGCTGGACGCGATGCCGGGTAAACAGATGGCGATCGACGCCGACCTCAACTCCGGGATCATCAATGAGGATATGGCGCGTGTGAGGAGAAGCAAAGTCCAGCGCGAGGCCGATTTCTACGGCGCCATGGACGGCGCGTCAAAGTTTGTAAAAGGCGACGCCATTGTATCTATTATTATAGTATTTATCAATATTGTAGCCGGCTCGGTGATCGGCATGGTCCGCGATGGAAATTCTTTCACCGAGGTGCTCTCCATCTACACCGTGGCTACGGTGGGCGACGGGTTGCTCTCGCAGATCCCGGCGCTGATGATCTCCACCGCGACCGGCATGATCGTGACGAGGGCCGCGTCGGAAAACAATCTAAGCACCGATCTTTCCAGGCAGCTCGTCTCCTTTCCAGTCACTTTCATGATCAGCGGCGGCGTGCTTCTCCTCATGTGCCTGATCCCGGGGCTTCCGGTGCCGCTGCTTATTCTGGCTGGCGGCGGGATGATTTTTCTCGGCTGGCGGATGGAGAAGGGAAAGCAGAAAAAAGAGACGGAAAGGGAAGTCGTTTTGCCTCCGAGCGAGACCGAGTTCTATAAAAATCCGGAAAACGTATACACTCTTCTCAATATGGACCCCATCGAGATGGAATTCGGGTACAGTTTGCTGCCGCTGGTGGATGAAAAGAAGGGCGGCAAACTGGTGGAACGCATCGTCATCCTGCGCAAACAGTTCGCAACGGAGATGGGCATGGTCATCCCGTCGGTGAGGCTGCGCGACAACACCGGCCTGCGCCCCAACGGGTATGTCATCAAGCTGAAGGGTGAGGAAATTGCCAGAGGAGAAGTGCTGGTGGATCACTTCCTTGTTATGGGCGCCGAGGACGACAAGGAGATCGACGGCGTCGATACGGTGGAGCCGGCCTTCGGGATCCCGGCAAAATGGATCGACCAGCAGACGCGCGAAAAGGCGGAGGTCCTTGGATATACCGTGATCGATCCGCTCTCGGTGATCGTGACGCACCTGTCGGAGACGATCCGGCATCATGCCTATGAGCTGCTTGGCAGGCGGGATGTGCATCAGCTTCTGGATAACATCAAAAAAACCGACAAGTTCCTTGTGGAGGATTTCATCCCGTCGGTTGTGAGCATGGAGGAATTTCAAAGGGTGCTGTGCAATCTTCTGTTCGAGCAGATCTCGATCCGGGATATCCCTACGATTCTCGAGACACTGGGGCAGTATGCCGCCACGGTTAAAGATCCGGATATCCTGACCGAATATGTTCGCCAGGCGCTCAAACGCACCATTACGCATAAATATTCCGAGGACGGCACGCTGAAGGTAATCACCCTTACGCCGGAGCTCGAAAATCTGGTTATGAATCATGTCAAGAAAAACGACCGGGGATCCTTTGTAAGCATGGAGCCCGAGACTATGCACAGGATTCTTGCGGCGCATAAAAAAGAGGTGGCGAAGATCGCCTCCATTGTCAAGGAACCCGTGATTCTGACCTCTCCGATCGTCAGGCTCTATTATAGAAAGCTGATCGAGGAGTTTATCCCCGACTCGGCGGTGCTCTCCTATAACGAAATCGAATCCGACATCAAAGTTATGGCGGTAGGCGCCATCGCCATTTAGGCGGAGACATTGTAAAGCGAATTGAGGCGAGAATTTTGCACGAAAAGACAGCGGTCACAATCGATGAAAAGGTGTGGGAGGAATATAAAGAGACAAAGAGCGTAGCGGTACGGAATCAGATCGTGGAACAATACTTATACATCGTCACCATCAACGCGAAGAGAATGAGCGGAATGTTCCGGAATAAGGCGGATATGGAGGACATCGTCAACCAGGGAGTGCTGGCCCTGATCGAATCCGTAGACAGATACGATTGGGAAAAGGGCGTGCAGTTCGATTCTTTCGCCTCCATCCGGGTCAGGGGAGCCATCATTGATTACTTCCGAAAACAGGACTGGGTCTCGAGAAGCATCCGTAAAAAATTCATGGAGATGGAAGACGTCTATGCAAGGCTGCAGTCGATCACGGGCAGCCCGCCCTCCGATGCCGAGTTGGCAAAGCATCTGTCAATCAGCGTCGAAGAGCTTAACGACCTCCGGATACAGTCCCAGCGTTTTTCCATGCTTTCCTACGAGGAACTCCTGCAAGAGACGCTGCCCACCATGGAGGAGCAGGTTTCCCATTTTCAGACGCCGGAGGAAGGGCTGGAGGAGGAGGAACTGAAGGAAGTTATCGCCAGATCGGTCGACGATCTCAACGAGAACGAAAGGCTGGTCGTTTCCCTTTATTACTATAATCAGCTCAAGCTGAAAGAAATTGCGGTGGTTCTCGGCGTAACTCCTTCCAGAGTTTCGCAACTCCATACCAAGGCGCTTTCAAAAATGAAAAGCACGCTCCAATCCTATCTGAGAGAATGAGGGAGGGCAAGGCATATGATAAGAGGTCTTTATACGGCCGGAAGCGGAATGCTTACCAGCGGCAGAGCAATTGATCTGATCGGCAACAATATTGCCAACTCCGCGACGGCGGGGTATAAAAGCGACAGGCTGATGACAACCACTTTCGGTGAACGGCTCACTTATCAGATCGGCCTCGAGAACAGGCAGATCGGGTCGATGAGCAGCGGCGTGGCCGCGGATCAGGTCTCCACCTCCTTTACCCAAGGCGCCATCAGCGAGACCGGGAACCCGCTGGATCTTGCCATAGCCGGAGACGGCTTTTTTGCGGTGGAAACCTCCGACGGCGAAACGATGCTTACGCGGAACGGGCAGTTCCTGGTGGATCAGGAGGGCTATCTCACCGATGCGGCCGGCAACCGGGTTCTCGGGGAAAAGGGAACGATCCGGATGGAGACGGCCGATATCCAAGTGGATACTTCGGGGCGGATCTATATGGGCGGGGAGTACCGCGATACCCTGAAGATCATCAGTCCCAAGGATTCCGTGGGTGTGACCAAAGCGGGGGAAGGCCTGTTCTCGTTCGATGACGGTGCCGAGCAAAATGATTTCACGGGGCAGATCCTGCAGGGCTGCACGGAAAGCTCAAACGTCGACATGGTGACCGAAATGTCCGAAATGATGGTCCGTTCCCGTTCTTTTCAATCCTGCAGCAAAATTGTGCAGATGACGGATGAAATCCTCGAAAAAACCGTCAACGAGATCGGCAGAGTATAAAAAATAGGGAGGAATCCGAATGATCAATGCTTTTTTTTCAGGGATGACGGCCGCTGCCCGGTATCAGGACGGGCTTGATGTGATTGCGAACAACATGGCCAATTCCTCGACAACGGGATATAAGGCCATGGAAGCTTCCTTTACCGACCTTAAGTATGCAGGCTTGCCGGCGACGGATGATTCGGCTCAAACGGGCAGTGGAGTCAGGATGAGCGGCACGATGCCCGTCCTGATACAGGGCGCCATGGATGAAACTGATTGTACGCTCGATGTGGCGATCCAGGGGGACGGATACTTCTGTGTGAAGAGCGGAGACGAAACCTATTATACGCGGGCCGGAAATTTTGCGATCAGCTGTGAGGGCAGCAAATATTGCCTCGTCACGTCGGATGGGGATTATGTTCTTGACAAATCGATGAAACAGGTCACTTTTGATGAGCTGCCGTCGGATCTGGTTCTTACTGGACCGTCGCAGGAAACCGCTCAGGAAGGTGACCCGGTTCAGCTTGCCGTGGTAACTTTCCCAAATCCTTACGCGCTGCAGAATGTCGGCGGCGGGCTCTTCCAGGCCGGAGACCTGACCGGAAAAAGTGAAATAAATTACGAATCTACGGTGCAGCAGGGTTGTCTTGAACGGTCTTCTGTCGATATAATCTATGAGATGACAAAGATGATGGAGGCCCAAAAGGGGTTCCAATTCAGTTCCAAGGTGATCCAGGCGGCCGATGAATTGGAAAATCTGTCAAATTCCCTGCGCGGCTGAGCGAAAAAAGCATAAGAATGTATTAAATATTTTTAGTGGATGACGAAATATGTTGGGGGGGTGAAAAAAATGAAAATTAATCCCAATCCGGGAGTTGACAATATCTATGAATCGGTTATCCGCAAGACCGCTTCGGAAAACGAGGAACACATGGAGATAGGCAGTCAAAATCCCGCGGCACAGGATAAAGTCGAAATTTCCGACAAAGCCGCCTCTTACGACGACCTGCAGGCCTTCCGGGAGCAGGTGATCAGCGACGTGGAAAAAGGCACGGGTGCGGACCGTCTGCGTCAGCTGAAAGCAGATATTGAATCGGGAAATTACAACGTATCAGGCCGGGATATCGCCGAGGCGATCCTCAACAAGGGTCGGGGTATCTGACGGGCCATGGAACAGAATTACGAACGTGAAACAGAGCTTCGATCCCTTTTGCTTTCGGTCGGCGAGTCCGGGAACCGGCTTCTTGAACTGGAAGACCGGATGAAACAGGCGCTCACGGGCGACGGCATCGAGGAGCTTGACGAGGCTATCCGGCTGTTGCAGCCGGATCTGATGTATCTGGAACAGGCCGGTTCCCATATACGGGAAATCGAAGCCGAGAAAGATTTTCAGAGAGCGGCCCCGATTCCGGAGACGCAAAAGCTGTCGGAAGATCTTGCAAGGCTACGGAAAATAAACCGGCGTAATCTGATGATTCTGCAGACGCGCCTGGGGGTTATCAGGCGGCTGATGTCGTTTGCGGGCGCCGCCGACGGGCCGGCAACCTATCAGGGAGACGGCGGGATTCAAACAGCGCGGGGGCGGGATTGAGAGGAATACAATGACTTCGACTTTTTACGGGCTTGAAATCGCCCGCAGCGCGATCAATGCAAATCAGGTAGCACTGGATGTCACCGGGCAGAATATCGCAAACGTCAATACCGATGATTATACACGGCAGTCGGCGGATCTGGTCGCCGTAAATTATGGCTCAGGCATCTATACGATCGCTCAGCATACGAATCAGGCGGGGCAGGGAGTGACCGTGCAGAAAATCTCGCAGATAAGGGATTCTTTTTTGGATACCCGTGTGCGCAAGGCAAACTCCAATAACAGCATGTGGAGCACCAACCTTTCGGCACTGAATGACGTCGAAACTGTGCTGGATGAGAGTGAAACCGACGGGCTGCACGCGATGCTCAACGGGTTTTATGACTCGCTTGAGCAGCTTTCAAACAATGTCGGAAATGTGGAGTATGAAAGCAGCGTACGTTCTTCAGCGGAAAAAGTGGTTCAGGTGCTCAATCAGTATGCATCCCAATTTTCCCAGATTCGCGAGGATCAGATGACAAGCCTTGGGATTGACGTTAAAAGTATCAATACCAATATTGATAAAATCAACAGTGTAAACAGCCTTATCAAGGATCAAACGGTTCGGGGCTCGGTTTCCAATGAGTTGCTGGATCTTCGGAATTCTTATCTGGATACACTTTCGGGATATATTTCCATCACCGTGGAGGCGAACGACGACGGAACCGTCTCGGTTCTGTCCGAAGGCGAGAACGTACTCGATTCGACCTTTTCCGTAGCGGAGGCCGACGATAAGGCAATCATACAGCGTACCGATTCCCTTGGCGCGGTGGAGAGCTATTCCCCAACGTCAGGAACCCTAAAGGGCTACCTGGATATTCTTAACGGAGCCGGCCAACTGGCGGAGGATGGGGAAAACACCTACAGAGGGCTCGTGTATTATGAGCGCTCGCTCGATGCTTTCGCGGAGGCATTTGCGGGAACCTTCAACAAAATCAACACGCTGGATGAGGCAAGCCCGGCGAACCTTTTTGAGGGAAGCACGGCGGCCGAAATAAGCATATCCGACGATTGGTACGATGATGCCTCTTTTCTGGTCGTGGCCGATCAAGATACGAATGATAACATTATAAAAATGATAAATGCCATGGATAACGATGTGGATACATCTTTATATCCGGTTGTGGCGGGGACATTTGAGGGCTTTTCGCGTACTCTGATCAATAATATAAACACCGACGTGGAATACACCGGCGACATGGCGGATATGAATCAAAACATTCTGGACGCAGTCGCCAATCAGCGCGAATCCGTAATGGGCGTATCGCTGAATGACGAAACCATAAATCTGACCAAATTTCAACATGCGTATCAGGCTGCGGCAAGGCTGATGACCGTGCTCGATGAAAATCTGGATACGCTGATCAACGGCATGGGCGTGGTGGGACGCTGAGAAAAGCGGCGGAGACCGCTTCGTTTTAAGGGAGACAGGAGGAAGAGACATGCGCATCACCGACAGAATGATGAATAACACTTATATGACGAACCTTAATAAAAGCTTGCAGTCGGCGAACGACTGCAACGAAAAGGTGACCAGCGGCCGCAATTATCTGAAGGGCTCCGAAGACCCGTCTACCGCGATGAAGGCTCTTAAGGTAAGGCAAAATCTGTCGAGAATCTCCCTTTATAAAAACAATGTGGAAGAGGTCAACGACACGCTCGCCGATCTTGAAACGGCCGTATCCGAAATCAACAGCGTGGTTACAAGCGCAATAGAAAATATCACGCAGACCCGCAGCGATTCCTATAGCGATACCGATCAGGATATCACGGCGGAACTGCTCAGAAGCTACCAGGCGGAAATTCTGGATATAGCCAATTCCAAATCTTCGGATAAATACGTCTTCGGCGGTTCCGATATGAAAACGATGCCGTTTTCCCTCGACGACGGTGTTCTGTCTTATCACGGTACCGACGTAAACAGCAACACCGGTTTTACGGACGAGTCTGTTTATTTCGATATAGGACTCGGCTTGCAGACCGACGCTTCCGGCAATGTGCTGGCAGGCACGGCGCTTGATATTTCCAATCCCGGCAGCGAAATTTTTGGAACGGGAACCGATGATGACGGTATCCCAAACAATATATATAACCTCCTTGGCGATATCGCCGATATGTTTGACAATAACGATCTGTCGAATCTTGACGGCTATATGGATAAGCTTGAATCCTACAGCGACGATATGATCGTGGAATACGCGGACGTAGGCCAGAAATCAAACTACATGGAATTCCTTTCCGACCGGTTTGATTCTTATGAACTCAACTCCAAAACCAAACAAAAATCACTTGAAGTTTTGGACAGCGCACAGGGCATCATAGATTACAATACTCAGCAAAATGCTTATGAGGCGGCACTGGCCATGGGGACCAAGCTGATCCAGAATTCGCTTCTGGATTACATGAGCTGATCGGCAGGTTTTTATGCGGATCGCCGGCATATCGGAATACCTTACCCATGTACAGATCGAGACGCAAAAGGCGGATCTTATTCTTCGCTCCGAGCCCCCGGAGCTGGACATAACGAGGGAGCGCGGCGGGCTGGAAATTGAGAGCGACCCGATAGAGCTTCGGCTGGATAACGAAGATTTTCATGATTCCATTGGGCTTAAATCCACCGAAACACTGGCAGAGGAACTTGTTGCGCGGGGCAAACGGGCCGTATTAAGCGGTATGCAGCGCTGCGCGGATGAGGCCAAACTGTTTTTGCAGCCTAATAATAAAAATGCGGCAAGTCAGATTGCGCTGATGCGCACACAGAAGAGCATCGAAACCATGCTCACCTTTATCCCGGATTCCCCGAAGATGAGCTGGACGGGCGGCACCGTCGAGATCAGCTATATGCCGGATAAACTTGATGTGGATTGGACCGTGCATCGCCCGGAGGGGACCTATATTCCCTATCAGGTGAGCTACTCAACCGCTACGATGGAGGAAGATCACAGAATTTGAGCATCGAAATAGAAACGAAGGACTTTGGCACTCTCAAAATTGAGGAAGAAAGCGTGCTGCATTTTCCGAAGGGCCTGTTCGCCTTTGAGGATGTCACAGAATATGTGATCCTGAAAGAGGAAGGACGGCCACAGCTGTGGCTGCAGTCGGTAAAGGGCAGGGATCCGCGCTTTATCCTATTTGAGCCGGCCGGTATCCTGCACGAATACCGGCCCGAGATCCCGGAGCGGTACCTCGGGGAGATGCAGCTTCAGAAAGAGGAACCTTTCGGCCTTTTCGTAATCGCCGTAGTTCCACAGGATTATACGCAGACGACGGTAAACCTCAAGAGTCCCATTCTGGTCAACTTTGCCAAGCGCCTTGGGGCGCAGATCATTCTCGAGGAGGGCGATTACCCCATCCGGTACCGGCTTTTCGAGGAAGAGAAGGGCGGGGAATGCCCATGCTGATTCTGAGCAGGAAACCCGGGGAATCCTTTTATATCGGGGAAAACATTGAGGTTACGATTTTTGATTTTCAGAACGATAAGATCAAGGTGGGGATAAAAGCGCCGGAGGACGTGATCATTGTCCGCAGGGAGCTCAAAGAGACCATGGAGGCAAACCTTGAATCCGCCGGATCCTCCTGCGGTCGTGCAGAGACGGAGGTTTCTTCTGGGGTCACTGTAAAATCAAGGTAGCCATTCAAAATAATGTTTAATAAACTAAAAAAGCTGCCGTCAAACGGCAGCTTTTTTAATTCACATACATTTTTCGACTAAATTTTTAAATATGCCGCCCGATATATATAGTGATTTTTGAATTATGCGATCCGGTAGCGTACGGACCGGGTTGTATAAATAAAAAGGAATGGATTCCAGACATCATTATCAAGGAGGA
>CAZLMO010000076.1:0-9271 GCA_964560915.1 uncultured Oscillospiraceae bacterium
ACCACTGCTGCGAGCGGGCGCTGCCTGCGATGCTGCGGGAACAGAGCGGCGCCATCGTGAACGTCTCCTCCGTCTGGGGCCTCTGCGGCGGAAGCTGCGAGAGCCATTACTCCGCCGCGAAGGCGGCCGTCATCGGCTACACCAAGGCGCTGGCGAAGGAGTGGGGTCCCTCCGGCATCCGGGTCAACTGCGTGGCGCCCGGCGCCGTCGAGACCGACATGAATGCCTGGCTCTCCGAGGCGGACAGGCAGGCGCTTTTTGAGGAGACGCCCCTTGGCAGGATGGGCCGGCCGGAAGAGATCGCCGAGGCGGTTTTCTTCCTGGGGAGCCCGGAATCCAGCTTCATCACCGGTGAGATTCTCAATGTAACCGGCGGACTATATATTTAAATTATAATAATTATAATTATATTATGGAGGAATTGCCATGATTAAACTTTCCGGAGCACAGAGAGAGCTGATGGAGATCCTTTTGGAAAGTGGCCCGATGACGCTGCACGATCTGACCAAGTGTGCGCTTGGCAATCTGGTCAGTCCGGCCCGCACCGAGACCGTCCGCTATCTGCTTCTGCAAATGGTCACGAAAAAAGCCGTAACCGAAGATGCCGCCGTATCTCCGCATATTTACACGCCGGCGGTTTCACGCGACGAGATCGGATTTGAATCCGCATTTACGGACGTCGGCAAAAACGAGGGCAGCGCAATCCTGACCGCGCTCTCCAGCGGCACGGGCGTCGCCGGTATGATGTTCAGCGAAAACAATGCCCGCCGAATCAATGAGGAAAAAGGAAATCAAGGCGAAGTAACCGACGAGGCCCGCAAAGAGGCAATCAAGGAAATGATGGCGAAAATTTGCAGGGAGCGCGACGAGTACGAAACCGAAAAGGCCCGTAAGAAGACGGAACAGCAGGAAGCTTCGGACAGGGAAAAAGAATAATTCCGTGAGATAAAAACGGATGCCTTTCTTCGCTGCTTCCGTTTCCATGACGAAGGAGAATCTTTTTGAAAGCAAAGCCTTTGAATCCGGATACCGTTTCGGCAAACTTTCCGGCATCGCCCGGAAAAAGCCGAGCAATGAAGGCTCGGCGCGTCAAGCTCGCAACGGCGATTATTTGGTTCTCGGCCGGCGTGATGTTTGCCGCCGCCGGTGCCATCGGGGGATTTCCGATTTACTATGCCGCCGCGGCCGTTGACGTTTTTCTTG
Organism: uncultured Oscillospiraceae bacterium; assembly: GCA_964560915.1. GTDB lineage: Bacteria > Bacillota > Clostridia > Oscillospirales > Ruminococcaceae > UMGS1668. The sequence continues at coordinate 1,204 of CAZLMO010000076.1, forward strand.
GCTTTCTCTATCTGAAGCAGTACCATGCTTTGCAAAAACAAACCGACGAAAAGAAGGAGTGATTCCGATATGAAATGTCCGAATTGCGGCAAAGAGATGGAGGAGGGTTTCCTTCAGGCGAACGGAAGCTCGCTCATCTGGAGCAAGTGCACGCACAGCGCCGCCATGCTTGCCAATCCCCAGAGGGGCGAGGTGCAGGTGGCCCACAGCCTATTGGAGGTCTCCATTCCAGCCTCTCGCTGTGACGACTGCCAGATTGTTGCGGCAAAATACTGAGGATTTTTTGCGGGGGATGCAAAGCCCGGAGCGCGGAATATCCGCTGAAAACGTTTTTTTAAAACATAAGTATCCCATCCCGCATAAAGAAGCGGGGCAGGTTCGGCAACCTGCCCCGCTTCTTTATGTCTTTTTAAGTCCTTACCAAAAAATGCGTCAAGGGATGGCTTAACCTTTCACCTGTTGGGCAACGACGGATTCGCCGCAGTAGATCCGGCGAAGCTTCGGTTTTTCGATCTTGCCGGTGGGGTTGCGCGGCACATCAGCAAAGATGATTTTTCTCGGACGCTTATACCGCGGAAGACCCGTGCAGAACTGCTCGATCTCCTCCTCGCTACACACCATGCCGGGTTTGATCTGAATGACGGCCGCCGCGATCTCGCCGAGGCGCTTATCCGGCAGGCCGATAACCGCCACGTCGCTGATTTTATCATTCCGACGGAGAAAATCCTCGATCTGCACCGGGTACAGGTTCTCGCCGCCGGTGATGATGACGTCCTTTTTCCGGTCGACCAGATAGATGAAGCCGTCTTCATCCATACGAGCCATGTCGCCGGAACAGAGCCAGCCATCCTTTAGGACTTCGGCGGTGGCCTTCGGATCCCGGTAATAGCAGAGCATGACGCCGGGCCCCTTGAGGCAGAGCTCGCCGACCTTGCCCTGTTCAACCGGCTGACCGTCTTCGCCGACGATCTTCGTCTGCCAGCCGAACCCGGCCTTGCCGATCGCGCCGACCTTATGGATATTCTCCACGCCCAGATGCACGGCACCCGGGCCGATGGATTCCGATAATCCGTAGTTGGTGTCGTATTCATGATTCGGGAAGACGGTTTTCCACCTCGTAATCAGGGAAGGCGGAACCGGCTGGGCGCCGATGTGCATGAGCCGCCACTGGTCGAGCTGATATTCCTTGAGATTGACGTCGCCGCGATCGATGGCGTCGAGGATATCCTGCGCCCACGGAACCAGCAGCCAGACGATCGTACACTGCTCCTCGGAGACCGCCTTCAGGATCCACTCCGGCTTGACGCCCCGGAGCAGCACCGCGCGGCTTCCGCTGAGCAGGCTGCCAAACCAGTGCATCTTGGCGCCGGTATGATAGAGCGGCGGGATGCAGAGGAAGCAGTCCCCGCGCGTTTGCCCATGATGGGCTTGTTCCACTTCACAGGAAAACATGAGCGCCCGGTGGGCATGGAGGATCGCTTTCGGAAACCCGGTGGTTCCGCTGGAAAAATAGATTGCGGCCTCGTCGTCATCCGAGAGCGGGATCTGCGGGTTCCGGGAGCTGAAAAACTTCTCGAGATGATCGTAGCTCTCCGCAAAGGTTGGGCAGTTTTCGCCGACATAGAATTTTTGCCCGACACGGGGGATCGTCTCGTAGATCGCCTCGATGCGGCCGATGAATTCCGGGCCAAAAACCAGCGTATCCGCCTCGGAAAGGTCGAGGCAGTATTTGATCTCATCGGCGGAGAAGCGGTAGTTCATTGGAACGGCCAGCGCCCCGGTGCGCAGGATTCCGAAATAGATCGGCAGCCATTCAAGGCAATTCATCAGCAAAACGGCGACCTTATTGCCCTTGCCGATACCGCGGCTCAGGAGCAGGTTGGCAAAGCGGTTGGCGCGGTCGTCAAATTCCTTCCAAGTCATCTCCCGGCGGGAATGCTTGGATGGATCGGTCTGTACCAGATCATATTCCTTCCAGGTTACGGCGTGAGATTCCGCTACCTCCGGATTGATCTCCGTCAGGCAGACTTCGCCGCCGTAAAGTTCCGAATTCCTCGCCAGTATCTCGGTAATCGGCATAAAACGACACCCTCTCAAAAAAACTTGTTCCTATCATACTACAAAGAAAGCCGTTTGAAAAGATGCTTTAAAGCATAAAAACTTTAAATTGTGAAAATATTTTTATGCGCCCTGTATATTTTAAAAAAAGCATTACATTTTGTTATCAGGATATCCCTATATGGCATTTCCTTTCTAAAGAAAAAACCCATAAAAAATGCCGCCGATAAGGCAGCATCTTTTTTATGGGCCTGTCATGGTCCCTTTACGGATTGCGGAAGCATGCGCAGGCCGCAAAATCATTTTACATGCTTTTCCTGTCACAGTTCCCCCGCGGGCCGCGGAAGCATGCGCAGGCCAATCCGGGATTTTATCCAAGATGAGACATTGAAAACATCTTGCTCACTTTTTTATGATCGGCAGCCAAGCCTCGCTGTAATAGGTATCCGACTGCTGATCCCCCTCCGGATAGACCTCGATGTCGGGCGCGGGCGCATATTCGTATCCCGACGTCGGCAGCCATTCGGCAACGATGCGCTGCTGCAGTTTCTGGATCGCATCCGGCATTGCTCCGATACATTCAAATACCGCATAGGTGGTCGCCGGAACGAGATATTCCTCCATCCCCTCCGGCACGGGCAGATCGGATGCCACCGCGATATAGTAGCCGGAAAATTCTCCGCCTTCGCAGGCGGATACCCCGAGGATGCCGTTCGGCTCCCCGCCCTGCATCAGCGCACACAGTTTGCCGATGCCGCCGGATGCCGCAACGCTCTGCCAGAACTTCGGGATCCTCTCGAAGCATTCCTCCATCGTCATCGGCTCTCTGATCGCATACCCCACGATACGAAATGCATCCTTCTTCACGATTTTGTAATTCATAGCCTCTTCTCCTTTTACCGATACAGTAAAGGTGATCCGGGGGAACGCGGTCAGGCGGATCCCCTCCAGCTTGGCCCTGGAGGGCGATACCCCGTGGACGCTCTGAAATGCGCGGTTGAATGCCGTGGGCGAATCATAGCCGTATTTTAGCGCCAAATCGATGATTTTGGTACCGTTGTTCGCTATTTCAAACGCGGCCGCGGTCATGCGCCGCCGACGGATATATTCCGTCAGCGTGATGCCTGTAATATAGGCAAACATCCGCTGAAAATGAAACTCGGAGCATGCAGCCAGCCTTGCCGCCGTCCTCACTTCAATTTCGCCGTCCAGGTGCTCTTCCACGTAATCCATCGCCCTGTTCAGCCCGACAATCCATTCCACCTGTTTCACCTCCCGAGGCTATTATAAATAATTTGGGGATCTGTTTCCTCTCTTTTACTGAGCAAAGAAAGAGAGGTTTCTCTTTTTTACTGAGCAAAGATAGAGAGGTTTCACTCTTTTACGAAGCAAAAAGGAAAAAAGGCCGCGCGTCATAAGACTATAAAAAAACAGCCGCCAAATCCGGCGGCTGCTCTGCATGTGCAAAAAGGTTCCGAACAAAACCGGCGCAGGTCCGGCTTTTCTTATATTTCTTTGCGTTACAGCAGCGAATCGTAGAGCTGCTGGGCATATTTCGGGATGACGGTGCTCCCGACAAGGAGACCGCTCTTCCCCGCCTCTTCACAGCCGGCCGCGACCGCCGCACGCACCGCGCCGACGTCGCCGGTCAGCGTGACATACCCCTTGCCGCCGATCGCAAAACCGGTGACGATGTCAATCAGGCTGATCTGCGCGTTTTTGGCGGCTACATCGGCAGCCTTGATCGCGGAGGAGACGGAATAAAACTCCATGACCCCGACTGCATCCCCTTTGATCGGCTGGGCGGTTCCGGAAATCGCCGGAATCAGCTGCGGATGCACGTTCTGGATCTGCATGACATCCACAACGCTGTCGCCGCCGTTGAGCTGGCCCGCAAGGATGGAGGCCTTAACCGCGCCGGTATCTCCAAAGATGATCGTGATATATTTTCCGGGGCAGACGGTGGAGGTACGGATCAGATCCACCCTCGCCGCTTTGAGCATGACATCGCAGGACTCGATGCCCTTCGCAATGCTGTTGAATTCAAGCATTCCAAGCGTCTGAGCCATTATTGATCCCTCCTAATCACAATTCTGTCGGAAACCGATTCCACGGTGCCGCCGACACTCGCATGAATATTGGCACCGAGTTTGCCGTCGTCGATCTGCGCGATCAGGGCGCCGGCCTCGACTTTATCCCCCACGGCGACACAGGCGGTTGCCGGTGCGCCGATATGCATCCTGAGCGGAATGGAGACCTTTTCCGGTTCAAGCTCGGCCGCGTCGTCGCTTGTCAGGTGACGGCCGTAATATTTTCCGAGCACGAGTCTCCCAACAAGGCGGTCAGTCGGGACTTCTCTGAGCTCCATGCTCTCCCTCGGAACCGGGTTCTGCAGCTTCGGGACGTCGATGCCGCGTTCCCGGAGCAGCGCTTTTACATAGATGTTTGCTTTTCTCGGGGAAAGCAGCATCGGGCAGGCGAACATCTCGCAGATGCCGCATTCGGAGCAGTTGGCCGCATCGCCGAAAGCCCGGATGAATTCCTCGTCGCTCATGTTGCCGTCGATACGCCAGAGGTTGCGCATGACGACGTTCGGGCGCATGTTGTGACCGGTCTGGAAACGTGGGCACATATCCGTGCACATCTTGCACTGGATGCAGGTGCTCCGCGTCTGATTTTTCATGGAGAGGGGCTGCAGCGCCGCGCGGCGGAAGAGGTAATGATCCTTCGGCAAAACAATGATGTTGCCGTCGGTCTTGGTGATAACCAGCTTGTCGATCTCCGCGTCGTTGGTATAGGTCTTGCCCATCATTGGGCCGCCCATGATAACGCCGTACTCCTTGATCGTCGGATGGGCCGCCCCCACACATTCCCGCACGGAAGTTCCGACCGGAACATGAAGCATGACGGTCTTTTCCACTTCACCGACAACGGAAAGATATTTGTCGAACACGGCTCTTCCCTGCTCCACCGCGTCAAGAACGCGCAAAACGGTGCCGACGTTGTCGACCACGGCGCCGCAGGCGATTGGGATGCCTCGCTCCGGAACGGATTTTCCGGTGATCTGGCAGACAATAACCTGCTCGTCGCCGGCCGGATAAAAGTAGTTCATCTTGTGGAGCCGGATATCGCTGCCCGCGCGGGTAATCGCGGTCTCCAAGAGGGCGATCTCCCGTTTATATGCAGCTTTCAGGGCTATGTATTTTTTTGTGGCGCCAAGTTCCTTTGCGATCAGCTCCACCCCGCGAACCAAATCGTCCGCGCGGGTACGCATCAGAAATTTGTCGGTTTCGATCAGCGGCTCGCATTCGGCGGCGTTGACGATAAAATACTCGGCCTTATTCGTATTCAGTTTAACATGCGTCGGAAAACCGGCCCCGCCTTCACCGACGATCCCGGCCGCTTTTATGGTATCAAGGAAACTCAATTTCTCTCACCTCCGCAATTCCGCCGCACTGGACGGATGTCCTTCTCTTTATTCTACTAATATTTCCGAGGGATATCAACTGTTTTTTTCATTTCCAATAAAATTCACCTGAAAATCGGGTTCCGGGCCGTCAAAATGCAGGGATATCGACTTCCTCGCTGCGCAGTCTCCCCCGGCAAGCCTGCTGTGGCGCCTCCGACCCCTTCTGTTTTTCATCTTCCCGTCAAATTATAAAACAGGCTGCCGCCGCATCCGGCCAAACGAAAAAAAACGTTTCGTGCCGCCGAAAACTTTTCCGACGCCGTTATTCCCGAAAACACGGTAAGAAAAACGACGCCTTTCTGTCGGCAAAAAGGCGTCGTTCCTATGAAATCAAGAAATTACGCCTTTATCAAAGTAGCTTTTTGCAAGGCCGCCCTCCGAAGTCTCTCGGTAGTGGCCGGGGATGTCTCGTCCGGTCTCATACATGGTCCTGACGACCATGTCGAAGGAAATTTTCCGCGTATCGGTTAGGAAATTGGCGAGGGAAAGGGCGTTCATCGCGCGCATGGCGGCGACGGCGTTGCGCTCGATGCAGGGGATCTGCACGAGGCCGCCGATCGGGTCGCAGGTGAGGCCGAGCATGTGCTCCATCGCCACCTCTGCGGCATATTCGATCTGCTCGAGACGCATGCCGTAAAGTTCCGCCAGCGCGGCGGAAGCCATGGAGCATGCACTGCCGATTTCCGCCTGGCAGCCGCATTCGGCTCCGGAGATCGAGGCGTTGGTTTTTATCAGGTTGCCGATGATGCCGGCGGTCGCGAGCGCATGCAGCACCTCCGTATCGGTGGAGCCGCGCTTCTGCTGCGTATAATAAAGGACGGCCGGCACGACGCCGGATGCACCGCAGGTGGGTGCGGTGACGACAACTCCGTTTCCGGCGCTGTGCTCGCTGACGGCGAACGCATAGGAACAGACGATGCGGTTTTCCTTTGTCTCGGCGCTCTCGTCCATGTGGTACTGATTATACAGATAGGCTGCCTTACGTTTGACCTCCAGGCCGCCGGGCAGAACGCCCTCTTCCGAAAGCCCTTTCCGGATCGAATCCTTCATGACCGACCAGATTTCGTCGAGGAAAAGCCAAATCTGCGGGCCTTCCTTTTCCTGCACATACTGCCAGATTCGGATGCCCCGTTCCCGGCAAAAAGCGGAAATTTCGGCAAAGCTGTTTTCCGTGTAGACCTCCGGCGCCCCGCGGTAGTCGGAGCCGAGCACCCGGATCGCGCCGCCGCCGACGCTCATGACGCGCCAACTGCCGATCTGCGAGCCGCCCCGGTAAGCAATCAGATCCATCGTACAGGGGTGCGGCAGATCCTCCTCAGGCGTGTCCATATCGAACACGATTTCCGACGGAACTGGAGCAAAATTCTGGCGCAAAACCGCGTCTGTCATATGCCCTTTTCCGGTTTTGGCAAGCGAACCGTAAAGGATCGCCCGAAAACCGTCCGCATCCGGATAAGCCTCCCGAAACATGTCGGCGGCCCTGCCCGGGCCCATCGTATGGGAGCTGGAAGGTCCGTTCCCGATGCGAAACAGTTTCTGCAGACTTTTCATTGCATTTCACATCCTGCACATTTTATTTTTTTATGTCTTTTCTCTTATGCAGGTACAGGATGCCCAAACAGCACGGTCCGCAGTGGCCGGAAATGGTGCTCCCGGCCTCGGTGATAAGTACTTCTTTAAAAGGTTGACAGGCGCGGATTTTTTTCTCTAAAGAATGGAGCAGCTTCGGGTCCACGGCGGTCCAGGTGAAGAAAATGCGGTGAGTGTCTATGTCGTCACGGTTCCCGAGGCGGTCGGCTATGTATTCCTCGCAGCATTTTTCAAAGTTGCCGCGGTATTTCTTCCCGACGGTCATTTTCCCGTCCACGACCTCAATACAGGGCTTGAGCTGCAGGAGGTTTGCTCCCAGCGCCGCAACTCCGCTGCAGCGCCCACCCTTATGCAAAAATTCCAGGCTGCTGAGCACGAAGCTGGTATCCACCCGATTCACTGATCTGGAAACATAATCGGCGATCAGCGGTGCGCTGTGGCCTCTTACGGCAAGCTCGGCGGCCATCAGAACAAGCTGGCCGATCCCGGTGGAAAGATTCCGGGAATCCACGACCCATACGTTCCCGACTTCTGCCGCGGCAATACAGGCGTTCTGATAGCAGGCGGAGAATTCCGAGCTGATCGTGAAATGGATGACGTCAAAACCTTGCGCCACGGCGGCGGAAAAGGCTTCCACATAATCCTGTACACTCACGGCGGAAGTTTTCGGCAGCTCTTTATATTCCCCATAATGTCTGAAGATATCCGATGCGGTGATCTCCACCATATCCCGATAAGTCCGATCACCCAGAGTAATATAAAGAGGCAACACGGTAAGACCGTATTTTTCAATCAGTTCCGGAGATAAATCGGCGGTGCTGTCCGTGAAAATTCGGATTGGTCTCGGCATGGGAAATCCTCCAATCGTTAATTTTGTCCACTTATACAGGATATATTATACATCATTCGTATGGAACATGCCAATCTTTTTTTCTTTTCCGGGTTTTGGTG
>CAZLMO010000077.1:0-9268 GCA_964560915.1 uncultured Oscillospiraceae bacterium
GCGGCTTTCACTTCGTCATAGCTTCGATGCTGCACTTCAATCGTACCGACCTCATCCGCCGTAAAAGGGACGACGCTCCGTAAAGTGAAACCCTCAGAAGCGGAAAGGTCTGAGGCGCTTTCATCGAATGCCGGATCGGCGGCGGACGCATTCGATATTTCCGAAGAACCGGAGAGACGGGAAGACACGTCGCTGGATGCTTCGGAGGAAGTGAATGAGGCATCTTGTTGATTGCCGCATCCTTCCATAACGAGCAAGGATATTAACAAAATCAAGGTGAAAATTGTTTTTAACATAATGCATTCTCTTTTCATTTTTTTATAATAAAAGATATTATAAATAATCACGAATATTTTCGTTTTTTAATATTGTTTTTAGTATAACATGGTTAATCATAAGGCGCAATGTTTATGAAACGGATAAAAAAAAAATTGCGGTACAACAAAATGACGATCCAATCCATTCGTGTTTCCTCAAAATACGGCTTCCCGGGCCGCAGGGTGACAAAATATGGCCCTATCGTACCCGGCTGGGGTGCATACGCGGGCGGCGGATATCCCCTCCCGGAAAGCCTCCGGATCAGGCGGGTACTTTTCTGCCGATGCCGCAGGATAGAAATCCGCATGGCCCGCTTCTCCGCTTTTTCCCCCGCTCGGGTTTCTTCCCGCCGGGGCAAAGAACAAAACTGCATGCTCATGAGGCCGACGATTCTTTGAGGGGATAGAATAAGAATCCACTTGCCAACACGGGGGAAAGCGGTTATAATAATTGCGACAAAATTAATATGGCACGATGCTCCATCCGCCGTCAAACGCGGAACATGGAAAGGGATAGAACCCACGAGTCGGTCACTGTGCGGCAGCCCATTATGGACTGCCCAGTCAGATACATGGGAGCATCGCCGCGATTCCGCCAAGACCGGAACGCGCCTGTGAAAGGGTTACCCGGTCTCGCGACCGGGCTTTTTTTATACCCGGAGATAGGGGAAAACATGAGGGGAACACTTTATGGCGTCGGCGTCGGCCCGGGAGACCCGGAGTTGATGACGCTCAAAGCGGCGCGGCGCATCCGGGAGGCGGAGATCGTCGTGGTGCCCGCAAAGCCCAAAACCGAATCGGCGGCCTACCGGATCGCCACAAAAGCCATCCCGGAGCTTGCCGGAAAGCCTGTTTTGGAGCTGGACTGGCCCATGACAAAGGACCGAAAGGCGCTGGAGGCATATTACCGCTCGGCCGCAAAGGAGATTGAGGCTCTTCTCGATCAGGGGAAGAACGCGGCGTTCCTGACGCTCGGGGATCCGACCGTCTACGCGACGTATCTCTATCTCCACCGTCTCGTGGAGGCGGATGGCTACCCGGTGGAGATCGTGAGCGGCGTGCCCTCCTTCTGCGCGGCGGCGGCGAAGCTCGGCATCGGGCTTGCGGAAAACAGCGAGGAACTGCATATCTTCCCGGCATCCTATCCCGACGAATCCCTGCTCCGGCTGCCGGGCACAAAAGTTTTGATGAAACCGGCCTCGGCTTTGCCGGAGATCCGGCGGCGGCTCGCGGAAGATAAAGAACACGAGGTCTTCGCGGCCGTCAACTGCGGCATGGAGGGCGAAAGGCTCTGCCGGGGTGCGGAGAGCATTCCGGATGACGCGGGCTATTTCACACTGATGATTGTGAAAGAAAAGCAGGAAAAGGCGGGGAAGGAATAGGCGTGCTGGAAAACTATATGGATGTAGGCCGGCGCAGGATGCGCTGCGGCTACACGACGGGCACCTGCGCAGCCGCTGCAGCAAGAGCCGCCGCCGAATTTTTATTCTCGAAGGAATGGCCGGAAGCGGTCGTCATCGAAACCCCGGCCGGAATCGCCGTGCATGCGGAGATCGAGGAGACCGGCGCTTCGGCGGATGCCGCGTGGTGTGCGGTTCGCAAGGACGGCGGGGACGATATCGACGCCACAGACAGCATGATGATTTTCTGTGAAGTCGCTCTACAGGAAGAGCCGGGGGTACAAATCCTCGGAGGAGAGGGCATCGGCCGCGTGACGAAGCCCGGACTCGACCAGCCGGTGGGCGAGGCGGCAATCAACAGCACGCCCCGGCGGATGATCGGGGAGCAGCTTCAGGCCGCCGCCGTCCGTTATGGATATGAAGGCGGCTTCCGCGTGACAGTCTTTGCGCCGGAGGGAGCGGCCCGTGCCCAACAGACCTATAATTCGGTTTTGGGCGTGACGGGCGGCATCTCTGTTCTGGGCACCAGCGGCATCGTGCGCCCGATGAGCGAAGAGGCCATCGTGGATACGATCCGCGCGGAAATCCGGGTGAAAGCAGCCGGAGGTCTAAAGAATTTGATCCTCACACCCGGAAATATCGGAGCCGATTATACCGAAAGTATTTCACTGAATAAGACGCATGCGGCGGAATGCTCCAACCATATCGGAGAGGCGATCGACTTCGCGGCGCTCGAGGGATTCCGGTCCGTGCTGCTGATCGGCCACGCCGGGAAGCTCGTCAAGGTGGCCTCCGGCGTCATGAATACGCATTCGCGGTACGCGGACTGCCGGATGGAGACGCTCTCGGCCCACGCGGCCCTGTGCGGCGCGTCAAAAGAGACCGTCGCCGGCATCATGGCGTGCGTCGCCGTGGACGAGGCGATCTCCATTTTGGAAAAAGCCGGTCTGCGGGAGCCTGTCATGACTGCTGTGATGGAGAAAATGGAGGAACACCTCCGGCGCCGGGCGGGCCCGGATCTCGAAATCGGGGCGCTCATGTTCACGGAAAAGCACGGCTTTCTCGGAAAAACGAAAGAAGCAGATGCCCTCTTGCGGCGGCATCTGATGATAAAGGAGGAGACGGAATGATTCATTTTGTGGGGGCCGGCCCGGGCGCGGCCGATCTGATTACGGTGCGGGGAGAGCGGCTTCTGCGGGAGGCGGATACCGTCATCTACGCGGGTTCGCTCGTCAACCCGGCGCTGCTGGAGGTCTGCAAGGCCGGCTGCCGGATTTACGACTCCGCCTCCATGACCTTGGAGGCGGTGATCGCCGAGATGCAAAAGGCCGAGGCGGCGGGCGAGACCACCGTGCGGCTGCATACGGGTGACCCCTGCGTATACGGCGCGATTCGCGAGCAGATGGACAAGCTCGACGAGCTCGGCATCGCCTATGAGGTCTGCCCCGGCGTCTCCTCGTTCTGTGGGGCGGCGGCGGCGCTCCGGGCGGAATATACGCTGCCGGGAGTCTCCCAATCGGTGATTCTGACCCGGATGGAGGGCCGGACGCCGATGCCGGAGGGCGAAAAGCTCCGCATGCTCGCCTCCCACGGGGCCACGATGGTGATCTTTCTCTCCGCCGGCATGCTCGAACAGGTTGCGGCAGATTTGAACGCCGGCGGATATTCCCCGGATACGCCCGCCGCGATCGTTTATAAGGCGACGTGGCCGGAGGAGCGCGTCTTCCGCTGCACGGTGGGGACGCTCGCCGAGACCGCGAAGGAAAACGGTGTCACCCACACGGCGCTCATCACGGTGGGCGGCTTCCTGCACGGGGCCTACGACCGCTCGAAGCTCTACGACCCGGCGTTTTCGCACGGCTTCCGGAAGGCGGAGACGGAATGACGCTCTCGCTCGCCGCATTTACCGCGCGGGGCTGCGAGCTTGCCGCGAAAATCGCCGCGGCGTTCCCCGGCTCGTCCGTCTGGGCGCCGGAGAAGCTCGGCACAGACGCACGGCCCCTTCGCGACCTCCATTCGTGGACGAAGGAGCGGTTCGCCGATGGCGGCGCGCTTGTATTCGTCGGCGCGGCCGGAATCGCGGTGCGGGCGGTTGCCCCTTATGTAAAAGATAAATTTACCGATCCGGCCGTGGTATCCGTGGATGAAATGGGCCGGTTCGTGATCCCGCTGCTCTCCGGGCATGTGGGCGGCGCGAACGCGCTTGCCCGCAAAATCGCCGAAGTGACCGGCGGCGAAGCGGCGGTCTCCACAGCCACCGATGTGAACGGCCTCTTTGCGGTGGATGCCTGGGCGGCGGAACAGGGTCTCATCCTCTTTGGGCGGGAGGCGGCGAAGCATATTTCTGCGGCGCTGCTGCGGGGAGAAACAGTCGGCTTTTGTTCCGACTTCCCGGCCGAAGGGCCCCTGCCGGAAGGCGTCGAGGGGTGTGCTGCCGCGGGAGAAAAACCGGCGGAGCGCAGCGCGCCGAAACCGGGCGAAGCGAAAAAGCTTTCCGCTCAAAACACGGCGGGCCCGGGTGCGGCGAAAGACGAACTTTCCGCCCGGAGATCCGGAGAAGAGCGGTCTTGCCCGGTGCGGGAAGAACGGTTCCGCCCGGCACTCGGTTTCTGCGTCACACTGGATGAAGAAGCCTCTCCATTTGCGGAGACGCTCCGGCTGATTCCCAAAATCGTCACCGTCGGGGTGGGATGCCGGCGCGGGATCTTGGAGGACGAGATCCGGGCGGCGGTGCTCGGCGCGCTGGAACGTGGGTATATTTCGCCGAAGGCGGTCTGCCGGCTGGCGACGATTGATATCAAGAGCGACGAAGCCGGCCTGCTGGCGTTTGCGAAGCAGATGGGCTGGCCGATTCACTTTTTTACGGCGGAGGAGCTCTCCGCCGTGTCGGGGCTATTCGCCGCTTCCGAATTCGTGCGCGGCACGGTCGGAGTGGACAACGTCTGCGAACGCGCGGCGGCGGCTTTCGGCGGGAAGCTACTGATTAAAAAACAGGCGGGCGGCGGCGTGACCGTTGCCGCATCGGCATCGCCCTATACGGTGTGTTTTAAGGAGGAAACGGCATGGCAGGAAAATTGACCGTCGTCGGGCTTGGCGGCGGAGGCGGAGAGGATATGACTCTCCGGGCGGCGGAAGCGCTGCGGTCGTGCGAGGTGATCGCCGGTTACAGCAGGTATATCTCCCTCATCCGCAAAGATTACCCGGAGAAAGAGTATATCGCCACGGGCATGTGCGGCGAAGAGGAGCGGTGCCGGGCGGCGCTCGATAAAGCGGCGGAAGGAAAAAACGTCGCGATGGTCTGCTCGGGCGACCCGGGCGTCTACGGGATGGCGGGGCTCTGCCTTGAGCTTAACGCCGCGCTGCCGGAACCGGTGGAGATTGAAATCGTATCGGGCGTGACGGCCGCCTGCAGCGGGGCCGCGCTTCTGGGCGCGCCGCTCGGGCATGACTTTGCGGTGATCTCGCTTTCCGACCTGCTGACGCCATGGGAAGTGATCGAGAAACGGCTTCGCGCCGCGGCGGAGGGGGATTTTATCCTCTGTCTCTACAACCCGGCGAGTCTTCATCGGGCGGATTATCTCGCCCGTGCCTGCGATATTCTGCTGGAGCAGAAATCCCCGGAGACGGTCTGCGGCATGGCGCGGCAGATCGGCCGGGAGGAGGAATCCATGCGGATTCTGTCGCTCCGGGAGCTGCGGAATACGCCGGCCGACATGTTTACAACGGTATTTATCGGGAGCTCTCGAACGATGGAATTTGGCGGGCGCATGGTCACGCCGCGAGGGTATCCGCTCCATGAATAAGCGGATTCTGCTCTTCGGCGGCACGGTCGACGCCCGGGAACTCGCATCCGAGCTTCTCGCGCGCGGCTGGGAGGTGACCGTCGGCGCCGCCACGGAATACGGCGGTGAGCTGCTGGAAAAAATCCCGGAGATCCGGATCCACACGGGCCGGATGGATGCGGTCGAAATGGCCAAATACATAAAAGAAAACGACTTTGCGGCCGTCGTGGATGCCACGCATCCCTATGCCTGCGAGGTGACAAAAAATATTTGCGCCGCCGCCGGGGAGACGGGGCTGCCGTACCTGCGCCTGCTGCGGCCGCAGATTCCGGCCTGCGGCTGCGAAACCCGTTTTGCGGAGGACGCGGCGGATGCCGCAAAGATGCTCTGTGGGCTCCGGGGCAATGCGCTGCTGACGACGGGAAGCAAGGAGCTGGAGGCGTTTACCGTCGTTCCGGATTACCGGGAACGGCTCTATCTCCGCATTCTGCCGCAGGAGGAATCGCTCGCGCATGCGCTGCGGGCGGGATTCTTGCCCGCGCATATCCTCTGCATGCAGGGGCCGTTCAGCAAAAGGATGAACCTTGCCGTGCTGCTCGAATACGACATCCGCACGCTGGTGACCAAGGATACCGGCGCGCCCGGCGGCTTTGCCGAAAAAGCGCAGGCCGCCGGAGAAGCCGATGCCCTGCTGCTTGTGATCCGCAGGCAGGAGGAGACCGGCTTATCCCGGGAAGAACTGATCTGTGCATTGGAAAAAATGCAACGGCCATGAACGGAGCCGAGAGTTTTTAAGAGAGCGGTGCTCCGCCGCCTGCTATCTGTGAGGAAAGTCAAAAGACAGACTTCGGCGGATAAGGATTCGCAAACCGAAAGAATGCGGAGATCATGAACGGAGCCGAGAGTTTTAAAGAGAGCGGCGCTCCGCCGCCCGCTATCTGTGAGGAAAGTCAAAAGACAGACTTCGGCGGAAAAGGATTCGCAAACCGAAAGAATGCGGAGATCATGAACGGAGCCGAGAGTTTTAAAGAGAGCGGCGCTCCGCCGCCCGCCGTTCGTGGGAAAAATCGCAGAACGGTTTTTTCATAATAGAAATGGAATTTATATGTTTGAGAGGAGGGCCGGCCATGAGCGGGAAACTGACCCTGATCGGGATCGGCATGGGGAATCCCGATACGCTGACGATTGCGGCGAAGCGTGCCGTCGAAGAGGCGGAGGTGCTGATTGGCGCGGCGCGGCTGCTGGAGGCATTCTCCGGCCTTTCGGCCGAGCGTATCCCGGCGGTCCGTGCGGAGGATGTGGCCGAGGCGGTCCGTATCCATGAAGAAAAAAATGTGGCCGTGCTCTATTCCGGAGATACGGGATTTTACAGCGGCGCCGAGAGCCTGTATCCGCTTTTGGAGGACAGGGAGTATGACGTCCTGCCGGGTATGTCCTCGCTCCAGTACCTCTGCGCAAAGGCGCATACGGCGTGGCAGGATGTGTGCTGCGTCTCGGTGCACGGGCGCGAGGCGGACTGCACCGGCGAGGTGCAGAGCCATGAGAAAGTGTTTTTTCTAACCGGCGGAAATCGGCGTGTGCAGGATGTCTGCCGGGAGCTCGCGGACCGAGGCATGGGGGAACTCACCGCCTTTGCCGGGGAGCGGCTCTCCTATTCGGATGAGCGCATGGTGCGCGGCGCGGTCGGGGAGCTTGCTGAAATGTCGTTTTCCGATCTCTCCGTGCTGCTCGTCGAAAACGACCGGCCGATTCATGCGGAGGCGGCGCTTCCGGGGATTCCGGATGAGGCGTTTCTCCGCGGCGGTACGCCGATGACGAAAGCGGAGGTTCGGGCGGTCTGCCTCTCGAAGCTGCGGCTCACCCCCTCCTGCACCGTGTGGGATGTGGGCGCGGGCACGGGGTCGGTCTCCGTGGAATGTGCGCTCACCGCGGCAAAGGGGCGGGTGCTCGCCGTGGAGCGGGATGGGGAGGCGCTCTCCCTTTTGGAACAAAACCGGGAAAAATTCGGCGCATGGAATATGGAGATCATCACCGGGGAGGCGCCCCAGGTTTTGGAAGAGCTGCCCCGGCCGGACAGGGTCTTCGTAGGCGGCTCCGGCGGCAGTCTCGAGGGCATTTTGCGGCTGGCGCTGCAAAAGAACCCGGCCGCGCGGATCGTTGTGACCGCGGTCACCCTCGAAACGCTCGCGGAGGCGGTGCGCTGTTTTGAACTTCTGGGGCTTGAGGGTACGGAGATTGCGGAGCTTGCGGTGGCGAAGGCGCGTCTTGCCGGGAGCTACCATCTGATGCAGGCCCACAATCCAGTCTATTTTCTCTCCGGGGAGGGCGGCGCATGAGGGCGGTTCCGAGAATTTTAATCACGGCACCGGTGAGCGGCGGCGGCAAGACCACCGTGACCTGTGCGGTGCTGGGCGCGCTTCGCCGCCGGGGGCTCGCCCCCGTCGCCTGCAAATGCGGGCCGGATTACATAGACCCCATGTTTCACCGCAAGGTCACCGGCATTCCGGCGGCCAACCTCGACCTGTTTTTTACCGATGAGGATACGCTGCGTTACCTGCTCGCGGAGAGCGCGGAGGGCTGCGGTTTGGCCGTTTTGGAAGGGGCAATGGGCTTTTACGACGGCATCGGCCTTTTGGGAACGGCATCCGCCTACGAGGTGGCGCGGGCGACCGAAACGCCCGTTGTGCTGGTGATAAGCGGAGAAAGCTGCTCCCTCTCCGCGGCGGCGCTCTGCAAGGGAATGGCCGAATTCCGGCCGGATTCCGGCATCCGGGGCGTGATCCTCAACCATGTGGGCGAGGCGCAGTACCAGCGCCTGCGGGAAATGATCGAGAAGGAAACCGGGCTTGCGGTTTACGGGTATCTGCCGGAGATGCCGCAGGCCGCGCTCGAAAGCCGGCATCTGGGCCTCGTGACCGCCGGAGAAATTAAAAATATTCAGGAAAAACTGGCCTCCCTCGCGGAGCAGGCGGAACGGACGATCCGGATGGACGCGCTGCTGGAGCTTGCAAACTCCGCGCCGGAACTGGAAATCAAGGAGCCGCGCCTACCCGCCCCCGTGCCGGGAAAGCCGCGTATCGCGGTCGCAAGGGACAACGCCTTTTGTTTTTATTATGCGGAGAACCTGCGCCTGCTCGAAAAGCTCGGCGCGGAACTTGTGGAGTTTTCGCCGCTCGCCGATGAGAAGCTGCCGGAGGGAATCTCCGGGCTCTGGCTCGGCGGCGGATATCCGGAGCTCTATGCCGAGGCGCTCTCGGAGAACGCCGCCATGCTCGCGGCTATAAAGAAAGCCGTACTTTCCGGCATCCCTCTCCTCGCTGAGTGCGGCGGGTTCCTCTACCTGCACGACACGCTTGAGGATGCGGAAGGAAAGTCCTTTCCGATGGCGGGCATCCTTGCAGGCAGGGCATACCCGGCGGGAAAGCTCACGCGCTTTGGCTATGTGACGCTGACGGCACAGAGGGACGGCCTTCTGGGCCCCCGTGGAACCGCGTGCCCGGCCCACGAGTTCCATTACTGGGAGAGCGAAGCGCCGGGAGAAGATTTTACGGCACAGAGGCCGCAGTCGGCCGCGCACTGGCCCTGCGGCTACACGGATGCGCATCAATATGCCGGATTCCCGCATCTTTATCTGTATGGGAACCCGGAAGCGGCGGCGGCCTTTGTGAAGGTCTGCGCAGAATGGAGGCAACAAAAATGACGATGCACCTGTACGCCCTTGCGGCGGGCTTTTTGCTGGATCTGCTGATCGGGGATCCGCGCTGGATCC
>CAZLMO010000078.1:0-9255 GCA_964560915.1 uncultured Oscillospiraceae bacterium
GCAGACGATGTCGAGCACATATTTTCTTGCGGTATCGGAACAGGGATTGAGCCACGGGCGCCCCCCGTTTTCCGGGCTGTCGTCGAGCCAGAGCACCCCGTCGGCGCTCCCGTATTTGACCGCGCCTTCATAGCAGCCGGAGGGTGCCGTGTGATCTTCAAAGCAGAAGACGCGGGCAATGACGCCATATCCGGCGGACTGTGCCGCCCGGATCCGCGAGGCGAGATCCACGGCGTTTTCCGCCTGGGTGCCGTATTCCTCCACGCTCGACTGAGGCGAACGGTAAGACACGGCGCCGGTTTCATTTTTCAGATCAAACACAACCGCATTGACACCATCGTTGAGGCCGGCAAGAAAAGCGGCATACCGCGCGTCGTCCGCAAAGACTTCCCCCGGAACCGTCACGGCAAGAACCGGGCTTGCAAAGAAATCCGGCTCTTCTTCCGGCTCCGGCTCCGGTTCAGGCTCCGACGAGACCTCCGAAACCGGCTCCGAAGTCTTCTGCTCCTGCTCTCCGGAATTTAGCAGCGCCTGAACGATCGGCTCGTAGGCGAACCACCCCACGGCAAACAATAAGAGAACCCCCGCCGCAATAACGGCAATCTTCATGTAGAGCTTCCGCCTCGGATCAATGATGCGGTCCGCAGACCGCTTGATCCGGTAGAAACCCTTCCCACTCTGATGAAAGCGTCCTCCGCTGCGTCTGATTTTAAAAACTTTTGCCATTTTAATTTCCTTTCGGGATCAGGTCGGAAGCTGATGTCCGATCAGCCCGTAAAATGCGAGGGAAAGCAGCCCGAGATAAATCAGCAGGACCGGCAATCCCCGAAATGCTTTCGGAACACGGCAGAGCGCAATGCGCTCCATGCCCGCCCCGATCAGCACGACCGCAAACACGAATCCCGCGGACATCCCGAGGGAATACCCGAGCGTTTTAGCAAGGCCCATGCCCTCGTTGTAAGGGATCAGCAAACTGCCGAGAATCGCGCAGTTGAACGTCGCCGAGGCGAGGCGCTTGCGGATGTTCTCAAAAATCACCGGCCAGAATCTCTTCGTGAGAAGATAGATAAGCGCATACATCGCGGACATGCAGACAATAAACAGTATTGGCATCAGGACGTACGCATATCCGGTGCCGGTGATGAAATCCCGCAGCGGATAGACGGCAAGCGACGAGAGAACCGTAATGATGGTGAGCAGAATGGAGTAGCGAACCAGCTCCTTGGGATGCTTCAGCATATAAAGCAGCCAACTGGTGCCGAGGGCGCGCGCAAAGACAATGTTTTCAAGAAAGAGCGCGGTAAGCGCGGCGCTGATAAAATTGAGCAGGAATGTCATTTCTGGTCCTCCTTTCCGCCGGAGAAGTGTTCATAGGGCTTCGCATGAAACAAAATTCTGAGCCCCTCGATCGCCGCGGCCAGAAACCCGGCGATCAGGAATCCGGAAAAAGGCAATTTCAGCGCGGAAGCCTTCCGCTGCAGGATCTCGTACCCCCAGAGGGTACCGCTGCCGAACAGCTCCCGCACACCGCCGATCAGCACCGCCACGATCAGAAAACCGAGGCTGAAACAGATACCGTCCAGCAGGTTAAAGACGACGCCCTTTTCCTCGGAGATCAGGCGTGAATATGCGACGACGACCGTGTTGAGCGCAAGCAGCGGCAAATAGATGCCCAGAGAGTCGAAGATTGTTGGAGAAATCGGTGCGACGGCGGCCTGAGCCGTGAACAGCATCGACATGGAAACGAGGGCATAACAGAGGATTCGCCAGGTCTTCGGCACAAAATAGGCGATCAGCGGCGCAAGCAGCAGAACCGGGATCGTGACGACTGCAAAGGTGACGGAGAGAGCCACGGCGTTCTGCAGCGAGGTGGCGCCGATAATGATCTCGCCCACCACCATTCCGCCGACCAACACCGGGTTGGAAAACAGAATCTTGCGGAAGCTTTCATTTAACAAGGAAGCGGTCGCGGTGTTCATCTTTTTCATACGCCCACCTCCGTTTCCGTTTTCTTCCTGAGGCCGAGCTTCGGCAGTTTCTTTTTCTCTTTCGGCGGGTTCTCCCCGTCGGAATCCGGCTTTTTCGGCAGAAGCGTGCCATGCCGGATTTTATGAAGAACATCCTCGCAGACGCGGTCGAAGAGCGGCGCGAAAACGTTCATCAGGATCAGAGCGAACACGAAACCGTCCTCGAAGCCGCCGAAATACCGGAACAGCATGACCACGGCGCCGGCGACGGCTCCGTATATCACTTTGGCGAAATCGCGCTTCGGCGAGGTGACCGGCTCGGTCAGCATGAATACGGTACCGAAGAGCAGCATGCCGGAGCAGAGCTCCCAGCCGACGGAATCAAACGTGCCAAACGGGGAACGCGGCCACGCCATCGCCATCAAGCCGACGACCAGCAGAAAGCTGAGCGGCGCGCGCCAACCGATCGTCCGGCGGACCAGCAGATAGAGGCCGCTCGCGAGGATCACAAGGATGCTTGTGGCGCCCATCGGTCCTGCCGCGTTGCCGAGAAGCATATCAAACAGGTCTATGCCCGGAATCGCGCCGAGCATCAGGTTGTGCGCGGGACTGACGGCGGTCTTCGCCGCCACCTCTCCGGCGGTTGCCAGCTCCTGCATCGGAGCCGGATAACTGAATACCAGCTCCGGCCAGCAGATCGCGGTGAACGCGAACCCGACCGCGGCGGGGTTGAATAAATTGTTGCCTGTGCCGCCAAACGGGAATTTGACGGCAAGAATCGCCACGATGCAGGCGATTACGACCACATAATATGGGATGGACGCCGGCATCAGCAGCGGGATCAAAAGCCCGGTGACGACGGCGGAGAGATCCCGCAAATCCGGACGCCGGCCGCAGACCAGCACGCCAAGCATATCCAGGATCCATGCGGTCGCGGCCCCGGTCAGCCCGAGCAGCAGCACCCGTGGGCCATAATAGAACCATGCGATCACATAAAGCGGAGCCAGCGCAATGACCATATCCGTCATAACGGTGAACAAAGATTCGCTTGTGCGGACATGCGGCGCATTCTGAAGAATCAAGCCGTGTTCGTTCATTCGGCGGCGCCCCCTTTCTCGGCAAGGGCTTTTTCGGCGGCAAGACTGCGCTTCGCGGCAAAAATCGCGGAGCCGATATCCAGTTTGGATGGGCAAACATACGAACAGGAGCCGCAGCCGATGCAGCGGTCCACGTCATAGAGCTCCAACAGGTCTTTGCGCCCAAATTCGGCAAAGCGGCGCAGCTGGCTGGCGGAAAGGCCCTCGGGGCAGGCATGGTCGCAACGCCCACAGCCGATGCAGATGTAACCTAAGCTCTTATAGCTTTCGCGGAAGGCAAGCACGCCTCTCGTCATCACCCCGGCTTTTTCCTCCTCCGGGTCGGAGATGGAGCGCCCGGTCATGGAACCGCCGACGATCACCACCTCCGGATCCGCGGCAAGGCCGCAGAATTTGAGGATCTCGGAGATCGGCGTACCGACCGGCGCCTCAATATTCTGTGGGTTGGCGACGGCATCCCCCGCGACCGTGAGAAAGCAGGAGGTCTGGGCAATGCCGCGCTCGGCCGCCCGCACCAGATGCAGCAGCGCACCGGTGCCGACCGTAAGCGTGTTTTTCTCCCGGCGGAATTTCTCGTAAGCGCGGGTTTCGGTCGGATATCTCCCGCCGAAACGCATCACCTCAACGCCCGCAAGCTTGCGTGGGATGCGGCCGGTGATATCGAGCATGTGGCGGTAAACCGCAATATGGATTTTTGACATGTCGGCGTGGACCGCCTTCGCGCAGAGCTCGAGCGCAAGCGCAATCTTCTCCGGCTCATGCAGGGCGATGTTGAACTGACTTGAAATATACGGCTCGTCGTCGATGGCGTCCGCGATCACCGCCTCCACACCCCTTTTGTCGGCCTCGACGAGCTCCTCATACAGGGAACGCCCGTCCGATTCGTCAATGATGTCCGCGAGCCGTGCAATCTCAATGATTTCCTCCGGCCGCAGCTCCCGCGGCAGGATTTCCTCAAAAGGATTCCGAAAGATTTGCAGGGAATCCGGCCTCATCATCGCTATGTCTCTGGAGAGCATCGGCTCCTTGCGTTGTTCAAGGACGATGCCGGGAACGAAAAATGACATAATTGCCTCCGGTAATCAGGTTTCGTGCCCGGGAAGAGAGGCGCTCCCGCCGATCTCCGCGTTGGGCCGAAACAGAAATCAAAATCGTGCAAAGGGAATTTTACAGGGCGGCCTGTGCCGCCATGCGCAGGCTGCGCAGCGCCGAGACGTAATCCGCCTGATGAAAGAGCGACGATCCGGCTACCAGAACATTCGCCCCGGCCCCGGCCGCGATGGGCGCGGTGCGCTCGTCGATCCCGCCGTCCACCTGGATGTCGAGCGGGTGCCCGATGCGGGCGGCCTCTTTTTTAATGGCGGCGATTTTGGGCATCATGTCCTCCATGAAGCTTTGGCCCCCGAATCCCGGCTCCACCGTCATCACAAGAACCATATCGACGGAAGCAAGATAGGGAAAGACCGCCTCCGCCGGGGTTTTTGGCTTGAGAGAGATCGAAGGCAGGACGCCGAAGGAACGGATTTTTTCGATCACGGCCTCCGGGTCGTCGTCGGACTCCACATGAAAGGTGATGAGCCCGGCTCCGGCCTTCACATAGTCCTCAATGTACCGCAGCGGCTCCGAGATCATCAGGTGCGTATCGAAGAACATGGTGCTCACCTTTCGCAGGGAGCGCATGACCACCGGCCCGTAGCTGATATTCGGAACAAAATGCCCGTCCATCACGTCGATATGGAGCATGTCCGCTCCGGCGTCTTCCATCGCCCGCGCCTCCGCGCCGAGATTCGCAAAATCGGCAGAGAGAAGCGAAGGGGAAATCCGGATTCCCATTCTGATGCCGCCTTTCTATATCTTGGGATAATATAGAGAATCAGCTTATTTTACCGCAAAGTGTGCAATCCGTCAACCGAAAGGGCTTTGCGACACGGAAAATTCACAATTCAAGTTGCAAAACAGGCGCTTTGCTGTCGCATTTTTGGATTTTATGGTAAAATACAGAAAAGGGAATATCTTGTCCCTCACAGAATCTCCGCAACGGGAAAGGATCACAAACGATGCAATATACGGATACCGGCCTTTATAAGAAAAAAGCCTCCCTGCTCGGCATGGGAAGCATGCGCCTGCCGAAACGGGAGGACGGCTCCATCGACATCCCGCAGACCGAAAAGATGGTTGCGCTCGCGATGGAGCGGGGCGTCAATTACTATGATACGGCCTGGTGTTACCACGGCGGTGCCTCCGAGACCGTCATGGGGGACCTGCTCGCAAATTACCCGCGGGAAAACTTCTTCCTCGCGGATAAAATGCCGGTCTGGCTCTGCCGGGATGAGGCGGATGTGCACCGCATCTTTGACGAGCAGCTCAAAAAATGCCGGGTCACCTATTTCGATAACTACCTCGCCCACTCCATCGACAACGAGGACTACCCGGATATGGTGAGAACCGACACCTACCGCATCCTCCGCGAGAAGAAGGAGCAGGGCCTGATCCGCAGGCTCGGTTTCTCTTTTCACGGCGACAAGGCGCTCTGGAAGACGATGACGAAGGAATACGACTGGGATTTCGCCCAGATCGAGATGAACTACCTCGACTGGAAGGAGCAGGACGCGGAATATCTTTATACCTGGCTCGTGGCGCACAGGCTCCCGATCATCGTCATGGAGCCGGCGAGAGGCGGCTATCTTGCGAACCCGCCGGCCGCCGTGCGGAAGATCCTGGAGGAAGCCTGTCCCGGAATCGATCCGGCCGAGCTTGCCTACCGCTGGTTTTTCGGCAGGCCCGGCATTTTTACCATTCTTAGCGGCGCATCCGGTCTCCGGCAGATGGAGCAAAATCTGGCCGTGTTTGATGCCGCGGAACCGCTGAATGAAGCCCAGGCGGGGACGCTTGCCCGGGCGGCGGAGTATCTGACGCAGATGGAACGCATCCCCTGCACGGGCTGCGGCTACTGTATGCCCTGCCCCGCCGGCGTGGATATTCCCGGTATGCTGAAGCTTCTGAATCAATTTTTAGAGACAAAAACGACCTGGCAGGCCAAAAACGACTACCTGAAGTTCCCGGAGGAACGGCGCGCTTCCGCCTGCATCTCCTGCGGGGCCTGCGCCTCCCGCTGCCCGCAGGGAATCCGGGCCTATGTTCATATAAAGGAAATCTCCGATACCATCGGAAAATTCTGATCCCGGAAAACCTTCCCCCGCTCCCGCAAGCCCGGTGTGCGCGCCCGCATCCTTATGAACCGAGAAACGCCGCATCTTTATGTCTTGGGATGTGCCGCAATGAACCGGAATGCAACGCTTTTTGTAAGCTGGGATGCACTGCGTCTTTATACCTTGGGATGCGCCGCTTTTTATAAGCAGGAACGCACCGAATCTTTGTAGGCTGGAACGTACCGAGTGTTTGGGACGCGGGGAAAGATTTTCTTTTTTTGCCTTATGAGAATACCGGGTGTCCGGGGCCGGAAGCACGTCCCAAACCCCGGACTATTTTAAAGCCCCATGGGAGCGCAATCCATACTATGCGCCGGGACGTGATTCGGCGATGCCGCGGCGAAACCGTTTTTCCGGCTCAAGAAATCCTTTCTTCGGTAAGAATCAAAAAATTAACAAAAGACCGGTATTCTTCGGCGGTCTTTTATGGTATGGTAAGCGGTAGAATTTTACGGGGGAGGATGACCGATGGACTGGCCAAACGGATACCGCAGCGAGGTTCCGCCTCAATATGTTTACTACAATACCGGCTACTCGAGCTATCAGGCCCCGCCGGAGACCCGTGAGAAAAA
Organism: uncultured Oscillospiraceae bacterium; assembly: GCA_964560915.1. Classification (GTDB taxonomy): domain Bacteria; phylum Bacillota; class Clostridia; order Oscillospirales; family Ruminococcaceae; genus UMGS1668. The sequence continues at coordinate 6,846 of CAZLMO010000078.1, forward strand.
AAAGCTCCGCGCCTGCGGGAACGGCATTGGGCTCGCGATGCTGGGATACATCTTTGTATCGCTGACGGCGTATGGCGTCCTCTATGTTGCCGCAGCCTCCCTGCTCTCCGATGTTTTCGTCCGCTTCAGCCTTTATCAGATGCCGGAGTGGCTCAATCAATCCGTGCTGCTGGGGAGCTACATCCTCTCGCTGGCGATTCCGTTTACTTTTTATGCCATCGCCATTCGGATCCCCTGCTCCGTCGCCTTCCCGCTCCGCAAGGCATCCCCCGGAATGACCCTCGGCGGCATCTGCGTGGGGCTCGGCGTCTCAACCGTCGCTTCCTATATTTCGAGCTATATTGAAACCATCCTTGAGAGCGCTGGAATTTACCTCTCCATGCCGGAGATCGAATCCCCGTCGGACCCCGCCGCGTTTGCGATCTATGTGCTCCTGATGACCGTAGCGCCCGCCCTGATCGAGGAACTGATCTTTCGCGGCGTCGTGATGCAGTCCCTGCGCCGCTTCGGCGATATCTTTGCGCTGGTGACCTCGGCACTGCTCTTCGGCATCTTCCATATGAATCTGATGCAGATGCCTTACGCGTTCATTCTCGGCCTCGCAATGGGTTATTTCGTCATGCGGACCGGCTCCCTCTGGGTGAGCATCGGCATTCATTTTCTGAATAACCTGATGTCGGTGATCTTTGAGGTTTGTTACGGCGTCATGACCTATAAAAGCTTCGCTCTGCTCAACCTGACGTGGTCGCTGCTGACGCTGGCGGCGGGCGGGCTGGCGCTTGCGCTGATGCTGATGCGGCATTCGGATATTTTTCGCTTCGAGACGCCGCGGTGCGCCCTCTCCCCGGGCAAACGCACCCGCAGCCTGCTGTTTGCGCCGTTTATGGTGATTGCGCTGCTGGCCGCCACCGGCTTTACCCTCAGCTATATGAATTTCAGTTGGATTTGATTATTTATGCCCGCAGCCCTCGACCGCGGGCAGTTCTTTTTACGGAGGACATACATGGAGAACCTTTCGAATATGGAAACCATAGAGGATCTGCTCAAGCGCCACGGCTTTCGCTTTGATAAATCGCTCGGGCAGAATTTCATTGTGAATCCGGAGCTTTGCCCGCGCATCGCCGAGGCGGGCGTCCCCGGGCCGGAATACGGTATTTTGGAGATCGGCCCCGGCATCGGAACGCTGACGGCGGAGCTCGCAAAACGGGCGAAAAAAGTGGTCGCTGTGGAGATCGACCCGGCGCTTATCCCGGTGCTTGAGGAGACGCTGGCGGAATCCGGCAATGTAGAAATCCTAAACGCCGATTTTTTAAAGCTCGATCTTCCGATGCTCATCCGGGAAAAGTTCGGCGGCATGCCGTTCGCCGTTTGCGCGAATTTGCCATATTATATCACAACGCCCGTGCTCATGCGAATTCTTGAACCGGGGGTCGGTGCTCACAGCGTCACCGTCATGGTGCAGAAGGAGGCCGCCGACCGCTTTCTTGCCCGCCCCGGAACCAGAGAAAGCGAGGCCGGCACCGTGCTGCTCCATTATTTTTGCGAGCCGGAGGTTCTTTTCGGCTCGCCTAAGGAATGGTTTTTCCCCCAGCCGAAATGCGGCTCCGTGGTGCTCAAATGTACCGTTCACGAGCAGCCGCCGGTCACTCCGAAAGATGAAAGACGTTTTATTTTCGTTGTAAAGGCGGCGTTCCTGCAGCGGCGTAAGACGCTCGTCAACTCCCTCTCCTCCGGCCTCGGCATCGAAAAGGAGCGGGTCGCCGCAGCAGTTGCCGACTGCGGCCTCTCGCCGAATGCCCGTGCCGAGGAACTGACCCTTCGGGATTTCGCCGCGTTGGCGGACCGTCTCACGGACGGCGCCTGACCGCCCGGCGGAGCGACCGGAAGCGGACGGACGGTTTCGCAGTTTTTCACATTTCGCCGGAGGGCTCGCCTTCCGGCATTTTTTCGCTCTTTTACGGAAAAACCGTTTCCCTCTTCGGCAAAGCTTTCTCTTGTGTATTTTTTATAGGTTTGCTATAATATAAGATACGGTTTTTTCAGCTCCGCAAATATACGGCTCCGCCCATCTACGATTCAGCATATTTGCGGTTCCGCAAACTTGCCGTTCCGCATATTTGCGGCTCCACAAACTTTCCGTTCCGAATATTTGCGGTTCTCCGGGTAAACTAAGGAATGCGGCGCTCTGTAAAAAATGGACGCCGTCCATTCTGAAAAAACGGAGGCTCCGTATGCTGAAAAAAGAAGATTTCCGAAACGCGGCGGATGAGGAGAAGGGTTTCTCCTTGGAGGAAGAGGGTTCCTCCTCTGAAAACGAGAGTTTTTCTTCAGAAGAAGAAGATTCCTCTTCCGAAAACGAAGAGGCGGGGGAACAGACCGAAGAGATCATCAAAACCGGCTCCATTGCCAA
>CAZLMO010000079.1:0-9036 GCA_964560915.1 uncultured Oscillospiraceae bacterium
CCTCCGGGATGCCGGCTTCCACTTTGCCGACAAGGTCGGCGCCGACGTCGGCGGCTTTCGTGTAGATACCGCCGCCGACACGTCCGAAGAGGGCGATGGAGGAGGCACCGAGCGAATAACCGGTGACGATCTCGGAGATCAGCGCGGCATTCGATTCCGTAATACCGAAGGTGGCATTAAACAGGCAAAAGAGACCGGAAAGGCCAAGAAGGCCGAGGCCGACCACGCAGAGCCCCATAACGGCTCCGCCGCGGAACGCAACTTTCAGAGCGGCAGCCATGCCCTTGGTGCGGGCCTGGTTGGTGGTGCGTACATTGGCAAGGGTGGCGGTTCTCATGCCGATATATCCGGCAAGAACGGAAAAGGCGGCGCCGAGCACAAAAGCGGCGGCGGCATACCAGCTGATGGCGAATCCGAGGAGCGCGACCATGACGGCTGCGAAGATGACGATGGTCTTATATTCGCGTTTCAGGAACGCCATCGCGCCCTCGCGGATATAGCCGGAGATCTCCTTCATCCGGTCGGTGCCTTCTTCCTGTTTGCCGATCCAAGCCTTGAACGCAAATGCGATCACAAGCGCAAGAACCGCCGCAAACGGGACTGCATAGAATAAACTTTCCATGTGTTTTCACTCCTGTTTGTGAATTTTCTTTTTTTGGGGATATGACCCCGTGATGAATGGCAATATCTTATTATATAGAATCGGGAAAAAACAGTCAATAAAAAACGACAAAGAAAAACGAAGTTTTAGTAAAAAACTTTTTTAAGTTATAAAAAGCACCGGGGAAAGCCCCGGTGCTCATGACGCTTTTTCGTGCTCACGGATCGGTTAGCGCCTTTTTCATACGTTCATACAGCTCCACAACGGCAAACCGAACCTCGTATTTCGAGCCGGTGACAAACGCCTCATCCTCACCGTAGGCCTCTGCCGCATCCTCAGCGGAGGAGACGCAGAGCGGGGGATACATGACGCACCACCAGTTGGTGCCCTCCCCGGCGCCGATCACGATGCGGACGGTATCATAATCCCCGGCAGGCAGAGTGAAGCCGTCGTAACTGCGGGTTTCAAACCAATTCTCCGTCAGGGAGACGGTCACTTCATACTCGGCGCCCTCCTCGGCGATCACATCCTCGGCCACAGCCTGAATCTCGTTGAGGCTGATCTTTGCCAGAGCCACGGCATCGGATTTGCCGTTTACCTCCGCAAAAAGCTCGCCGGTTTCATCCAGAATGCGGTCGCGGACCCGGAGCTTCAGAGCCTGATCCTCCTCGCTGTCCGAATTTGCGATGATATGAAGGCGCAGCGTCTCCTCCCGAACCTCGCTGCTTTGTGCGATCGCGCGTTTGGCGTAGCTGTTTATGCCCGTAACCATCAGCCCGGCAAGGACGATAAGCTCAAAACCGCGCATCTTGCCGCTTTGATGAAAAGTTTTAAAATTGCTTAACTGCAAGGAAAAAGCCGCCTTTCCTTTTTTCTGGAGTATGGGCGGCTTTTATAAGATATATTCAAATTATAAATTGATGTAGGAAATCGGATTGCCGTTTGCCGTGACAAACCGGACCAGATCCTCAAAAGAGAGCCAGACCACGCCGGTGTTGTCATTCGGATGAACGCCGACGCAGGGGCAGCCGAGAAAATCCCGGTCGAAAAAAAACTCCACATCCGCATTGGGATTATAAATGACGCCGAGCGGGGAGACGCTTCCCTTCGAAAGACCCAGATGACTTTCGAGCCGCTCCGCCGAGCCGAAGCTGAGCCGCGTGGAGCCGATCTTCTCCTTTAGAGCAGCGAGATCAACCTTTTTGTCGCCATAAACGAACACCAGAAAGTGCCGGTATCCCTTCGCGTCCCGCAGAAACAGGTTCTTACCGATGACGCCTTTCTGCTCAAGGCCGATTTCGGTGAGTTTCTCCATGGTATCCGCCGGCTTGCAGCGGACGAGCTCATATGGGATGCTCAGTTCCCCGAGCCGGAGGACAACATCCCCGATTTTATCCAAGGATCTCCACGCCCTTTCTCGCCGGCCCGGTCAGATAGACCTCGCGGTATTTGCCCGCAAGCGCCCGAAAAGCAGATTCGGCCTTTTCTTCGCTGTCGAAGATGCCGAATACCGCGGTTCCGCTGCCGGTCATGGAGGCGCCCAGCGCGCCGTTTTCCAGCAACATCCGTTTGATATCCGAGACCGGCTCCTGCGGCGCGGCGGATTCGAGCACATTGCCGAGATGGGCGGCGATGCCTTCGATGTTTCCGTCGGCGACGGCGGCGAGCATCCCCTCACGATTCGGATGAGCGGAGGAAAAAGGCTCAGACAGATCGTAGCGCCGGTAGCTTTCGGCGGTGGACATGCCGGCATCGGGCTTTGCGATCACGAAGAGACAATCCGGGATCGGGGAGAGAGGGGTCAAAATTTCGCCCACGCCCTCCACGAGCATCGTGGAACCGCGAAGGCAAAACGGCACGTCCGCACCGACCTCAAGGCCCAGTTCGCAGAGCTCTTCCGTGGAAAGCGGCCCGCCGGACAGATGATTCAGCCCGGTCAGGACGGCGGCGGCGTCCGCGCTGCCTCCCGCCATGCCCGCGGAGATCGGGATTCGCTTTTCGATCCGGATTTCAAGCCCGGGATTAGGAAGCCCCATTTTGCAAAAAAACGCCTCCGCGGCAAGAAAAGCCGTGTTGCGCGCTGGCTCGACGACATTTTCCGTGCAGACGACGCGGATTCCGCCGCCGCCGTCCACAAAGAGCGCGACCCGGTCGAAAAGCCCGACGGACTGCGTGACCATCCGCAGAAGATGATACGCATCCGCGCGCCTCCCGGAGATATCCAGCGTCAGATTCACCTTGGCGAAGGCTTTCAGTTCGCAGGATTTGCAAAGAGGCAGTTTCATCGCGCAAGGCTCCTTTCGCGGAAAATCAGACGCTTACGTTTTTCGCTTTGCATTCCTCCACAAAGCGGCCGATGCGCTGCAAAGCTTCCATCAGGTGATCCAGTGAATAGGAGTAAGAAATTCGGATGAAGCCCTCTCCGCACTCGCCGAACGCGTCACCCGGAACGACGGCCACATGCTGGCTCTGGAGCAGCCGCTCGCAGAACTGCTCGGAGCTGAGCCCCGTGGATTTGATGCAGGGGAATACATAAAAAGCTCCCTGCGGCTCGAATGTATGCAGACCGATGCGGTTGAGGCCCTCTACAAGAAAACGCCTGCGCATGTCATATTCCTTAACCATCGCGGCAACCTCCTCGTCGCAGTCCCGCATGGCGATAATCGCCGCGTATTGGCTGGTGGTCGGGGAGCTCATGATCCCGAACTGATGAATCTTGAGCATCTGGGAGATGACCGGAGCGGGCCCCGCGGCATAGCCGAGCCTCCATCCGGTCATGGCGTAGGCCTTGGAAAACCCGTTGATCACGACGGTGCGCTCTCTCATACCCTCCAGCTCCGCAATGGAGACGTGGCGTTCTCCGCCGTAGGTAAGCTCCGCGTAGATTTCGTCGGAGAGGACGAAAAGGTTATGTTTTTTGGCGATCTCGGCGATGGGCTCGAGATCTTCGCGCCGCATGACCCCGCCGGTCGGGTTATTTGGGAAAGGGAGGACCAACAGCTTCGATTTCGGCGTGATGGCGGCCTCCAGCTCCTCGGGGGTCAGGCGAAAATCATCTTCCTCTTTCGTCACGATCGGGACGACAACTCCGTCGGACATCCGGCAGATGGGGTCGTAACAGACAAAGCAGGGCTCCGGCAACAGCATTTCGTCGCCGGGCTCGATCAGTGCGCGAATGCAAAGGTCAATCGCTTCCGAGCCGCCCACCGTGACAAAAAGCTCGTTTTTGGGGCTGTATTCCAGACTGAAGCGCCGCTTCAGGTAGTTGGAGATTTCATCGCGCAGCTCGGAAAGGCCGGCGTTTGCGGTATACCAGGTGCGGCCCTTCTTCAGGGAGTCGATGCCGGCCTCGCGGATCAGCCACGGCGTACGGAAATCCGGCTCACCCACGCCGAGTGAGATGACGTCATCCATCTCGGCGGCGAGGTCAAAAAAACGTCGGATGCCGGAAGGCTTCAACGAAAGAGCCTTTTTCGACAAAAAATGATTATAGTCAATCAAGGCCGTAGAGCCTCCTTTCATCCTTCTCCGGATCCTCGATCAGCAGATTGCGCTCTTTGTAACGGCGGAGCACAAAGTTGGTGGCGGTGGAGGTGACGGAATCCAGCGTGGCAAGGCGTTTGGCCACAAACATGGAGACTTCACGGAAATTGCGCCCGCGAACGACGACGGCGAGATCGTAGCTGGAGCTGCTCATCAGCCAGACGGCCTCGACTTCTTCAAAGTGGGTGATTTCCTCGGCGATCTCCTCATAGCCGCGGTCGCGCTTGGGGCGTACTTTCACTTCGATATAGGCGGTGCAGCCGTCCGCATCGGCTTTTTCCCAGTTGATCAGTGCGTTGTATCCGAGAATAATGCGGTCTTTTTCATATTGTTCGATCTCTTTCCGGATCTCTTCCTCCGGCAGATCAAGAAGGGCCGAGAGCTGGGAATCCGTGAGTTTTGCGTTCATTTCCAGAAGTTTTAATAAATCTTTCATGACAAAATCTCCTTATAAAATTATTTCAGTTCGACCAGCTGCGGCTTACGATTTATATAGTAAGTGAAATATTTGTAGCCCGCTTCACAGGCGAGATCCATGCCCTCCATGATATTGGCGCCGAGCGTCTCCGCATCGTGCGCGCCGGAACCGATGGTGACGAATTCGCCGCCCAATTCGCGAAAGCGTTTGAGATAACGTGCGGAAGGCTGCACCGTATGCGCGTTTCCGCGCAGCGCGGAGGTGTTGATCTCCAGAGCAATCCCTTTTTCCGCCGCCAGACGCAGGATTTCCTCGATATAGTCCTCACAGGGCCGCAGAAAAGCATCCTCCGCATCGGCGCGCTCAAGATAGCGCAGGGGAAAAGTAAGCTGGGAGAGAACGTCGAACCTGCCCCAGAGGACCATCCGACGGACCTGCTCAAAATAGCCGGAGATCAGGCCGGGAAGTTCCTCCGGCGTCAAGCCGAATTCTTTTATGCGGGAGGGCCTTCTGCCATCTGCAAACGTTTTTATAGAAGCGAGCACAAGGTCGAAAGGGTAGAGTGCAGCGATTTTTTCCGCGTGTTCCAGATCGGCGACGGGCTGGCTCAGCTCTATGCCGCAGGAAAGGGTCAGGCTGTCGCCAAAGGCGGCCCTGGCTTTATATACGCTGTAGACGGATGCTCTTACGCGCTCGCCGAACTGTTTTTCCATATATCGGTCAAAGTCGCAGCAGTCGGTGATAGCGATCCCGGTGAAGCCTCTGCGGACTGCCTGCTCACACAGCGCCATCACCGGATCACGACCTTGGGGAGAGCAATCGCTGTGGACGTGGCTGTCAAATTTATTCAAATATAACAAACACAGTCCCTCCCATCTATATTTTTTTAATCCTATCATATTTTTTCCATGAATGCAAAGATTTTGTTGATGCAATTTTTCCGAAATCTGCATGTTGAAGTGAAAAAGGAGGCCGAGGGCCGGCGATTTTTTTGCCGGGGAAGATGTTGACAAATCGGAATTTCTGTGATATTATCATTCCCGTCGCTGAGATGCTGGTGTAGCTCAGTCGGTAGAGCAGCTGATTTGTAATCAGCAGGTCGGGGGTTCGAATCCGTCCACCAGCTCCACTGTTCCGACAGGCAAAAGAATATGGATACGGGAGTGTACCCAAGTGGCTAAAGGGGGCAGACTGTAAATCTGTTGTCTTACGACTACGGTGGTTCGAACCCACCCGCTCCCACCAAGGGCGCTTACATTTTCTGCGGAAAATGTGGGCGTCTTTTTTTGCATAAAAGGACGCGAAGCGCCTCACAGGGGAACCGGTTCCCCCGTGGCCCCCCTCCGGCCTCCGGCGGGGAAAATGAAACCGCAGTAAACTTTTTGCGGTCCCCCCCAAAGGGGAAGGCGGTCGATGGCAGGCCCGACCGCCGGGATCGCCCCGGATGAAGTTTTCACGGCCGATATCCGGTGGTTGATTCCAATGGCAGAAGTTGTATAATATAGAAAAATCCCGACGCTTTTTGGAAAAAAATTGCCTGAGAGCCGCTTTTTGGGAGGGCTTCACCCGGCAGAATATAAATTTATAAACAGTGAAAACCGGAGTGCATATGAGTGAAACAAATGCGATTGTAGAAGCATACAGCGTCGTTATCTCCGTGCTGCTGATCTCGTGCCTCGTCTTTGGCAGGGACTACAAAACAAAGCTTGGACGGCTGTTTCTTGCGATGCTCATCGTAAATGTGCTGATCCTTGCAAACGATATCGTCGCATGGGTATTTGACAAAAATCCAAAATACAACGATCTGATGATGGCGGCAAACTTTTTTGTGTATGCCTGGAGCTATGTCTTTGCCGCACTTTACACCACCTATCTGACAGCCTGTATCGAACAGAAAGAGACGCTTCGCCATGCGAAAGCTTTTCTCAATACGGTTTATGGAACATGCACAATCGCGATGCTTATGCTGATAGCTTCTCTTTTTAATCACATGTATTTCTATCTCGATGAGCACGGCGCCTATATTCGCGGACCGCTGTACAGTGTTTCTCTGATTTTTTCGATCTGTTTGGTATTCGTCAATATGGCGGTAACCCTTGCGCACCACAGGGCGCTTGGCCTTCCGGATACGCTTGCGCTGATGTCTTATGGAGCTTTTCCCCTCATTGCGATGGCTGTACGCATTTTTATCTACGATATCACGTTTTTGTATTCTTCCACCACTTTATCCTTGCTTATCATTTATATATATATTCAAAATAAGCAGCGGCAGCGGCTTTATCGGCAGGAAAGGGAGCTTGCCGAATCGAGAATCGCGCTGATGATCTCCCAGATCCAGCCGCACTTTATTTTCAACACGCTGAATTCGATCCGCGAGCTTATATACAGCGATATGGATAAGGCGGATCAGATGGTGGTTAATTTTTCTAAATATCTGCGCGCCAATATCAGTTCCCTCCAGGGCACCTCGGTTGCCTTTGCCGATGAGCTGCAGAATGTGGGAATCTATCTGTCGATTGAAAAGGAACGCTTCGGCGATAAGATCAATTATGTGGAGGAAATCGGATGCCGGTCCTTTTGCCTTCCGCCGCTGATTCTTCAGCCGATCGTGGAAAACGCCGTGAAGCACGGAATCTGCAAAAAGGCGGAGGGCGGCACCGTCAGGCTTACCACGCAGCCCGACGGAGATTACATAAAGATCACCGTTGAGGACGATGGGGTGGGGTTTGACGTCGCGGAGAAAAAAGCCGATTCCGTCGGCATTGATAATGTGAAGATGCGGGTAAAATACCTGCTTGGTACGGACTTGAAAATCGAAAGCGAACCCGGAAACGGCACGAGGGTGGAAATTTTGGTACCTCAAAATTACGCGGGAAGGGGGAGCACCGTTGAAAGCAATTTATGTCGACGACGAAAGCCTGGCCCTGAATCTCTTTTGCAGAATTGCGGAAAATATAACCGACATAACGTTTGAAGGATTCAATAATTCGAAGGACGCCATCTCCTATGCCGAAGCAAACCGCGTTGATCTCGCCTTTCTGGATATCGAAATGCCGGATCTCGGCGGAATCGAGCTTGCAAAAAGACTTAAGGAGCTGGATGCCAACATCAGCGTGGTGTTTGTGACGGCTTATGCGAAGTACGCCCTTGATGCCTTTGGGGTGGATGCGATCGGGTATCTTTTAAAGCCGTATCTCCGCGAGGATATCGAAAAATTTATCGAGAAGAAGAAGCACATCCTTCCGGTTTACGGCAAAAGCGTATTCATCCGGACAATGCCGAATTTTCATATTTTTGTGGACGGTACGGAATTGCAGCTCGGGAACACGAAATACGCGGAAATGCTGGCGGCGATCGTAGCTTCCGGCGGCAGCATCTCCTCCTCGAATTTATCCTTTTTGCTGTGGGAGGATTCCGCGCTGACGGAAAAGACGATGAACGCCTTTCGGGTCGCTTTCAGCCGGCTGAAGAATATTCTGGAGGAAAACGGGATCGGCCATATCCTGCACAGCGATAAAGCCGTGCGGTATCTCGATAAAAATGCGGTATCCTGCGACTTTTTTGATTTATTGGATGGAAAAGAAGAAGCTGTAAAAACTTATAAGGGGCTGCTTTTGGAGGAATACGTCTGGGCGGAACCGATCAAGGAAAAGCTGAAAATCCATATATAACGAAGAATTTTGGAATATCCTGCGGAAAAACAGATCCGCGGGATATTTTTTTGGTCTTTTTTATGGATTTTCTGTCGAAATGTAACGGTTATGTAACAATGCTTTTTCTATAATATAAAAGGATATATTCGAATCGTTATAGGGATTTATTTTGAAAAAATGGGCTGCAAAAGGCACCCGGCGTACCATCCGGGCACGGTTCAATATTTGCGGAAAGGGACGGAACATGGTGAAAACAACCAGAGCGGGCGGCTTTGCGGCCCAAAACGGCGGAACCATCCGCAACTGTTACAGCACCGTTGCGCTGAAAGCAAAGTGTACCGCAATCGGCGGTTTTGTCGGAGAAAACGACGGAACCGTTTCAGAAAGTTTCTGCGGCGGCCGGCTCGGGCATCTGACCGGCGGCTTTGTCGGCATAGGCGGCGGCCAGAACGATAAGTGCTATTTCTTTTATACGGGGAAAAACGATGGCGGGAGACTCGCGGCGCTGTTTGACGGCTATCTCGGTCAGCAGCTTCAAAACATAAAAAACATAAAAGACGCGGAAAATCTCGGCTACAATCTTCAGACAATTTTTGAATATACGGAAGGGGAGAAGGTTCCGTTCCGCTTCAAAACCGAAAACTGGATGATTGAGCCGAAGCGGAATCCGGAAGAAAAGCCCCCCGTGCTCATAGAGACGGCGGATGAGCTGTATGAGCTTGCGAAAAAGATCAACGGCGGCGACCGCGAGCTTGCCGGTTCCCATATCGTTTTGGAAAACGATCTCGATCTGGGCGGCAGGGAATGGACGCCGATCGGCC
>CAZLMO010000080.1:0-9033 GCA_964560915.1 uncultured Oscillospiraceae bacterium
TTTTTTGCAAGCTTCGCGTCGATGAAGTTCATTTGAGGGGAGCCGATGAATCCGGCCACAAACAGGTTGCACGGGCGGTCATATAGGCTGGTCGGGTTGTCGATCTGCTGAATGACGCCGTCTTTCATCACGACAATGCGGTCGCCCATCGTCATGGCTTCGGTCTGGTCGTGGGTGACGTAGATGAAAGTCGTGCCGAGGCGCAGATGCAGTTTGGAAAGCTCCGTGCGCATCTGGGCGCGGAGTTTGGCGTCGAGGTTGGAGAGCGGCTCGTCGAGCAGAAAGACCTTCGGGTCGCGAACGATGGCGCGCCCGAGGGCGACGCGCTGTCTCTGGCCGCCGGAGAGAGCTTTCGGCTTTCTGTCGAGCAGGTGGCGAATATCGAGGATGTCGGCGGCCTCCTCCACCTTGCGGCGGATTTCCTCCTTGGGAACCTTGCGCAGCTTGAGGCCGAAGGCCATATTTTCATAGACCGTCATGTGCGGGTAGAGGGCGTAGTTCTGGAAGACCATAGCGATGTCGCGGTCTTTCGGCTGAACGTCGTTGACGCGGACGCCGTCTATGTAGATATCGCCCTTTGTAATCTCCTCCAATCCGGCGATCATGCGCAGGGTGGTGGATTTTCCACAGCCGGAGGGCCCGACCAGGATCACAAACTCCTTATCCGGAATTTCGAGGCTGAAATCGGAAACCGCCTCCACACCGCCGCTGTAAATTTTACAAACGTGCTGCAAAGAAAGGTTTGCCATTTATCTTACCTCCACCTACCGCCGAACGGTATATTTGTAAGTTTATCATAGCAAATCACCACAAAAAATGAAAGCAGTTGCCTGTCCAAAAATAAAATACCGTTTTTAGGCAAAATGCGGCAAACCGCATAAAATCCACGCAGAATCACCAAAGCGGAAAAAAAGTTTAAGCAATATTTCAGGAAGAGCGAAACCATCCGAATTTTTTCGGCAGGTTGACCGAAAGACTTTTCATTTCCCGGTCAACCTGCTTCCGGCATTTTTCCCGCGCATCCTGCAAATTCAGTTCTCGTCGGTCTCGGTTTCGTCGGGGACTTCCGTCCGGAGGTTTTCGCTGATGTCGCCGGAAAACAAGATCCTTCTTATGTCGACCCGATCGATATAATCGCCGCTCTCCCGCCCGACGATCTCATCGCCGGTGCTCTCGCGGTAATTTTTTCTCATACGCAGACCTCTTTCATAAAAATTGAGGGGGATCCCCCTTTTTTATGATATGAAAGATACCTGCCGGGCGATATTTTTTCCGCGTCCCTGTTTCGACCGCATTTCCGCGCGGAAGGGGATATATTGAGAGTTGCAGCGGGGGAGGGATGCGATTTTGCGGGTGATCTACGTCGACATCCTGTTGGCGATCAATCTTGCCGTCAATTATCTGCTGCTGTTTGCGGCCGCGCGGCTTTCCGGCTGCGTGTTTTCGCGGCTGCGCGGGATCCTCGGCGCGGCGGTGGGAGCCGCATATTCGCTGATCCTGCTGGCGGAGGTATCCCCATTTTGGATGGTTATCTCCAAATTTGCCGTCGCTGCAGTCATGGTTTTGATCGCGGCGGGAAAAGGCGGCTTTTTTCGCTATTTAAAAATGCTCGCCCTGTTTTACGGGGCGGGTTTCGTCTTTGCCGGCGCGATGACGGCGTTTGCGCTGCTTTTCCGGCCGGATTCCTTTTTACTGGAAAATGGAATCCTTTATTATGAAATTCCGCCGGGCACGCTGGTGATCTATGCCTGCGCCGCCTTCGCGGTGACGGAACTGCTCCGCCGGTTGACGGAGCGAAACACCTCGCAGGGGTTCTGTGAGGCGCAAGTTGTTTTTCAGGGCAAATCCGTTCGCCTGAAGGGTTTTTTCGACAGCGGGTGCTGCCTCGCGGATCCGTTTACCGATGCGCCGGTCGCGGTCTGCAGGCCGGAGGCACTTTCGGAGATCCTGCCGCCGGCATACAAAAAAGCCGCCGCCGACCCCTGCGCGGGTATCCCGGAGGGGGGCAGGCTTGTCCCGGCGGAGAGTCTGGCGGGCAACTCCATGCTTCTGTGTTTTCGACCGGAGAGCGTGGTCATCCGTCGAAACGGAAAACGGTATGAGCCGGAGGCACTGTTGATCGGGCTGTCCGTCGGGGCGCCGGAAGCCTGCCTGCTGTTTGGCCGCAACGTCATTTTGAAAGAAATTCCGCCTGCCGGAAAAAAAGGGGATGGTTCGGGTGATGATCCTGGCGGAAATCAGAGAAAAACTGGAGCTGCTTGTGCTGCGTCTGCTGGCAAATGCGGCGTATTACATAAATGGGCCGGATAACCTGCCGCCTCCGCTGACAAGGGAGGAGGAGGAGGAGGCCTTTGCCCGGATGGAGACCGGAGACGTCTCGGCGCGGCAGGAGCTGATCGAGCACAACCTGCGGCTCGTGGTCTATATCGCACGGAAATTCGAAACCACCGGGATCGGGGTGGAGGATTTGATCTCCATCGGAACCATCGGTTTAATCAAGGCGGTCGGCACGTTCCGCTCCTCAAAGGGCATCAAGCTTGCCACCTATGCCTCCCGCTGCATCGAAAACGAGATTTTGATGTATATCCGCAAGACACAGCCGCTCCGCAACGAGGTCTCGATCGACGAGCCGCTCAATGTGGATTGGGACGGCAACGAGCTTTTGCTCTCCGACGTGCTCGGCACGGATCCGGACGGCGTCGGGCGCGGGGTGGAGCGGGATGCGGAGCGGGATATGCTGCACGCCGCCGTGGCGAAGCTCGATGAACGGGAGCGCAGGATCATGGTGCTTCGGTTCGGGCTGGGCGGCGGCGCGGAACATACGCAGAAGGAGGTGGCGGATATGATCGGCATCAGCCAATCCTATATCTCGCGGCTGGAAAAGAAGATCATCCGCCGGCTCAAAAAAGACCTGGAGCAGAGCGCCATCTTTTAGCTGTTGAGTACCCAGACGCCGAAACTGAGATAGGTGGCAAACAGGGACCAGATCAGATAAGGCACCATGAGCATGCCTGAAATCGGACGGATCTTCCAAAATCTCACAGTCGTGAGCACGATCAGCAAATCCAGCAGGAGAATCCAGAGGAAAGCCCCCAGAAACGCCTCCATCACAAAGAACAGAATCGGCCAGACAAAATTTGCGGCGAGCTGGCACCAATAGAGCAGCAGGGCGTTTTCCTTCGCATGACCTTCGGTGAGCTGTATCAGCCCCGCCGCGGTGCCCATCAACACATAAAGGATGGTCCATACGATCGGAAAGATGCCGGCCGGCGGAGAGAACGGGGGCAGCTGAATGCTCTGATAAATCGCAAACCGGTCTCCGATCAAAAAACTGGAAAATCCTCCGGCCGCCAGCGTCAAAAAGAGCGGAATCAAGAAAGAAAAAATTTTTTTCTTCACAAAAACACACCTCCATGCGATTCTATGGAGGTGTGCTTCCGTTTATACAAAAATCTCATCTGAGCCAGTGCAGAAAATAACTGATTCCAAGAGCAACGTACAGCACGCCCATCAGATAAGGCATATACATAATCGAAAAGGGCGGGTTGATTTTAAATTTATCATTCAGAATCAAAATCTCAATAAGGTAGGCGGCAAACCCGCAGAGATAGGCGATGGCCCGGAGCAGAGCATTGATGTCCGCCCAAAGCGTGTGGGTAAATACCGCGAGGAAAAAGACCGCCGCGGTGACGGTAACCGCGATATTGCGCAGTACCAGAAGGCTCCGGTCCTCCTTGCTGACGGAGAGCTCCGCCCGTTTTATGATCTTTTTCTCGGATTCTCCGATATGATTTTTCAAGGGACCGCTCCTTTATGTTTACTCAATTCTATTTTACCGGAAGATCTTTTTTTGTCAATCCGCGGATCTGTCAAAAAATCCCTGTATTTTTTTACATCTTCGGCAAAAACTATTGCCGGGGTGATAATATGAAAAGAGCAGATAACAAAAATAAAGGCGACCCGCAGGAAACGCGAGAGACGGTGGCTTCTTCTCATAAGGAGATTACACCGGTGAATATGGTGGATACGATCAGTGATTATCCTTATCCGCCGCAGGAATCGGAGGCGTCGAAAGCTCCGGTGGAGCCGGAAAGCCCTTCCGCGCCGGTTCCTTCCGAGCCGGTCACGCCGGTCAACGTCACGTTCCCGACTGCAATGGCGGAGGAAAGCGAAAAGACCAATCCGAAAAAGAATGCGAAGATCATTCCGGAGAGCGGCACGGAATCCTCCTCCAACGAGAGAGAAAAGAACCCGCCGTCCGATGTGAAAGAGAACGCCGCGGAGGACGTCCGCGAATGGAGCAAGGAAACAAAACTGAGCTGAGTCGCGCAGCGTCGCGCTGCGCTGCGCATTGTCATGCCTCCCGGGGCATGGTATAATAGCCGCAAGGCGGCTATTATACGACTATGGCCCGCCTACGGCGACGGCCAATTATACCGCGGCGCGTTTTGCGCTTGTGATATGATGGCTCCGGGAGGTGTTTGATATGCAGGCGTTTGTAAACGCGACCTTTCTTTCCTGCGAGGAGCGGAACCGCATTTTTACCGTGCTGATTGAGGATAAGGGCCGGATTCTCTACACCGGCGACGGGATTCCCGCAAAATATGACGGGATTCCGACCGTCGATCTTGGAGGAGCGACCGTGGTTCCCGCCTTTGCGGATACGCATATGCATTTTGAATCCTATGCGCTGTTTCGCAATACGGTGGATGTGCGGGACGCGGCCGATTTTGCCGAGATGGGTGAAATGCTCCGCCGCTACATCAAACGGCACCGCGGCGTGAAATTCCTTCCCGCCTACGGCTGCAGCGCGCATACGGTGAGGGAAGAGCGTCTGCCGGAGCGGGCCGACCTCGACCGGATGACCACCCTTCCGCTGCTGATCGTCAAATACGACGGCCACGCGGCCGTGGCAAATTCCGCCCTGATCGCCCAATTTCCGGAGAGCGTCACAGGCGACCCGGGTTTCAAACCGGAGACCGGCTGGCTTTTTCAGAACGCCTTTTATCAGGGCGTCAACTTTATCACTTCAAAAGTTTCGCTGCTTTCCATCGTCAAAGGGATGGACGAAGCGGCGCAGGAGCTTGCGGAAAAGGGGATCGGCTTTGTACATACGGTGGAGGGCGTTGGATTTAGATACGACGCCGATATCGACATGATGCGTTTTCTGCGCTACGGGCTGGCGCCCGCCTTCCGAATTTATTTTCAGACGATGAATGTCGAAAAGGTCACAAAGCGGAAACTGCCGGGCATCGGCGGGTGTTTCGCGCTGGCGCTGGACGGCTGCTTCGGCTCGGAGGATGCCCGTCTTCTGGAGCCTTATTTCAATAATCCCGATAATTACGGCTTTTTTGCCTATACGCAGGAGCAGGTGACGGACTTCTGCAAAGAGGCGAACCGCGCCGGGCTGCAGATTGCGATGCATGCCATCGGCGACGCGGCGGTGGAGACGGCGCTGAACGCCTATGAGGCCGCTCTGGCGGATTTCCCAAGAAGGGATGCCCGTCCTATCATCATCCATGCGGATCTCATTCCGGAAGGGATGCAGAGGCGGGCGGCGGAGCATGGCATCCATATCGCGCTGCAGCCGGATTTTCTGCGCTGGAGGCAGGAGCCGGAGGAATATCTCGAACGGATCCTCGGCGAGCGGGCGAGCCGCCTGCTGCCGCTGCGGCCCATGCTGGAAAAAGGGCTCGTTCTCTCCGCCGGGTCGGACGCACCCTGCACGATCCCAAATCCGATCGAGAGCATCTGGAACTGCGTGTGCCATCCGAACCCGGCTTACGCGGTCGATGTGCCTGAGGCGCTGCGCATGCATACGCTCCGCGCGGCGGAGACCTCTTTTGATGAAGGCCGGCGCGGGAGCCTTCGGGAAGGCCTGATTGCGGATTTCGTGCTGCTCGACCGCAACCCGCTCGATATCCCGAAGGAGGAACTGCGGAATTTGAAGGTTCTGGGGACCTATTTTGCCGGCCGGCGCTTTGTGCACAAAAAACGCTCTGTTCCGGCCGTTCTGTTCTCGGCGGCGAAGCACTATTTCACGAGAAAATTTTTTAACTGAACGAATACGCCCGGGCCGCAGAAGCCCGGGTATATTTTTTGGCCGGCGGTTTGAGCGCAGGAGGCGCTCCGTTTCTGTCGCTTGTTTTTTTGCGGAAGAAAAAGGGTTCGCAGCAAAGGAGGGGAAAGCCTGTTTCACCGACTTTTCTGTTTGCCGCGGCAGGCGAGTTTGCATCCGGGCCCCGACAAAATCCGGAACAAGGCGGAGGCCGTGGAGCAGAGGATAGAAAAAAACGCCCGGGCCGCAAAAGCCCGGGTAAAACGATTTATGCGGTTTGCTGCTCCAGTCGGAACGTCGCCGTGACCGGCTGGTGATCCGAATACTGGAATGCGTAATCCAGCGTCTCCACGGACTCGGCCACCACATTCGGCGAGACGATGAATCCGTCGATGATGTAATACTGCGTTGTTTTCGGGTCGCCGTCGTAGGGTTTGTTGTTGAGCCTGCAGGTCGGCGTCCCGGCGTCGTAGACGTAGCTCCAGCCCTCCGGCAGCAGGTCGGCGGTCAGCAGGCCGGGCATCCAGCAGGATTCGTCGATGGTGGGGCAAACGCATTCGTCGATGGCAAGGAACGTCTGGTTGAAGTCGCCGCCGCAGATGATGTAGTTGCCCTTCGCATATTCCGCATCCAGATAATCCATCAGCACGGCGGTCTGCTCCGCCTTGCCCTCGCCGTCGTCGTAGGCCTCCAGATGCAGATTCACGAGAACCAGTTCTTTATCGGTACCCTCCAGCGGGATGTGCTCCGACAGCAGGCACCGCTTGAGATTCACCGTGCGGGAGGGCCAGTCAAACGGAACCGGGAGCTGGAGGCGGACGGCATCCTCCGCCTTGAGATTGGAAAAGACCGCGATGCCGCTGTCCACCTTGCCGACCGTGGGAACCGGCACGGGCTCGAATGCGCAGCGATAGTTCTGCGCGTAGGCACCGCCGGCGTCAAAAAGAATCCCGATCTCCGAGACCATATCAATATGATAGGAACGGGCCGAATCCCGATCGATCTCCTGCAGGAAACGGACATCGGCTTCATTTTCGGCAAGCGCGGAGCAAATGCCGTCAAAATATCCGGAGACCTGTTTTTTGGATGGTATGTACAGCCCGCCGCCGTCAAAAATGAATTCGCTTTCTTTGCCGAGCCCGGCGTAGCCGAGGTTCCAGGTGAGCACGGTCAGCTCGTCTCCGGGGGAAAGCGTCCGCTCGCCGGCGGTGAAATCAACGGGCTCCGCCGCTTCCGGCTTCCACTCCGCCGCCGTCAGGAATCCCAGCAGCCCGCCGATCAGAAGGAAAACAGCGATAAAAAAGATGCAGACAACCTTCAGGATTTTTCTGCCCAACAGAAAATGCGCCTCCTTCGGGAGATACTATTGTCAAAACGACACGCCGGGAAGAACTCTTTTGCCGAAAAAGCACCTTCAGAATACCATGTTTTTTTGCCGCTGCCCAGCGAAAACCCATTTAAATTTTAAAAAAAGCAGGAATTCGGGCGAAACCGTTGCCGTCGCTCTTTTTCTTGTGTTATAATCTATCCGACAGATTTTTGTATGGAGGAGTGGTTACAGTTTGGATGAAATCTGCAGGGAGATCCGCAGGCTGACGGTGGAGTGTATCGGCAGCATCGGCGTCGGCCATATCGGCGGAAGCCTTTCGATTGCGGAGGTCCTGAAAGTCCTTTATTTTGATAAAATGAAGATCGACCCGGCCGATCCGAAGATGGAGGGCCGCGACCGCCTGATCGTCTCCAAAGGCCACGCGGGGCCGGCCGTTTACGCGACGCTTGCCTTAAGGGGCTTTTTCCCGAAGGATTGGCTTTATACGCTCAACAAACCGGGCACCAGGCTCCCGAGCCACTGTGATATGAATAAGACACCCGGCGTGGATATGACCGCCGGATCGCTCGGGCAGGGATTTTCCTGCGCCGTCGGGATTGCCATTGCCTCTAAAATCAAAAAGGACGGAGCTTCCATTTATAGCATCATCGGCGACGGCGAGTCGCAGGAGGGCCAGATCTGGGAGGCAGCCATGCTCGCGGCCCAGAAGAAGCTCAATAATCTGATTGCCTTTACCGACCGCAACATGATGCAGATCGACGGCTATACCGAGGAGATCAACGGTCTCGGGAATCTTGCCGCAAAATGGCGCGCGTTCGGCTGGTTCGTGCAGGAAGTGGACGGGCATGACTGCGAAACGATTTCAGCCGCCATTGATAAAGCAAAAAAGAGGAGAAACCGACCCTCGATGATTATTCTTCATACGATAAAAGGCAAGGGCGTCTCCTTTGCCGAAAAAGCCGGACCCGGCTGCCACAGCATGTCGGTCAAACCGGAAGACGTGGCTGCCGCGCTTGCGGAGCTGCAGTGAGGGGGCGGCAGAGATGGAAATGAGAGCGGCATTTTTCGGCAAGATCGGGGAGATGATGGAGGAGGACGAGCGCATCTGCGTTCTTGACGCGGATCTCGGCAAGGCGAACGGCACCATGAAGCTCCACGCGAAGTTCCCGGAGCGCGCGTTCGACTGCGGCATCGCGGAGCAGAATATGGCCTCCGTCGCCGCGGGCATGGCCTCCTACGGATTTATCCCGTTTATTACGACATTCACGCCCTTTGCGACCAGAAGGATCTGCGACCAGATCGCGGTCTCGATCGCCTACGCGCGGCAGAACGTCAAAATCGTCGGCACCGATCCCGGCATCTCCGCGCAGCTCAACGGCGGCACCCATATGAGCCTTGAGGATATCGGCGTCCTGCGCAGCATCCCCACAATGGTCATTTTCGAGCCGGTCGATGAAATTCAGGCCGTAAAGGCGCTGCCGCAGATCGTTGCACACGACGGCCCGGTCTACATCCGCCTGTTTCGCAAGGAGGCTCCGTCGGTTTTCTCCGAAGATTACGAGTTTGATCTTTTCAAAGCGGATAAGCTGACCGACGGCGCGGATGTCACGATCTTCGCCTCCGGCATCATGCTCAAAAAATCCCT
>CAZLMO010000081.1:0-6233 GCA_964560915.1 uncultured Oscillospiraceae bacterium
TACCTGCGCGGTTACGGCCAGCGTGACCCGGTCGTCGAGTACCGCATGGAGGGCTTCGACATGTTCGACCAAATGGTCGATACGATCCGCGAGGACACCGTCAAGATGCTGCTGACCGTCAAAGTGAAGGCCGGCGCGGCCCCGGAGCGTGAGCAGGTGGCGAAACCCGATATGGGCGTCGGCGGGGATGGCTCCGCGCCGGCCGCCCCGGTCAAAAAGAAGAAGGTTGGCCGCAACGATCCCTGCCCCTGCGGCTCCGGCAAAAAATACAAAAACTGCTGCGGCAGATAAAAGGCAAAAAGCGGAGAGCGCCCCGTATTTGAAACATAAAATCGGACGGTGATTTTTATGCCAACTCTCAACATTGTCCTCGTCGAGCCGCAGATCCCGCAGAATACGGGCAACATCGCCCGCACCTGCGCGGTCACCGGCGCACGGCTGCATCTGGTCGGGCCGATGGGTTTCCTGCTCGACGATGCGAAAATGAAGCGCTGCGGGCTCGACTACTGGGATCTGTTGGATGTGACCTTCTACGACAATCTCACCAACTTCTTCGCAAAAAACGAAGGCCCCTTCTATTATTTCACCACGAAGGGCCTTTCCCGCCACAGCGACGTCTCCTATCCGGATGGTTGCTATCTCGTCTTTGGCCGGGAGGACGCCGGGCTGCCGGAGGAGCTGCTCTTCCGGAATCCAGATTTTGCCGTCCGGATTCCGATGCGCCCGACGCTGCGCAGTCTCAACCTTTCCAACTCCGCGGCGATTGCCGCCTACGAGGTGCTGCGCCAATGGGATTACCCGGAGCTGCAGTGGAAAGGCTCGCTCCGTAAATTCGACTGGGCGGACGCCGGCCTCCATCAGGACGCCATGGATCCGCACGGCGGCAGTGAATAAGTTTTTGCTTTTTTTCGCTGCTCAAAAAGCGGCTTTCGCTTTTACTTTTTCGTCCTTGTGGCTCTTTTTTTATAAAAACTCCGACTGGAAAGGCGGGCGAAGCCGGCCATGGAAAAAATTCAGAAAATTGTCGGCGCGCTCCGCAGGGCCGTACAGGATTACGACATGATCCGCGCCGGCGACCGGGTCGCGGTCGGCATCTCCGGCGGCAAGGATTCCCTCACCATGCTGGAGGCGCTCTGGATGCTTCGGGAACATATCGGCCCGGACTTCAGCCTCGTTGCCCTCGCGCTGGATCCCCGCTTCGGCGGCGTCGATTCGGATTACTCCGCCGTGGAGACGCACTGCCGGGACCTGGGCGTGCCGCTTGACATCCGCCGCACCAACATCGGCACCATCATTTTCGAGACGCGGAAGGAACACAACCCCTGCAGCCTCTGCGCGAGGATGCGCCGCGCGATGCTGCACGACGCCGCCAAAGAGGACGGCTGCAACAAGCTCGCCCTCGGGCACAACTTCGAGGACGCGGCCGAGACCTTCCTGATGAACCTGCTCGACGCGGGCAGGGCGGAGTGCTTTTCCCCGGTCACCTATATGAGCCGCAAGGATATCACCGTGATCCGCCCGCTGATTTATTGCCGGGAGGCGGACACCCTCGCCGCGGCGCAGAGCCTCGGCCTGCCGGTCATGAAGAGCTCCTGCCCGGCGGATAAACACACCGAGCGGGAACATGTGAAACAGCTGATCGCGCGCCTTGAATCCGAAGAGGGCTACGAGAGCGTCTCCCGGCGGATCGTCGGCGCGCTCCAGCGCGGAGCCATCTGCGGATGGGGCCTCGATCACCCGGAGCCGGTCGTCTTCGAGGGAAGATAACCGCTCCGGCGGCCCGACCGGAAAAAGACCATGACCGCACCTAAAATGAAGTGGTTTGCGCGGGCCCTGTAAGGGCGCATTGCCGGCGGCACCCAAAAGCGCTATAACGGCAAAATGGGAGTCGCCTCCCATCAAAATCTCTGCTGCCGTCCTATGGTAGCCCGATGTACTCTTTCTCTCTTTTTGAGATATTTGCTAAAGCATAACAAAAAAGCCGGCGTCGTACTGCTTGTACAGACGTCGGCTTTTTTCTCTTGTTTTCGTGAGTTGTCCGGCGGGCTTTTTTCTTCTCCGGGGCAAAATCCGCCGTAAATTTTGTGCCGTCGGCCACGCCCGGCGGGTAAATCCCGGATGCCCCGCCCATAAATATGGCCCCTTACGTCTTTTTCATCACGCTGATGGCAACCGCGGTGAGCCCCACGCCCAGCATGATGAAAGCCGTGCCGGACTGAATGGTGTTCAGCGTGCTCAGCACCGTCACCGCAACGCCCATGGCGACCCCGATCCCGCGGAGCACCAGATCGCAGATGCCGCCGGCGTCCGTTGCCTCATCATCGATAAACCGCTCCGGTTCCTTCAAGGGATCCTCTGCGGGCGGTTGCTCCCTTTTTTTCTGCTCCCAAGCGGAAAAATCTTCGGCCGCCGCCGCCCGCGACATGTTATCCTGTTCACCGTCTGCAAAGGAATCCAGTTTTTCCGTTTTGCCCTCGGCAAAAGAATCCGGTTCCTCTGTTTTGCCTCCGGCAAAAGAATCCAATTTCTCTGTTTTGCCCTCGGCAAAAGAATCCAATTTCTCTATTTTGCCTTCGGCAAAAGAATCTAATTTCTCTATTTTGCCGTTCTTTTCCTGCGAATCGTTTCCCGGATCTTCCATCCAATCCGGCGTCGTCTTTGGGTCCTGTCCCATGCGGCAGCCTCCTTTCCTCCGTAAGCATCGTTTTGTTCCTTCACGCTTACTTTATAATTTTTTCCCTCGGAAAGCAATCCTTTCCAAATTAAATAATAAGGAAAGGTGAAAAACATTCCCGAAACCCTTTTTTCCCCGAAAAAGGGGCTCCGCCGCCCATCATGCGGAAAAACGGGGCCGCGCGCCGCCCGGCGGAAGGGGAGTCCGGGTTTTGTGCCGTACTGCCCATCACATCGCGTACAAAATTTTGCACGCGCATTTTCCGCTTCCCGGGCGGCGGGGAATGCCGGGCATCACAAAAAATCTCCGGGACCTTGGAAGGCCCCGGAGACAATTTTTTTGTGGATGGTCAGCGTTTGCTGAACTGCGGTGCACGACGGGCTTTTTTGAGTCCGTATTTTTTACGCTCCACCATTCTCGGGTCACGGGTAAGGAACCCGGCCTTTTTCAAAGTCGAACGAAGCTCTTCATTATACTGGAGCAGCGCACGGGAAATCCCGTGGCGGATGGCGCCGGCCTGGCCGGTGACGCCGCCGCCCTCGACGGTGCAGATGATATCAAAAGTCCCCGCGGTCTCGGTCAGTTCGAGCGGCTGGCGAACCAGGAGCTTCAGGGTATCAAGACCGAAATAATTGTCGATGTCACGGCCGTTGATGGTGATGGCACCGGTGCCGTTCGGATAGATGCGGACACGGGAAACAGAGCATTTTCTCCTTCCGGTTCCGTAGAAATAGGGGTTGGATTCGTACATGTCTGATTTCCTCCTTCCGATCAAAGCTCCCAGGCCTGTGGGGCCTGAGCTTCCTGTTTATGTTCCGCGCCGGCATAGATGCGGATTCTCTTAAGCGAATTGGCACCGACGGTGTTGTCCGGGATCATGCCTTTAATGGCCTTCATCATGGCAAAGCAGGGATCTTTCTCCATCAGATGGCGATAGCTGATTGCCTTCATGTGGCCGATGTAGCCGGTATGATGATAATAAAATTTCTTCTCGAGTTTTTTGCCGGTGAGGACAGCCTGGGCCGCGTTGATGACAATCACGTGGTCTCCGCAGTCGGCGTGCGGCACAAAGTCGGGTTTGTATTTGCCGCGAAGCAGATCGGCGGCGATGACGGCGGTATGGCCCAAGGGCTTGCCCGCAGCGTCGAGGATATACCATTTGCGCTCGATGGTCGAGGCATTCGGCATAGTGGTGTTCATGGTAAGACCTCCGATAATCCTTTTTTCAAATTATTTCGTTCAGAAAGCGACAATCGTTATTATAGCGGCATAAAAGCGGCTTGTCAACGTTTTTCTCTCCTAAAATCAATTTGTAAAACGGATTCTATTGTTTTCTTTCGTTTTCGCTTAAAATCTTACGTTTTCTCTGTTCTCGTTTTTAATTTTATGTACCGATGAAATCCGGTATGCAAGCTGCAAAGGCCAAACCGCGGCACGCCCGGAATCTATGTGCGCCAAGGAACCAGATATGAAAAAACCGTGGAATCCGCGGAAATACAAAAAACCGCCGGGCGGGGACCCGACGGCTAAAAAACGGTTTTGAAAGCGAAAGGGCTCAGCCCCATTCGAGCACGTAGATATCCACATAGCGCAGGCCGTTGAGCACGCATTCGTAGTAGGTGGGGTAGTAAAGGTCCACCATATTTTTCCCGGAGAGCATGGCGCCTCCGGTATCCGCCGCGATGCAGTAGCCATAAACAAAGCTGCCGCCGCCGTGCGCGCAGATCCAGAGTTTTGTCCCGTAGGGGATAATCGAAGGATCCACCGCCACATAGCCGATCCCCGCGTAGACGCCGGTCGCGGTCCCCGCACCGGCTTTGGCATAATAGCCGGTTGCTCGGGCACTGCTAAAGAGGTACTCATATTGCGTCGGCCTGTTGTTCACGATTTCATAGCCGAAATCCATATCGGAGATCGGCCCGTTGTCGCCCCGCAGATAGAGATCGTCGACGGCTTTTTTAATGACGTCCTCGGAGAGCAGGGTCCGGGCTTCCTCCACGCCGTCAACGGTCTTCTGCTCGTAGGTCAGAAGCCTTGTTCCGTCCTTGCCGTAGGAGATCAGCGCTTCTTTCCCCTCCCGGAGCAGAGAGGTGCCGCGGTAGTTGACGCCGTGCTGAATCGGTTCCTCCTCCGTAGTGGTGTTGTAATCGACCCGTGTGACCCGGATCTGCTCCCCACCGGAAAGCAGGCTCTGAATCGGTTTGTCGACGAGATCCGTGCTGCGCAGCTCGATTCCGACTTTGTAAAGAGCGTCCGCGACCGTTCCGCCCGCGATCTGCAGGTGGTAGGTCAGCGAATCCGCGAGGATATCCACTTCAAACGCGCGGGCAACGCGGATCTCCGCCGTGACATCCCCATAATCCGCCGAAAGGCCGGAGCTCTCAAAGCCGGTCACGGAGAGGGTGTCTCCGTAACCGACCGTGATCCCGTATTTTTCAAGGATGCGCCCCGGGTCATCCTCGGTCGTGCGAACGGCAAAGACATCCCCGCCGTTGTCGATGCGGACGGTGCGGATCTGCGCAGGGATCCAGAAGATCAGCACAGAGGCCGCCGCCGCAAACAGCAGGAGTTGAAACTGCCGCGAGCCGAGGAATGAAAAAAGCCGGAGCGCACCCGCTAAAAATTTCCTCATGATGTGCCTCCCCGCAAAGTACGGCCTATTATAGCCGAAATGGGGAAGATTGTCAAATTTTTCGTCTCCGAGGGAAGAAAAAGGGCTGTTTTTTCGCTGTATATGGGGGATTTTTGATTTCTCCGCGGCGAATACACCGAAATTCGGCGCTGATTTTCCCTGCTGAGCACGGGATTCCCTTCCCGATCTCCATAAAAAAGCATTGAATCCCCTCACCGGAAATGCTATAATAAAGATTAAATTTTTTTACGGAGGTGTGGAAGGGTGAAATTACCGAAAGAAAATGTTCTTGTCGTGACCGGACATTACGGCTCCGGTAAAACGAATTTCACCCTGAACCTTGCCAAATATCTGCTTTCGATGGGCGAAACCCCGATGCTTTGCGACCTTGACATCGTCAACCCTTATTTTCGCACGGGTGACTACGCCGGGGTGCTCCCCTGTGAGCTGATCGTGCCAACCTTTCTCGGTACCACGCTGGACACGCCCTCCCTTTCCGCGAAGATCGACGCCGCCATTCTTTCCGGCAAGCGCCTGATCATCGACGCGGGCGGGGACAATGCGGGCGCAGCGGCTCTGGGCCGGTACGCCGCAAAGCTGCGGAAAGCCGGCTACGCGATGCTCTACGTCGTCAACAAGAGCCGAAACCTGACCGGTACGCCGGAAGATGCGGCGCAGATCCTTGGTGAAATCGAGGCGGCCTCTCATCTCAAGGGAAGCTGCCTTGTCAACAATACGAATTTCGGCCGGGAAACGGAGGCCGGTGATCTCGAACAGAGCGTGGACTATACCGCACAGGTTTCCGTGCTCACCGGGCTGCCGCTGCTGGCGACCTGCGTGCTCAAGAGCTGCGAATCCGCAAAGGTGCCGGAGCCGTTCCCTGTGGAGATTTTCGTGAAGTTCCCGTGGGAAAACGCATGAAATCCA
>CAZLMO010000081.1:6333-9021 GCA_964560915.1 uncultured Oscillospiraceae bacterium
GTAACCAGGATTTGTTCGTGATTCATGCCGGGATCCGAATTTTGCCCGGTTTTCTATCGGGAATCATTTTCCGTCTGTCCATGGGCGGGGTAGGCATTTCCCGGAAAAAGAAAAATGTTTTCGGCGCAAGCCGTCTCAATTGGAAAGGAGCTGTATGATCGTGGAGAAAATTCCCTGCAACTGCGGCGCACACAAAAAAGAGCGTCCCGCCGAGCAAAAACTCTGGGCCACGGATGAGGGGCTTGTTTCCAACAAAGAGCTGATCTGCCGGAGCTGTGTTTACAAAGAAAAAGGCTCCGCCTCTTCCTGTGTAAAATATGCGGAGAAGCCGGAGAGCGTTTTTAAAGAGGGCAAATGCCCGTTTTTTCTCCGGAATCCCGGAAACTGCTGCTGAAGGTGCAAGCTTTCTGGAAAAAAGAGCCTCCGTCAGATGCCGGAAAGCCCATTTTTTATAGCGTTTCGGGAAGCTGCTGTCTTTGGGGAGGCGTCGGGGCAAGGCTTTTTGTGGAACCCGTCGCGTGTCGTTTTTTATGGGAAGGGAAACGTCCTCCCGGAAACTTCGGGATGGGGTTCCTGTGCTGAATCCTCGGCGCGCCCGGCTTTTCTTCTTCGAGCCGGAATCATTTCTCCCAAAACCGCGGGGCGAGGTCGTTTCTGCGTAGAACTCCGCCGTGCGCGGTTATGGACGGCAAACACGATTTTATTTATTATTTTATTAAGGGGGTTGCCTTATGGCGAAAGTTACCGTTGATGAGCTGATCTGCAAAGGGTGTGGGCTGTGCGTATCCGTATGCCCCAAAAAGCTGCTGCGTCTCGCGTCCGACCGAATCTCCTCGAAAGGATATAATCCTGCGGAGATGACCGACTCGTCTCTGTGCATCGGCTGCGCGATGTGCGGCATCATCTGCCCGGACAGCGCGATCACGGTCGAAAAATGACGAAACCTCCCGGTATTTTGGTTATCGCATAAAATCTACCGGCGTTTTAGTTATCGCATAAATCATGAACAGGTCTTGTTTAAGACGAAGTTTGCCGGTTTGCGGAGCAAATGCCCGCCGTCCTACAAGGCGGGCAAGGCAAACTTCCAGCATGAAATCCGCTTCTCGGATTTCATGCATTGGATAATAGGAAAGGATGAGTATATTGGCTGAAAGAGTACTTATGAAAGGCAATGAGGCGATCGCCGAAGCCGCCATTCGCGCCGGCTGCCGCCATTACTTCGGCTACCCGATCACGCCCCAGACGGAGATTGCCGCCTATATGTCCCGTCAGATGCCGAAGGTTGGGGGCGTCTTTCTTCAGGCGGAGTCCGAGATTGCCGCGATCAACATGGTTCTCGGCGCCGCGGCCGCGGGGGTCCGCGCCATGACTTCCAGCTCTTCGCCGGGCATCTCGCTCAAATCGGAGGGCGTCTCCTACATCGCCGGCTCCGACCTGCCCTGCGTCATCGTCGACTGCATGCGCGGCGGGCCGGGCCTCGGCGGAATCCAGCCCTCCCAATCCGATTATTGGCAGGCAACCAAGGCCTATGGCCACGGTGACTTCCAGCTTCTCGTTTTTGCGCCCAACTCCGTGCAGGAGATGGTTACCGCCGTATTTGACGCCTTCGAGAACGCCGACCGTTTCCGCATGCCGGCTATGGTGCTGGCGGACGGCCTGCTCGGCCAAATGATGGAGCCGGTCGTCTTCCCGGACCGCGAGACCGTCACCTATGAAAAGCCGTGGGCAACCAACGGCCATCACAACGAGCGGAAACACAACATCGTCAATTCCCTCTATCTCTCCCCGAAGGAACTGGAGGATACCAATATCGCACGGTTCGCCCGCTACGAGGAAGTCAAACGCATCCTGCCGAAAGCGGAAACCTATCTGACCGGGGATGCGGACGTTGTTGTTGTCGCCTTCGGCGCGACTTCCCGGATCGTCAAATCCGCCGTCAACAGCGCGCGGGAGCTTGGAATTAAAGCCGGCATGGTCCGTCCCTATACGCTCTGGCCGTTCCCGGTTGAAAAAATCCAAGAGGGCTGTGAGCATGCTCACGATGTGCTCGTCGTCGAGATGAACATGGGCCAGATGGTGGATGATGTGAAGCTCGCTCTCAACTGTGCAAAACCCGTTTCTTTCTACGGGCGCACCGGCGGCATCATTCCCTCGCCGGCCGAAGTCCTCGGTCAAATCAAGAAACTTGCGGGAGGTGAGCAGTGATGGCTGTCGTCTATCAAAAATCGAAATGTCTCACCGACGTGCCGCTCTCCTACTGCCCGGGCTGCTGCCACGGCATCATCACGAAGCTGGTCGCGGAGGTCATCGAGGAACTGGGCGTAGAGCCGATTACCGTTGGCGTCGCGCCGGTCGGGTGCTCCGTCATGGCTTATAACTTCTTCACCTGCGATATGGTGGAGGCGCCTCACGGCAGAGCGCCCGCTGTCGCCACCGGTCTTCGCCGCGCCCTGCCGGACAACGTCGTCTTCACCTATCAGGGCGACGGCGACCTCGCCGCCATCGGCACCGCCGAAACCGTACACGCGGCCACCCGCGGCGAAAATATCACCATCATCTTCGTCAACAACGCGATCTACGGCATGACCGGCGGCCAGATGGCCCCGACGACGCTGCCGGGGCAGGTCACCCAGACGACGCCCTACGGCCGCGACCCGCAGACCGCGGGCTGGCCGATCCGCATCTGCG
>CAZLMO010000082.1:0-8850 GCA_964560915.1 uncultured Oscillospiraceae bacterium
GCCCAAAGGTTCGCAGCCGAGAAAGGTCAGAGCCCGCTCCGTATCGTGGGTCGAAAGCACGTTCCAGCTCCGGGCAAGAGAAGGGGCCGGATAATTCTCATATAAATCCATGAGCGTCTCCCGAAGCGGCGCCCCGTCTTGGAGCCAGCCGAGCAGCGCCGCCCGCACGGGGTAATTCATCACGCCATCCAGCTCGCCGCCGAGAAAATAATGCCGGCGTTTCCCATAGGAGATCTTGTTGGAGGCATCCTCCCAGACCTCTCCGATCAGAGCGGCGCCGGGCTTCCGGTGCACGGCGGCGGAAATCCTCCGGAGAAGCTTCTCGTCGAGCTCGTCGGCGACGTCGAGCCGGAAGCCGTCCGCGCCGAGGCCGAGCCATTTTTCAATGACGCCGCCAGGCCCGCAGAGAAAACTTTGCCAGCTTTCGTCGGCTCCGTTCACCGCCGGCAGATCCGGAAAATTCCACCACGTCCGGTAGCCGCAGGGGTAAGCGCCGAAGGCGTACCATTCGTGGTAGGGGCTCGCCGGGTCGGAGGCCGGCGGGCCCGGATAGCGCCGCCTCGCGTTAAAATAGATGCTGTCGCTACCGGTGTGATTGAATACGCCGTCCAGGATGACTTTCATCCCGAGCTGGTGCACTTTTTCGCATAATAAGGCGAAATCCTGCTCCGATCCAAGTAAAAAGTCGATTTTTGTATAATCCGCAGTATTATATCTGTGATTGGAATGTGCCTCAAAAATGGGGTTCAAATAAAGCTGCGTGACCGAAAGGGAGGCAAGATAGCCGAGCTTTTCCATGATGCCGCAGAGGTTCCCACCAAAGTAATCCTTACAGGAATCCCCGTCTTCATCCGGCCGCCACTCCGGAAGCTCGCTGCGGTCGGTATGAAATCTTCGGTCGGGATAGGGGCATGGGCAGCGCTCTCCGGCCTGATAAAACCGGTCCGGAAAAATCTGATAGGCCACCCCGCCGGGATTGGCCGGAACCGGCCCGCTTCCGTCGTAAACCGTGAGCTGGTAATGCGCGCAGAGATCGGCCACCGCGCCGGCATCCTTGCCCCGGCGGTAGACGCTTCCGTCGTAGATAAATTCGTAGAACAGCAGCTCCGGCTTTTCCGGGGTAAATTCCGCACGGAAGGCGTCTCCCTCCGGGCGCATTTCCAGCTCGAAGGCCGGGGTATCCCAGAGATCGGCGTGAAAAATCCGTAAAACGGGAAAAACTCCCGGGGCGGGCTCCTCCGCCCGGACACGGAAAAAAATCTCCGTGCCGGCGGCAACCGCGCCAAAGGGAGTTTTATAAAAAGGGTCTCTGCTGTTGTAAATCAGGCGGCTCATGGTTTCCTCACAAGGTCCGGTAGTTTCCGGGAGCGCCCGGCTGAGAGAGGGCGGGCAGTACGCTCTCGAACATCACGCCGTAGCGGGTATCGGAGCCGTAGCTGAAGGTCGTTTTGACGCAAAGCTCAACGAAGCCTGCGGCGCGGCTCATGGCGATCGGCAGGCTTGCGCCGCCGAGCAGGGCGCCGGTCAGCACGGAGGCAAAGATATCCCCGCAGCCGGGGTAAGAGACCGGCACATAATCGCAGGGTACAAACCAGAAGGAACCGCTTTCACGGTCGTAGCCGAGGTTGGCCATCTCACCGGTGGCGAGTTCCGCGCCGGTGACGACGACGCACTTCGGCCCCAGTTCGGAGAGTTTCACAAGGAGGCTTTTCGCGGCGGCGTGGGTCAGCGGTTCGTAGAAATAGCCTTTTTGAAGCAAAATGGCGGCTTCGGTCAGGTTCGGGGTGATCACATCGGCCACCGCGGCAAGCTCGGCCATGCGGGACTGCATCTCCGGCGTGCAGGTGCGGTAAGGCTTGCCGTTATCGCCCATCACCGGGTCGACGATTTTGAGCGCGTTTGGATAGGAACGGAAAAACGACAGGCAGGCGTCCACCTGCGCGCTGCTGCCGAGGAAGCCGCTGTAAACGGCCTCAAAGCCGATGCCCAGCTCTTTGTAATGGGCAAGCGCGGGTTCGATGTAATCCGTCAGGTCGCGGAATACCACATCGCCGAGGCCGCCCGTGTGGGTGGAGAGGACGGCGGTCGGCACCGGGCAGACCTGAACGCCCATCACGGAGAGCACCGGCAGGATCACGGAGAGGGAGCACCTCCCGAAGCCGGAGAGATCGTGGATGGCGGCGACGCGCTGCGGCCTTTTTTCCATAAAAATCACGCTCCATATTTCAGAAAAAAATCTGCAAAATAAAATTGGTTTTTTCGGAAACGGATTCCGGGAATCTTCGCTTCTTCAACGGGGAAACTAAGTTCAAACGAATGAAATCGGAGGGATTAACGAATGACAATGAACAAAAATGTGGCCGCGGTCGTTTCCGGCGTCGCGGCGGCCGCGGCGATCGGCACGGCAATCTATGCGATGAGTGGGAACAGCAGAAATATGCGCAGGCTCCGCCGCAGCGCGCGCAGAACCATGAGCGCGGTGGGCAACATCGTCGACGGCGTCTCCGCCATGATGCATTAGTCCTGTCTATCCGGAGGGAGGCCGCAGCCGGGCAAAAAACCCGCTTCCGAAGCGTTGCTTCCAGCAGACGCGAGCCCGGGGCGGCCCCCGTACTTAACAAAAAAACAGGGAACCTCTTTGCGGATACGCAGTTTCGGAAAAGCGCGTCAATCCAGTTCGTCGAGGGTGAGGCCGTAGCTGGGCAAAAATTCCGCCACGAAAGCGTCCGCTTCGGGCAGATGCATATCTGCGATGGCTTTCCCAATACTTATTTTTGCGCGGGAGAATTCCCGGTTGCCGGCGTTCTCCTCCTCCACACATTTGATTAAGGCGGAAATCTTATCGGCGGCCTTGAGGAGCCGGAGCAGTTCCGGATCCTCGCTGGAATGGTCGAGCAGGGGCAGATAGTCGGCCTGCAGATCCTCCGGCAGCATCTCCGCAAGGCGGCGGGTCGCAAAGGATTCCACGGTTTTATAGGCCCGGTTGATCTCCGGATTAAAATATTTGATCGGCGTCGGCATGTCGCCGGTGAGGATCTCGCCGCAGTCGTGATAGATGGCGAGCAGCACCAGGCGCTCCACGTCGCAGTTTCCGCCGAAACGCCGGTTCCGCAAAAGGCCCAGCGCGTGCGCGACGACGGCGG
The DNA here is from genome assembly GCA_964560915.1 of uncultured Oscillospiraceae bacterium. Taxonomy (GTDB): domain Bacteria; phylum Bacillota; class Clostridia; order Oscillospirales; family Ruminococcaceae; genus UMGS1668. Next base: position 3,144 of record CAZLMO010000082.1, read on the forward strand.
TATCCAGCGTATGCACGGAGAGGGATTCCGGCTGGGAATTCCGCATCAGCGGCCAGCGGAAGATGTGCTTCATCCGCGAAAGATAGGCATAAAATCTGCTCTCGGCCATTTTTTTTATTCCCTCCATGCAGGAAAATCGGCTTCCGCCGGCACTTAATTCACGGAACGCGCGGTTCCGGAAAATCAAAAACGCCCGTCGGAGCCACCATCGGCGGAAGCTGTATCTGTCTGTTATTATACGACAAAATGCCGGAAATGAACAGCAGTTTTTGCAGCTTTCGTCCTCCGCGGGCGTTTTGCATACCGGGGACGATTTTTCGCGCGCCGGACTTTTCATTTTGCGTGTTTTGATATACAATAATAGAAGAGAAAAATTTTCAGGTGCCTACCGAGGAAAGGACAGAGCTATGCCGCTGAAATGGAAACAGGGGGAAAACCTCCACTGGATGACGCTGGGGCTTGCGTTTGTCTGCGCAGTCATCGTCTTTGCGCCCATCACAATTAAAAATGGAGGGATCTTCACCTACTACGGGGATTTCAATGTTCAGGATATCCCGTTCATGATGCACGTCCACGATATGGTGCTGGATGGAAATTTCGGCTGGGACTGGAATACGGATCTCGGCTCAAACTTCATCGGTTCCTATTCTTTTTATTTTCTGTTCAGCCCTTTTTTCTGGCTGACGATTCCGTTCCCGACCTCGTGGGTGCCGTATTTGATGGCGCCGCTGCTGGTGCTGAAATTCAGCTTTGCCGCTTTCACCTCCTTCTTTTATTTTAAGCGCTTTGTAGGAGATAAACACTGGGCGGTTCTCGCCTCGCTGCTGTATGCTTTCTGCGGCTTCTCCATTTATAACGTTTTCTTTTTCCATTTTCATGAGATGCTCGTCTTTTTCCCACTGATGCTCATCGGCATGGAGGAACTGCTTGAGGACGACCGCCACGGCATCTTTGCCCTGACCGTCGCCGTCAACGCGATCGTGCATTACTGGTTTTTCATCGGGGAGGCGGTCTTCCTTGTCTTTTATTTTTTCGTTCGCATCTCGGTGAAGGGTACCTCGCACCGCTTTCGCAAATTCTGCATGGTTGCGGTGGAAGCCGTGCTGGGCGTCGGCATCGCCATGGTGACATTTTTGCCTTCCACGCTTGCCATCTGGGATAACCCGCGCACCGGGACGGGAAATCTGCTGAGCGGCTGGTACCTCTGGCTCTATTACAGCGAGCAGCGCATCCCGGCCATCGTCGCGAGCTTTTTCTTCCCGCCGGACCTGCCCTCCCGCCAGAATATGTTTACCGGTCAGGGCGCGCAGTGGGCCTCGATGGCGGGGTGGCTCCCGCTCTACGGCATGGTCGGCGTGGTGGCCTACATGCGCAGCGCAAAGGGCACCTGGCTTCGGCGGATGATCCTCGTTTGCACGGTCTGCGCGGCGATCCCATGGATGAATGCGCTGTTCATCCTGATGAATGATTCCTATTATACCCGCTGGTTCTATATGTTTGAGATCATGCTCGCACTCGCCACCGTCAAGGCGCTGGAGCACTGCGCGGACGAGGCGCCGGAGCGCGTGATCGATTTCAGGAAAGGCCTGATTCCCAGCGCCGTTCTGATGAGCATTTATACCGTCGCCATCGGCCTGACGCCGGTGGAGGATGAAGGCGTGTGGAGCTTTGGGCTTGAGGATGACCCCGCGAGATTCTGGCAGACTGCGGCCTTTGCGTTCGTCTGCCTCGGCATCACGTTCTGCCTGTGGAGACTGCGGAAGAAACCGTATTTCCGGCGTCTTTCCATAGGATTCACGGCGCTCGCCTGTGCAGCCTATGGAGTTATTTATCTGCTCAACGGATACAGCTATTCCTCCTCGCACGACACGATTATCCATGAGGCAACCGCCTACCGCGGCGAGGTGAGCCTTCCCGAGCCGGACGGTAACTTTACCCGCTGCGATTTTTACGGGGCGCTCGACAACATGGGCCTCTACTGGGAGCTGCCGTCCATTCACTGTTTCCACAGCGTCGTCCCGGCCTCCATCATGGAGTTTTACCCGATGGTCGACGTGACGAGAGATGTTTCCAGCAAGCCGGATTATGAGTATTATGCGCTGAGAAGCTTTCTTTCCGTCCGCTGGCTGTACGCAAAGGACGCTTCGGAGGAGCCGCCGATTCAGGGCTTTGAATATTACGGCGCCGAAGACGGCTATACGATCTACGAAAACACCAACTATATCCCGATGGGATACACGTTTGATTACTATATTACGGAGGCGGAATTTGAAAATGTGCCCGTCGAATACCGGGATCGGGTTTTGCTTTCGGCGATGGTGCTGACCGATACCCAGATCGGCTATTATGGCAAGCTGCTGACGCATCTCAAGGACGGGCCGGATTACTACATGTCGTATGAGGATTTTGAGGATTATGCCGAAAGGCGGGCGGCCCACTCCTCCGAAAGCTTTGTCGGAACTTCCGACGGCTTTGTCTGCAGGATCAACCTGCGCTGGAAGAACATGGTCTTCTTTTCTGTTCCCTATGACGAGGGCTGGACCGCCTATGTCAACGGCGTGGAGACCGCCATCGAGAAAGTGGATTACGGTTTCATGGCGGTTCCCGCTCCGAGAGGCGAGAATGTGATTGAATTTCGCTATGAGACGCCAGGGCTCCGGGCCGGCGCGTATATCAGCGGTGGCGCGTTGGCGCTTCTGGCCATCTATGGTTTGTTCTGGGCGTACGTCAACCACAGGAACAAGGCGGATGTTGCCTATCTGAGCGAGCTTCTCGGTGAGCGCAGCCGGCCGGTATCCTCCGATGAGCCGGAGCTTCCTCCAGAAGAGGATCTGACCATCGTGCGTTTGCCGGAGGATGTGCCGCCGCCCAACGACTCGGATGCGCCGGAGGAAACTTATTACCCGGAGCTGTGAAGCTTCGGGGCGGCGGGCGCCGAACGACTCGGATGCGCCGGAGGAGCCCTGTTTTCCGGAACGGTGAGATTCCCGGGCAGCCTGCAACAAAAAGGGAAGAATCGGCCACTTATGAGATGAAACGATTTTTAGGGAGGGAATGACCATGAAGAAAATATTTGCAGTTCTCGTGTCCCTGCTGTTGATCCTATCGTTCGCAGCCTGCGCCTCTTCCGCAAAGAATGAAGCGACAGCGGAAGAAGAAACCGAAGCGCCGCGGGCCGCCGAGGATTACGACGGCCAGATGCTGGGCGGCGGATATTCCGGAACGACGGCGTCGGAAGCGGGATGGAACTATACGGCGGATGCAGCCAAGGATACGGCCGAAACGCCCACCGTCAATGAGAGCACCGCCGCCGAAACCAGCGGCCGCAAATTGATCCGTACCGTGACCATGGAGCTCCAGACGCTGGAATTCGACACCTTCACCGCGCAGATCGACACGATGGTGACGGAGCTCGGCGGCTATATACAGAGCTCCAGCTTCAATGGTAATTCCATCTACTCCTCTTCCGACCGGAACGCCGGCTATACGGTTCGCATCCCGGCTGACAAGCTGGATTCGTTCCTGGAGCAGATCGGCGGCATGGCCAACGTGACCTACCGCAACGAGGAGACGCAGGACGTCACGCTGGATTATGTCGATATCGAGGCCCACAAAGAATCCCTGCAGACCGAATATGACCGGCTGATCGAGCTCTTGGCCATGGCGGAGAATGTCGACGCCATCGTCACGCTGGAAGCCCGCCTCTCCGAGGTCCGCTACCAGATCGAATCCTATGAGAGCCAGCTGCGCATGTATGACAATCAGGTCGATTACAGCACCGTCTATCTGACCATCGACGAGGTGAAGCGGGAGACGCAGATCGAGGAAGGCACGGTCTGGGACCGTATCACCACCCGCCTGAGTGACAATTTCTATCAGATTGGCCAGGACTTTGAGAATTTCACCGTCTGGTTTGTCAGCAGCCTGCCCTACATTGTGGTCTGGGCCGTAATCCTCGCCGTGCTTGCGCTGGTCGTCAACGGGATTGTCCGCGGCGACAGAAAACGCAGAGAGAGCCGGGAATCCAGGAAGGCCGAAAAGATCCGCGCCGCATACGAGGCAAAACAGGCACAGGAAAACCTCGCCGTCCCTCCGGAAGAAAAAAAGGAATAACCGGATAAAACGAGATAAGGCCCGTCCGCGGACGGGCCTTTTTTCATTGCGAAACATACAAAAGCGTGCTATCATATAATGGAAGAAAGGGGGCGTCCGCATGGATATCGCCGGGTTTGAAAACGGTCTCGACATCGGGGAGATCGCCGGTGTTTTGGCCGGGGAAGACGTTGAACGGAAAAAGGAAGTCTTCAGCGATCTGAAGGATTCCGCGTTTCTGATCCCGTACAACAGAACGCAGACGGACATCCGCCTGCTCAAAATCCCGGATAAAGGAGAGTTCCTGCCCGCTTTTACGAGCTATGCCGAATTCATGAAGAGCCCGCTCGACCACGATAAGGCTGCCGTTCTGCCGTTTGTCAAGCTGGAGTCCATCCTGGCCAACGCGCCCGAAAAGGTTTCGGGCATTGTTCTCAACCCGCACGGCAAATCCCTGCTGATTCAGCGTAAGCAGGGCGTACCGGAGCAGGGGGTCTCTCTCGAAAAACAGAATTATTCCGGGGGGCTCAAGCTCTCCAAACCGAATTATATCCCGGAGCCGGTGCTCGCCGCCCTGATCGGTTTTTTTAACGCCTCCGAGAACGTCTATCGCGCCTGGCTGCTCCTTTCTCAAGGAAAAGAGGAGATTGCCCCGCACCTGCTGCTGCTTGTGGATTTCGACGGCGACCGGGAGGCCTTTTTCACGAAGATCGCAAAATCCGTCCGGCCGTTTTTCCGCAAAGGCGACCGCTTCGAGATGATGAAGGCGGATTTCAAGCTGATCCAGGCCGCGGAGAAACTTTCCCACCCGTTTTATCAGAAAACGTGAAGGGTTTCGCTTGTTGTTCGCGCGGGAATGGAGTATAATATAAAAAGAAAATAAAAAGGGGGATTCCTGATGGAGAACGGCCATGTTCGTCTTTTTACCGGCGACGGCAAGGGTAAAACCGCCATGGCGCTCGGCCTTGCGGTGCGTGTGGCGGGGCAGGGCAGAAAAGTTTTCGTCGGCCAGTTCATCAAGGATGACCCACACGGCGACATTCTGGCACTGCGCAAGGCCATCCCCGGGGTCGTGACCGCCCAATTCGGCTGCGGCACCGGTTGTATTTGCGGCAGGGAACCGGATGCGAAAGACCGCGAATGTGCAAAGCGCGGCCTCGAGCGCGCAAGGCAGGCGTTAAAGAGCGGCGGCTTTGGCCTCGTCGTTCTGGATGAGATCACGATCCCGGCGCACTTCGGCCTGATCTCGGTTGACGAAATCCGGGAGCTTCTTTCCCTCCGGGCATCGACCTGTGAGCTGGTGCTGACCGGCCGCTATGCCTCGGATGAGCTCAAGGCCCTCTGCGATATGGTGACGGTCGTCGAATCCGAAAAACTGCCGGATCCCATCCCGGATATCTGAATCAAAATTTAAAAAAGAAGCCGAGAGGCCTCTTTTTTGTTTCCGGAAAAGCGCGGAGGAAACGCTTTCCGTTTCCGCCTGCCGTACCCGGGCGCAAAAGAGAAAAACTCCTTTTTCGGAAATCGCAAAAACGGAATTGCTTTTCTCCGAAGAGTGGAGTAGAATAAAAATTGCCGGAAGGTACAGTTTGAAAATTGGATATTGTGGGTTTTG
>CAZLMO010000083.1:0-8756 GCA_964560915.1 uncultured Oscillospiraceae bacterium
GTTTTTCTGTGGAGCGAACTTCTGGGAAAGGGGGCGCCGGCTTGCAGAAATTTTTTAAGACAAAAAAATTTTACGTTCTCTGCGGCATCGCGGTGCTGCTCTGCGCCTTCATGCTCCGCTCCGCGGTCGAGGGGAACTCCTCTCTGCTGATCTCCCGGCTCGCGGGCGGCATCTCCCGCCCGTTTCTCGAGGCAAGCGCCGAATTCACCGACGCACTCAGCGGTTTCTTTTCCAAATACATCAAAACCGCCCAGGTCTACGAAGAAAACGAGGCTCTTAAGGAACAAATCCGTGATCTTCAGGAGCAGCTCGTCGATTACGAGAGCGTCAAACGCGAGAACGAACAATACAAGGATTACCTCGGTCTCCGGGAGGAAAACCCGGACTATGACTTTGAAACCGCCTCGGTCATCGGGCGGGACTCCACCGGCCGCTTCGGGAGCTTCATCATCGACAAGGGCAGTTCCAGCGGGATTGCAATCGCAGACCCGGTCATTACGGCGGACGGCCTCGTCGGTCTCGTCTGGGAGGTCGGCCCCTCCTGGGCACGCGTGCGTACGATCCTCGACAGCTCCGTCGAGGTCGGCGCCTACGACATCCGCACCCGGGACAGCGGCATCGTCACCGGGGACATCCTTCTCTCGGAAAAAGGCATGTGCCAGATGATCTCTCTGCCGCGTGACAGCGGAGCCTCCGCCGGCGACCTGATTGTCACCTCCGGCATCGGCGGCGTTTTCCCCAAGGATCTCGTCGTCGGCACGCTCTCCGAGATCGGCCTCAACCAAAGCGGCCTCTCCCTCACCGCCACCGTCACGCCTGCCGCCGACATCGCCGGTGTCTCCGACGTTTTGGTGATCAAATCCTTCGAGGGACAGGGCGAAGAAAACTCCCAAAATTCTTCCGGGACGGAAGCCGCTTCTGAAGCGGAAGGAACTTCCGGAACGGAAAGCGGTGCCGCGCCATGACGAGGGATGGCTTCCGGAACCTGATGAAATACGGCAGCTATGTGCTGATTCTGTTTTTCTCCTACATTCTGCAGGCCACGCCCGGCATCGAGCCGCTTGGCATCAAGCCCATGCTCGTGCTGCCGGCCTGCATCTGTATCGCCTTTCTGGAGGACGAATTTGTGTCGGGGCTGCTCGGGGTTTTCGCCGGGATCTTCTGTGATTTCTCCTCCGACACGGTTTTCGGCTTCAACGCCCTGCTGTTTTTGCTTTTCTGCGTGGGGGCCGGGCTTGCCGCCGAATACGCCGTCCGCAGGAGCCTCGTCAACGTCATGCTTTTTTCGCTGGCGGCCGTTTTCCTCCGTGCCGGGCTGGAATTCGTCTTTTCCTTTGCACTTTACCACTACGAAGGTTCCACCGCCTATTTCTATACCGTCATGGGACCGGAGATCGTGCTGACTTCCGTTTTCACGCCCCTTTATTTTTTCCTCACAAAACTGGTGCATCATGGGTTCCGACCGAGCAGCGAACGCGAACAGTTATAAAAAACGGCCCCCGACCCGGAGCCGCGGCATGAAAGAAAGAGGGACTTATGACCTATCAAAAAAAGCGCCTGCTTATCGCCATGATTCTGGTGGCTGTCATCGCGGCGGGCTGCTTTATCCGGCTGATGTCGATGCAGGTCGTCAACGGCGAAGCCTACCAGGAACTGATTGATCAGGGCTATTCCACCACCTATCCCGTGACCGCCGCGCGCGGCGAGATCGTCGACCGCTACGGCCGCACGCTCGCCGCCAACCGCGTCAGCCACAACATCACCTTTGATAAGAACACCATGCCGGACGACGAAACCAATTCCATCATTCTGCAGGTATGCGGCATCCTCTCCGAAGCGGGGGAGGAATGGAACGATAGCCTCCCGCTCAGCGAGACGGCGCCATTCTCTTTTACCGGCAGCGACACCTCCGTCTCCCGGCTTAAAAATATGCTCGACCAGCTTGCGGATTTTGCCACAGCGGATGACGCCGTCTACTGGCTTCGGGAACGCTATGATCTTCAGGATTCCTCCGACGCCGACTTCCGGGTCGTCGCCGGGGTTCGCTATGAGATGGAGCGGCAGGGCTACAATGCCAACACGCCCTACACCTTCGCGGAGGATATCTCCGAGGCGACCATGACCTATATTTCCGAGCATAACTACCAGTTCCCCGGCGTCGGCATCACGGAGAGTTACGAGCGCGAATATCCGGTCGGGGATGTCGCGCCGCACATCATCGGGCTGGTCGGCCCGATTTATGAGGAAGAATATGAAAAACTCGATCACACCGTCTACGGCATGAACGACGAGATCGGCAAATCCGGCATCGAGGCGGCTTTTGAAGAGGCGCTCCGCGGCCGGGACGGCACCGTGAAGGTCTCCTATGACTCCGAGGGAAACGTCGTCGGGGAAGAGGTTATCGAGGAGCCGGTCCCCGGCAACACCGTTGTCTCAACCATCGACATGGACCTGCAGCGTGTCGCCCAGCAAGCGCTGGAAAAGCAGATCCTCAACCTGCGCGCGACCGCGGTGGCCGGCAAGGGCAAGGAATCCGAGGGCGGCGCCTGCGTGGTCATTCAGGTCGGCACCGGCGACATCCTCGCCTGCGCGACCTACCCTTCCTTCAACCTTTCCACCTACACCCAAGACTACAACACTCTCCTTGAGACCCCTTATAACCCTCTTTTTAGCCGGGCAACCGAGGGGCTCTACGCGGCCGGCTCTACCTTTAAGCCCGTCGTCGCGACCGGCGGCCTGATGAAGGGCATCATCACCGCAACCACCCAGTTCGTCTGTACCGGTCGCTATACTTACTACAGCGATTACCAGCCCACCTGCCTGCGGGCCCACGGCGCCGTCAACGTCATTTCGGCACTGGGGGTCTCCTGCAACTCCTTTTTCTACGAGGTCGGCCGTCAGCTCGGCATCGACAACATCCGGCAGTACGCCTACTATTACGGCCTCGGCGAGCCGACCGGCATCGAGATCGCCGAAAATATCGGCCAAGTCTCCAGCCCCGAATATGCGAACTCCGTCGGCGACAGCTGGCAGGCCGGCGACGTCCTGCAGACCTCGATCGGTCAGAGCTACAATCAGTTCAATCCCGTGCAGTTTGCCAACTATGTGGCGACCATCGCCAACCACGGTGTCCGCATCAACGCGCATCTCGTTAAAAGTATCGACAGCTACGATTTCAGCGACGTCATCTCCGAGACGCAGACGGTCGTTCTCTCCGATATGCAGATGACCGACTATACGTATGATACGGTCCTCGCCGGCATGGAGCGCTCCTCCGTCGATTCCTCCGGCTTTGTCTGGTCCGGCTTCGACATCCCCGTCGCCTCCAAAACCGGCACGCCGCAGACCAATACTGAGCACTGCACCTCCACCTTCATCTGCTTCGCGCCGGCCGACGACCCGGAGATTGCCATTGCCGTCATCATCGAGAAGGGCTGGCACGGCTATACCGCCGCTCCGGTCGCAAGGGATATCTTTGAATATTATTTTTATGGCAGCGATGCGGAAGGTACTTCGGCCGTCGAGGACACCCTGCTCGGCTGAGACAAATATTCAAAAAAGTCAAAGCACGGCAACAAAAAAGCGCAGAGCCGAAAGGCTCGGCGCTTTTTTGTTGCCGAAAGAACATGACGGCGCCGGGGGCGTTTTGCCCGGCCGGGTTTCCTCCCGCGCTCCCATACGCGCGGCATGGGGCAAAAAACTCCCGAAACCAGGCGAAGCAACACATCGGGCTTTCCGCCGACGAAACCCCTCCCCGGTCGATCAACGGATGAATCAAAGCGATTCTCCGGGAAACTGCTTCCCTTTCAGGTATCTTTTATAAACCGAAAAAAACAATTTCCATTTTGTCCCCGATTTTTTCAAAATCTTTGGCAGTCTTCCTTACCGAGTGCCAATTTTTACAGTTTGGTCATAAATTTTGCGCGCTATGTTCACAAATCCCGGGTATACTATAGGCGTTGAAGGGTAAGGATCCGCCCTTCAGAAGATTTTCAATAATTAGTTTTGTCTACCCACAATCGCCCGCAGAGCGGCGCGTTTTATTCTAAAAAGGAGGATGCACCATGTTTGATCTGATGCCTTTTGACCGTAAAGAAATAAGAAAATTCAACAACTATTTTGATGACCTTGAGCGCAGCTTTTTCGGTGGATTCCCCACCGTAAACGCGAGCTCCATGTTCCGCACCGATATCATCGACCGCGGCGATAATTATCTGCTCCAGGCTGAGCTTCCGGGTTTTGACCGCGGGGAGATCAACATCGACGTAAGCGGCGAATATCTGACCATCTCCGCTCAACACAAAGAGGAAAATAAAGAAGAGGAAAAGAATTTTGTCCGCAGGGAACGCCGTTTTGGCTCCTTTGTCCGCAGTTTCGATATCACGGGTATTGATGCGGAGCACATCTCCGCCGAATTCAAAGACGGGGTCCTTGGGCTGACCCTTCCGAAACGGGCCGAGCCGGAGGTCTCTTCCAAAAAGATCGAGATTAAATAGCAACGCGGGAGCCGGAGGTTTTTCCGGTTCCCGCGCCCGGCAAAGGCAGAAAATCCCCGCTTGCTCCGTTTTGGAGCAGGCGGGGATTTTTTATTTCTCGGCGGAATTCTTTTGGGGGAACTGCACCCTCATGCGGATGAGCACGACACGTGCCGAAAAAGCCGGGCTGCCCGGAAACCGTTTTGGTATTTTTGTGTGGATGAGCACGGGGCACTATGCCCCGTGCTCATTTTTCATTCTCGGGAAACCGGAAAAGAATTCTGAAAAGCGGCATTCGGGATAAGTGTCATTTAAACCGGCAAATTGCGTGACGGTACAAGCCGGCAGCGTCATTTTATGGCCGGCAGGGAAGCATTGCGGTTTCGGCGGCGAGCGTGCGGCGGAGATCGGTACGGGCGGATCTCCCATAAGATTCTCTCACCCGGGCGCTCGCTAACCGTAAACTTTTTGGCGGGGAAATTTTGCAGGCCGGCTTTCCTGTGCGGTTTTCCCTTCGGGCGGCCGACAAACCGGCTCTCCGGGCACAGGCAAAATGTACCTCCGCGAAAAGTTTGTTCATCCGGGCGCCCTCCGGCCGTAAGTCTCCGAATATTGGGGAAACTCCACCACGGTCTCTTTTTCTCCGGAAAAAGCGGCCCGCGTCTGGTCTTCCCATTTCAGCGCAAATTTTCGCGCCGTCAGGGCCGCATAGAGGCGTACCGCCGTGTGCAGGAAATGGAAGAAAAAAATCTCGTCGAAACCGGCGGCCAGCAGCGGCCAAATATCCCCCCGCCGGACCGGCGCGTGCTCCAGCTTCGCCGCACCGAGCGCGATGGCCCATGAGGACAACAGGCAAACGGATGCATACCCCACGGCGAGCAGGAGGATTTTTTGTGGATTCAGAACGCCGGCGATCCAGGAAAGCAGAAGCGTTACGATTCCAAGGCCTTCGACGGCGGGGGCCGCCAGTTCATAGAGACAATAGATTGGGGCCGTCAGAAGCCCCAGCGCGCCGAAATACCGCGACGAAACCGCATCCCGGTGCTTTTTTAAGCTCTGAATCAGCCCCGTCTGCCACCGCCGGCGCTGGACGCAGAAATCCCGGATCCTCAGAGGAAACTGCGTGATGCAGACCGCTTCCGGCTCGTAGGAAATCGCATATTTCCGACCGCAGAGCCGACAATAGGCGTGCAGCCGCAGGATCAGCTCCATATCCTCTCCCACCGTGTGGGTATCGTACCCGCCGGCGCGGATCACCGTATCCCGGTCGAACATTCCGAAGGCGCCGGAGACGATCAAGTTCGCGTGAAAACGGTCGAAAAAGAGCCGCATCCCGTAAAACGCGCGCAGGTATTCCAGCTTTTGAAACGCGAGCAGCGGGGAATTCACTTTTGCGCCCGCGTAAAGTTCTTGGGCCGTGTAAACCGCGCCGCCGCAGGCGACGGTCTCGGGCCTCACCGCAAACGGAAAGGCAATCCGTTTCACAGAATCATAGGGCAGCACCGTGTCGGCATCCATCGCGACAAAATACGGATACCGGCAGAAGTTGATTCCCGCATTCAATGCGTCCGCCTTTCCGCCGGCCGGCTTGTCGACGACCGTGATCGGAACGCCGCCGATCACGCACCGGTACACTTCGGAAACCGGGCGGGCGGGAAGCCATTCCGGATGCTCCGCCACCGTGCGCTGCAAGGGAAAAGCATCCAGGAGTGTCTCCAGCGTTCGATCCGTGGAGCCGTCGTTGACAACGACAATCTCGTAAACCGGATAGTCGAGGCGCAGCAGCGTGTTGACGCCTGCACAGAGGGAGGCCTCCTCGTTGTGAGCCGGGATCAGGATGCTGACGGGAAGCTCCCGGAAAAGCCCGTCCGAAGCCAGCATCCGCTTCCGGAAGCGGTCTTTCCGATCCTGATCCATTCGATACAGCGCCGCCGTATCCGACAGGATCAGAACGACCGTGTAGAACCCCGTAAAAAGAAAGAACAGCCAAAACAGGAGCTTCAGAGATATATTGAGAATTCCCGTAATTGATTTCCACCTTCCCGCAATGTTTTTACGCTCCCATGATTTCAGGAGACGGTTTGAAACTCATATCCGCTTTTTATGTGAATTCAGCAGAGTTTCGTGAAAAGGGCAGCCGGGGCGGAAATTCCGAAATCATATTGAGGATTTCCATGATTTGTTTTTATTTTTCTGCAATACCCTTGCACGCATATTCTTTCAGAAGGCAGTCGGGAAGAGCCCGCAGCCGTTTCTCATGAAGCGGCGGGTCCGGCTCCAGTTCTTCCAAAAGGCGCAGGAAAAAAAGGCGGCCGACCGTGTCCGAGGGCTCGCACCGACGCTCTTTTTCCGCCAGCAGGACATAAAGCTGCGACAGCAGTGCCTCCGCCCGTCCCGGGCAGCGGGTTTTGAGCACCGTATATCCCTTTACCAGCGAAGTTGCCGCCTCGTCGCAGTTTCCGAGCCGTTTTATTTTTGCGAAACAAGCCGGCTTTCCGTTCGCGAGTGCGGCGAGGTATTTCTCCGCCGCCGCGGTTTTGCTCTTCGCGCGCACATCCGGCCCCGCGAACAGCAGATACAAGCAAACGAAGAACAACAGCAGAAAGAAATAGGCAAAAAACAGGGTCAGAATAACCGCCTGCACGCCGCATCGCCTTCCTTTCGGCAATTTTTATGTGGGAATCGTAATGCCGCGGGATAAGGTTTCCTCATGGGAATGATCGCGCCGCCCGCCGTACCCCGGGCGTCTCCCCACCCGGGAACCGCGTCCCCCGGATGCTCCTGTGTGAGCAAGAAAATTTCCGGCCTGTCTGCAGCCGTCTGCTGCTGCCCCCATGGCCGTGCCTGTGAGGATTCTGTGCAGGGCACGGGGGCTTCCGTCTTTCATCCGGATTTTGCCTGCGCCGCCGCGAAAACCTGCTGCATGATGTAGTAGGACTGTTTGAGCCGCTCATGGTAGGCGGGCGTCTTCCACGTCTCAAGCGTATAGGCGCCCCAGCCCGTCGCCGAGAGGAGATCTCCCTCCGGGCTACGGCAGAAGCCTTCAACAAAAATCTGCCGGATGGAGAGCCCCCCGACCTCATAGCTTTCGTAATAATCGTCCCGCACCTGCGCCGTCGGGGGATCGTAAAAATTAAGCAGCTGCCACGCGAGCCGCACTTCAACCGCCCCATCGGAGAAGCAGTAGTCCGCGAGGGAACTGAATTCCTCCGAAGCGGGGTTTCCGTTGCCGTAAACCAACCTTCCCGTCTCCACCGTGAGGGCGTCCGTGGTGACCGTTTTCCCGTCGGCATTCAGATAGGTATGCCGGCCGTCGCTGCCCATGACGGCGACGTGAAAAACCGGGTTGTCCTTTTGTTCCGGTGTGGCGAGGACCGCGGCGGAGCTATCCCACGCGTAGATCGACAGATTGGTGTCGTAGTACTCCTGCACCAGCAACTCGGCGTCGGTTTCGTCCCGAATCGAAAGCACAAAGTCGACCGCCCGGGAGAAGGAGATCGTTTCATAGGAGAACGCGCCGGATTTCGGCGTCACGTCGAAGGCTGCCAGCAGCTCCTCCTCGCCCGGCGCCCAACCCTCTTTCTCGATCAACAGATAAAGGTATTTTTCATCCTGCTGCACCGAGACGGAGAATCCGTCCTTCCGGACGGTTTGCCCCACGCCGGCCCAGTCGGAGAGGTCGCCGTCCGGATAGCAGACGCTCTTCTCCTCCCCGGGGTCGAAGGTCAGCAGCCCGTAGAATTGCTCGTTGGTCTGCGCATCGCTCCAGTTGACGATGTTGTTTTTATCCACGGTGAGCTTCGTGTTCCACGCCTGCTTAAACCATTCATCCTGCCATGAAAACAGCACACACCCCGCGCATCCGGCCGCGCGGATATCCGCAAACAGCGCCGCCGAGGCCTCTCCCTGCTCCTCCTCGGAAAGCCCGCCCTGATGGAAACCCCGCACCGGGTCCTGGTAGGCCCGCCCGCGCGCAGAGGAGGTGCCGTATTCTGAGATCACGACTGGTACGGTATGGTAGGCGTTGAGTTCCTCAAGATAGGCGCGGTAGGGATTCCTCTGGCCGGAGGCGTCGGTCTCCTCGGCATAGTGGCCAATTTTAAGAAATTCCGGATAGGTTGGATAGACGTGATAGGAGGCAAAGAGGCCGGTTTTGAGCTTCTCCGTGGGGAGGATATGTTCCGTGTCGACGGCGACCTCGCGCTTGAGCATCGTATCGCTTTGCAGCAGCGGGTCGGTGAGCGGCCCGTTGCAAAACGCGATCAGCTTTTGGCAGCCGTA
>CAZLMO010000084.1:0-6242 GCA_964560915.1 uncultured Oscillospiraceae bacterium
TCCTGCTCCGGGAATTCCCGTTCGGCAGCGACGGCATCTTCACCAACGAAATTTTAATCAGCCGCATCAACAGCGACCTTGCAAATGACCTCGGCAACCTTGTCTCCCGCACGGTCGCGATGGCGGAGAAATACTTCGGCGGGCCGCTGCCTGTGGGCAGGGAAGCCGATCCTTCGGACGACGAACTCATCGCCATGACGAAGGAACTGAAACAAAAATACGAGGAGCAGATGGAGGTCTACGCCTTCCAGAACGCCCTCGTTGAGATTTTTAAAGTCATCTCCCGCTCCAACAAATATATCGACGAGACCGCCCCGTGGGCGCTCGGCAAGGATCCGGCGAAACGGGACCGTCTGGCAACGGTGCTGTATGATCTGCTGGAGGCTATCCGCGTCTGCGCGGTTCTGCTGACCCCGTTCATGCCGGTTACCGCCGAAAAAATCTTTGAGCAGATCGGCGCGCCGGAAGCCTGCCGCACCTACAAAAGCGCCGGCACGTTCGGCATGCTGCCCGCGGATGTAAAGGTTGCCCGTGGGGAGACTTTGTTCCCGAGAATCGACGCCGCCAAGGAGATCGCGGAGCTCGACGCCGCGGAAAAAGCCGCGAACGGAACCCCGCAGCCGCCGAAGGAGGAGGAGAAGCCGAAGAAAGCGGCCGACCTGCCGCCTGAAGAGATTGCGGTCGACGACTTTTTCAAAGTCGAACTCCGAGTCGCGAAGGTCCTCTCCGCCGAAAAGGTACCGAAGGCAAAGAAGCTCCTGAAATTACAGCTCGACGACGGCGCGGGCGGACGTCAGATCGTCTCCGGCATCGCCCAGTATTACGAGCCGCAGGATCTTATCGGCAAAAAGATCATCCTTGTTGCCAACCTCAAACCGGCTAAGCTTTGCGGCGTGGATTCCTGCGGTATGCTGATTGCCGGCGAGCGGGAAGACGGCTCCATTGCCGTGACGTTCATCGACGATTCTGTCCCGGTGGGCACAAGGCTCCATTGATCCCGGCCGGAAACGGCCGCGGATAAACCGCCTTTTGAGGCCCAAGGGGAAAAAAATCCTACCGCCCCGCCTTTTTTCCGGATATCCGGGAAAAGGCGGGGGATCATCATCATCAGAAAAAGGAAAAGACACCATGCAGGTTCACGGTATTTTTGATACCCATGCGCATTATGACGACCCCAAGTTTGACGAGGACCGGGATGCCGTGCTCAAAACTGAATTTGAGCACGGCATTGCCTTGATTGTTGACCCGGCCTGCGATCTCAAAAGCTGTACCGCGGTTCTTGACCTTGCGCGCCGTTACGAACACCTCTATGCCGCGGTCGGCATTCATCCGGAGGCGGCCGTCGAGGATGGAAAAGGGGACTATCTCTCCGCAGTTGCGGAATATGCAAAAGCGAACAAGGTGGTCGCGATCGGCGAGATCGGCCTCGACTATTATTATGACATTCCAAAAGAAATTCAGCGCCGCGTCTTCGCGGAGCAGCTTGCCTTTGCAAACGACCTGGACCTTCCGGTGATCGTCCACGACCGCGAGGCGCACGGCGACACCTATGAGCTGCTGAAGCAATACCGGCCGAAGGGAATCGTCCACTGTTACTCCGGCTCCGCCGAAATGGCGGAGGAGCTGGTCAAATTGGGATTTTATATCGGCTTTACCGGCTCCGTTACCTTCCAGAATGCAAAGAAACTTCTGCTTGCGGCGAAGGCGGTGCCGGATGACCGGATTTTGCTCGAGACCGACAGCCCCTATCTCTCGCCGGTGCCTTACCGGGGCCAACGCAACGACAGCAGCCATATTCCGGCAATCGCCCAGTGTTTGGCGGAGCTTCGCGGCACGGATGCGCAGAAGCTGATCGATCAGGCGCGCGAAAACGGCTGCCGGATTTATGGAATCAAGGAGACAGCGGTATGAGGATACGCAGAAAACCCTGGGCAAGGCCGGAACTTGCCGAATGGAAAAACTGCATCGACGAACCGGAGAAGAACCGTGGGAAGTGGCATCAGGCCTTCCCGAAGGATCAGCCGTTGATGGTTGAATTTGGCTGCGGCAAGGGCGGCTTCATTTCGGAGCTGGCTTTTTCCCGCCCGGAGATCAACTTCCTTGCCGTCGACATCAAAAGCGAAATGCTCGCACTTGCCATGCGCAACATCAAACGCATTTGGGGAGAGGCGGGCAGGGAACCGGATAACGTGCTCATCTTCAGCCAGGAAATCATGCTGATCAATCAGGTGCTCGCTCCGGAGGATATCTGCGAACGCATCTACATCAATTTCTGCAATCCCTGGCCGAAATCCCACGACCACAAAAAACGCCTGACCCATCCGAAGCAGCTCCTTCAATACCGGGAATTCCTGCGCGACGGGGGAGAGATCTATTTCAAGACCGACAACGACGACCTCTTCTGCGCCTCAAAACGCTATTTTCATGAGGCGGGTTTTGAGATCACCTACGAGACTTTAGACCTCTGCCATTCCGGATATCAGGGTAATATTCCAACTGAGCACGAGCGCTTGTTTTCCGAGCAGGGCATCCCGATCAAGTTCCTGATCGCGCAAAAACTGCCGGAAATCCACGCAATTTCGGCGGAGTGGGAAGAAACCTGTGAATAATTTGAAAATTTCAGAAAAAAGTATTGATTTTTAGGAACGGATAGTTTAGAATAATGCTGGCACTCGATAATAACGAGTGCTAACAAACTTCATAAAAAAATTTTTATAATGGAGGCACTGTTATGAACGTGAAACCCCTTGGCGACAGAGTCGTGATGAAAATGATCGAAACCGAAGAGCAGACAAAAGGTGGCTTGTATCTTGCCGGCGCGGCGAAAGAGAAGCCCGAGGTCGCTGAAGTCATCGCAGTCGGCCCGGGCGGCATGGTTGATGGAAAAGAAGTCAAAATGCAGCTGAAGCCCGGTGACCACGTTCTGATGAGCAAATATGCGGGCACGACCGTCAAAATTGACGGCGAGGAGCTGATTATCCTTTCCCAGAGCGAAATCCTTGCCGTTGTTGAGGAATAATCCTTTTTAAAGTCTATTTAAGGAAATTAGTATTGGAGGTAACAGAATATGGCCAAACAGATTAAATATGGAGACGAGGCCCGCAAGGCGCTTCAGTCCGGTATCGATCAACTTGCCAACACCGTAAAAATCACGCTCGGTCCGAAGGGCCGCAACGTCGTTCTCGACAAAAAATTCGGAACTCCGATCATTTGCAACGACGGCGTCACCATCGCGAAGGATATCACGCTTGCAGATCCTTTTGAAAATATGGGCGCCCAGATTGTCAAGGAAGTTGCCACAAAGACCAACGATTCCGCAGGTGATGGAACGACTACCGCTACGCTGCTTGCGCAGGCTCTGGTCCGTGAGGGCATGAAGAACGTGACTGCCGGCGCCAACCCGATGCTGATTAAGCACGGTATCCAGAAGGCCGTCGACGCCGCCGTGGAGACGATCCACGCCAACGCCAAAAAAGTTTCCGGCTCCAAGGATATTGCCCGTGTCGCCACGATTTCCTGCGGCGATGAGTTTATCGGCAACCTGATCGCGAATGCGATGGAAAAAGTCTCCTCCGACGGCATCATCACCGTTGAGGACAGCAAAACCGCCGAAACGTATATCGACGTTGTCGAAGGTATGGAATTCGACCGCGGATATCTGTCTCCTTACATGGTAACGGATACCGAAAAGATGGAAGCCGTTCTCGAGGATCCGTATATCATGGTCTACGAAAAGAAGATCGCCGTTTTTCAGGATATGGTGCCCTGCCTCGAGCAGATCATGCGTTCCGGCAGACCGCTGCTCATCATTGCGGAGGATGTCGAAGGAGAAGCGCTGACCAACCTGATTCTCAATAAACTGCGCGGAACCTTATCCGTCGTTTGCGTTAAGGGCCCGGGCTTCGGCGACAGAAGAAAAGAAATGCTCCTCGATATCGCCGCGCTGACCGGCGCCACCCTGATTTCCGAGGATATCGGCATGACGCTTGCCGACATCCAGCTCAGCCATCTTGGTTCCGCCAAGAAAGTAAAAGTCACGAAGGATGCAACCCTGCTTGTTGACGGCGGCGGCGATAAAGAAGCCATCAAAGGCCGTATCGTTACGATTAAGAATTCCATCGAATCCACGCACAGCGATTATGATCGCGAGAAGCTTCAGGAGCGTCTTGCCAAGCTCGTCGGCGGGGTTGCCGTTGTCAAATGCGGCGCCGCAACCGAGACCGAAGCCAAGGAGAAGAAACTCCGCATCGAGGATGCCCTGAACGCAACCAAGGCTGCGGTGGAAGAGGGTATTGTGGCTGGCGGCGGAGTCGCCTTCCTGAACATCATGCCGTCCGTTGAAAAACTGCTCGGAACCGTCCACGGAGACGAGAGGACCGGCGTCCAGATCGTTCTGAAATCGCTGGAAGAGCCGACCCGCCAGATTGCCATCAATGCGGGACTTGACGGCTCTGTCGTCATCGATAAGATCAAACGCAGCCGTAAGGTTGGCTATGGATTCAACGTCTTCACGGAGGAATACTGCGACCTGATCGAGAACGGCGTCGTCGACCCGGCCAAGGTTTCTCGTTCCGCGCTTCAAAACGCGGCCTCCGTCGCGGCCATGGTTCTCACCACGGAGAGCCTTATTACCGATATTCCGGAAGAGACTCCCCCACAGAATAAGCTGCCTGGATCCACGCCTCCTCAGATGTATTGATTCATTTTTCGTCAAAAAAGGGCCCTCCGCAGGGAGGGCCCTTTTTTTGCGCAAAAAATCAGACGCCGAGGGGGATCTTTCAAGACCACGCTTTTAAATACGGTCTTGACCTGTCGATGCGTTCCGACCGGATGATTTTTTTCTGTCGGGAATGGACGGAAACGGTTTCAGAAGGTTTTAAAAAGACGGATACCTGTGTGAGGGGGATAGATGCTTATATCACTCCCAAAGGCAGGCGGCACCGCCTGCCTTTGGGAGCGGATGGGGACGCCCACCCCGGCTTTTATCGGCGCGGGGCAGAGTTTGGTTTGCCTTATTGCCGGGCTCAACTGGTGTAGAGGCTGCCGTCTCCGGAATAGGCATTGATTTTTGCTTCGCCGATGAGCTCCGGGTAAACGGATTCCTCCGCATGGAGCTCCTCAATCAGGGCATCCTCGGCGCGGAGGTGGATTTTGACATATCCTCGTCCGGGCAGGACGGAGACCTTTTTGTAGACGCAGTCCGAGTTCGTATCGGAGGAGAGCGTACAGGGGGCATAAACCTCCGTTTCGTCGACGGAGCTGCCGTTTTGCAGCCGCAGCGACGCCTCCTCTTCCATCACGACGGAAGCGACGGCGAGGGAATCAAAAGTCATGGAGATTCCCTTTCCCGAAACGGTGACGCCACCGACCGAACAGTCGCCTCCGGCGGCCTGAATCGTGCAGCCGGCGGTCAGCTCCAACATGTCGATGCTGCTGCCATACAGCTTGAGCATCGCGCTTTCTCCGGACTTCACTTCGGCCGATACGGCCGTACAGTTTTTAAGAACGAGCGACCCGCCCCCGGTGAAAATCAAAGATCCCGAGACGCTGCAGTTTTCCAGCGTGACGGAGCCGCTCCGGATATATAAATTTTTTAGAATGGTTTTGTTTTTCAGCACGACGTTTTCAGCCTGAATCGTAACCGTATTAAGGGATTGCTCGTAATCGAACGTACCGGATTTCCCATATTTTGCATCGTAGGGCTTTCCTTCATTGATGCTTTCGGAGGCGGGGGTTTCCTCCTGATCCGAATCCTCCGGAAACTCCGGGTCGCTTTCTTTTTCTGGAAAGGAAGATTCCTCTTCGGAAGAGGCTTCGCCGGGCGCGGAGGAAGAATTTTCCGGCTCATTTTCTGCGCCGTAATAGTAGATATTAACGGTTACGCAACCGGAAAGGCATATTGTGAGAAAAACAAGAAGAACGACAAGCAGTTTTTTCATGTCTGGTCTCCGAAGATCATACTTACAAACCCATTATACGCTCGAAGAAAATGTAAACATAGAGAAAATTTCCGTCAAAAAAATCCCCGGTTTTTACCGGGGATTTTTGGAAGTTCAAATTTATTCCTCTTCGATGGGGCCAAGCTGGCGGTCAAGCCACGCCGCGGCAAGGTCGAGCGAGTTATAAAGGCCGACGCGCTCGCTGCGTTTGAGAACCATATCACTCGGATCCGCTTTCGGATTTGTGGACATCAGTTGCAGAACGATGCGGCCCGCGGTTTCTTCGTTCCCGGTCTGCTTGGT
>CAZLMO010000084.1:6303-8710 GCA_964560915.1 uncultured Oscillospiraceae bacterium
CTTTTTTCTCTTCTGCCATAGGTTTTCCTCCTGTTAGTCGTTGAGATAATTTTTGACGAGGATCTGCAGGAGCTCATCGCGGTCAATTTTCCGGATCAGGCTTCTGGCATTGTTGTGGGTGGTGATGTAGGTCGGATCCTCGGAAAGGATATAGCCGACAAGTTGGTTGATCGGATTGTAACCCTTCTGCCGCAGGGCGTCATAAACGGTGGTCAGGATAGCCTTGATCTCTTTTTCCTTATCCTCATGAAGAGAGAATGAAATTGTAGGTTCATTCATGGAAATGCTCCTCTCTTTTCGGCGATTCCGATTCCACATTTAGTTTACACCAAAAGAGAACCTTTCGCAAGAGGATTCTTGCACGGCGTGTAAAATCAGAGCCTGTTTTCTTTCGAAAAAGTTGCGAAAAGAGCCGGAGCGCCGCCGCGAAAAGAGGCTCTCTGCCCGCCGCAGGGAGTGTGGAAATCAGCAAAAAAGGCGAAACTCCATGAGTTCCGCCGAAAAAATCCGTCGCTTCATCCCGAAACCGGCCGGAATCATGGCCGGCAGCCGCCATCCGGGTGCATACCGCCTTTTTTTCATCACACACGCCCGGAGCGGACGCAGGAATTTCGCCGGCCTGCGGTTTTTTCTGCATCGTCGGGATATGGCCGCCCTTGGCCTGATATTTTGGAGAAAAGTCAGACCTCGGGCTCCGGCCTCTGCGAAAGAAGGACGGCCGACCGCGCATACCGGGCGCAGTAGAGAAGAAAGGAAAGTACCACGGCGGCGGAGCAGGCCGCCACGGTGGTTTCCGTAACGGCAAGGGGAATATTTTTGCTGAGCATGTGGGCAAGCACCGTCAGATTGATGATAAATGTTGCCGCCTTTCCATGCCAGCCGGCGCTGAAGACGATCCCGGATGCAAGATAGGCGGCGCTTCCGGCGATTCCCATGAAAATTTCTTTCAGAAGGAGGATGTAAAGCAGTTTTTGCATGGGCGGATAGACGGAGAGCAGGCAGACCAGCACGGCGGCGAGCGTGGCCTTATCCGCGACCGGGTCGAGGATTTTACCGAGGTCGCTGACCATGTGATATTTTCTGGCGATCCTGCCGTCTGCAAGATCGGTAATGGTGGAAAACAGCAGCAGCCCGAACGCGGGAAGCGGGCTTTCCTCATGAAGATAAAGCAGCACGATTCCCGGAATCAGGATCAGGCGGAGCAGGGAAATCAGGTTCGGGATCGTAAAAATTTTTTGAGTAGATTTCATGATATCCCTCCGTTTTAAGCGGTCTTTTCTTCAGTATTTCCGCTTTCTTTCCATTGGATTCAAAAAGGGGGAAAATAAAATTTTTTGCAGCTTATCTTGTATTATTCTGCAAATTTTGTTATACTCTCTTTCGCTCATTCCCCAAAAAACATCTGCAATATGCTTTTTGGTTTATGGCTAGTTTAAAAAAAGGTAGGTGAGGACAGGATGAAAAAACGGCTGGATTTGACGGAAGGCACGATCTGGAAAGGCCTGATGGCCTACTTTTTTCCGATCCTGCTCGGCGCCTTCTTTCAGCAGCTTTATAACACGGCGGATGCCATCATCGTGGGCAATTTTGTCGGCAAGGAAGCGCTGGCGGCGGTCGGTGGCTCGTCCTCGCAGATCATCAACCTGATGGTGGAGTTCTTTATCGGTCTCTCCTCCGGAGCGACGGTCGTAATTGCGCAATATTTCGGCGCAAAGAATGCGAAGAGCTTACATACCGCGATTCAGACGACCGTGGCGTTTGCGCTGATCAGCGGCGCCGGGATTACGGTCGTGGGAATCGCCGTTTCCAGGCCGATGATGCTTTTGATGGATACCCCGGCCGAAACCATGACGTATTCCACGCAGTATGTGCAGATCATCTTTGCGGGGATGCTCCCGAGTATGCTTTATAATATGGGCAGCGGAATCCTGCGCGCCCTCGGCGATTCCAGGCGGCCGCTTTATTATCTGATTATCTGCTGCATCACCAACATCCTGCTGGATCTGCTTTTTGTCGCGGTTTTTGCGTGGGAGGTCGTCGGAGCCGCGTTGGCGACGATTTTGGCTCAGGCGGTCAGCGCGATTCTTGTGGTGCGGGCGCTCGGCAGGCTGGACGATTCCTATCGGTTCCGCTATAAAGAAGTTGCCGTCGACCGTACGGAACTCAAGCATATCCTCCGGATCGGCCTCCCCTCCGGGATACAGGCCTCCATGTATTCGATTTCCAACCTTCTTATCCAGACCTCCGTCAACGACCTGGGCACCAATACTGTGGCCGCGTGGACGGCCTGCAGCAAGGCGGACAGCCTCTTCTGGATGATTATGAATGCCTTCGGCGTGACGATCCTGACCTTTGTCGGGCAGAATATCGGCGCCGGGAAGAAGGAGCGCGCGCATCAGGGCGTCAA
>CAZLMO010000085.1:0-8580 GCA_964560915.1 uncultured Oscillospiraceae bacterium
CGCCGGCGGCTCCGACCGGAAGGTCTCCGCCGTCATCAACGGTAAGCCCGTTTACTCGGAGGAAGTCATCTGGAACCCGAAAGAGAATTCCGACCCGGCCTACCATTTCCGCGGCATCGCGGAAGCGCTGAAAACGGCCGCCTCCAAAATGCCCCGGGTCGACGCGATAGGAATCTCCTCCGCCGGCGTTTTTATCGATAACCGCACGATCTTCGCCTCCCTGTTTCGCAGTGTGCCGGAGGCGCTTTTCGAAAGCGACGTAAGGGATATTTATCTGCGGGCGGCAAGGGAGATCGGGGATGTGCCGGTCACGGTCTGCAACGACGGGGATGTCTCCGCGCTTGCGGGCGCCATGAGCTTTGGGCGGAACAACCTCCTTGCCGTCACGATGGGCACGAGCGAGGCGGGCGGCTACATCGACCCGCGCGGCGGCCTTACCGGCTGGCTGAACGAGCTGGCGACCGTTCCGGTGGATATCAATCCGCAGAGCGGCCCGGATGACTGGAGCGGAGATGTCGGCTGCGGCGCCCGTTATTTCAGCCAGGAGGCCGTGATCCGGCTCGCGCCGGCCGCAGGGATCCGGCTCACGGAATCCCTTTCCCCGGCGGAAAAACTCCGGGAAGTGCAGTGCCTCCTTGAAAAAGGGCACAGTGGTGCGGCTCGGATCTATGAATCCATCGGCGTTTTCCTCGGCCACTCTCTCGCCTATTATTATGATCTCTACAAATATGAATCCGTTCTGCTGATGGGGCGCGTCGTCTCCGGCCGGGGCGGCGAGATCGTCCTCGAAAAAGCGAATGAGGTGCTCGCCGGGGAATATCCGGAGAATGCGGGGAAGTTTTCCGTTCTTCTCCCGGATGAAACATCCCGGAGAGTCGGGCAGTCCGTCGCCGCGGCAAGTTTATAAATGCTCTCCTGCCGTCATCACGACGATACGGGTGCTGTAACGGGTATTCCGCACGGGATCCAATCGGCCGATTGCTTTTCCAAAGGCCCGCACGCACGCCCAAGGAATATCCGGAGATTGCGGGGAAGTTTTTTTGTTCTTCTTCCAAATAAAAACGCGAGAAAATTTTATTTGGGGATGTTATTTTTTCCGCCGATCCGTCAAATACTAAAAACGTTCCGGAAGCGATTATTTTTTTTCATCGTATTGACAGTGCCCGCTTTCCGATCTATGATAAATGAGATTGAAAAAGTCGCAAAACCGCCCCGGAACCGCACGAATTTAAACCCGAAACCATCTCGCACGGAACGACCTTTTATGAGGATACCGGATATCAGAATGATTGTTCCTGCTATGAAAAGCCGCCATGACCCGAATCATGGCGGCTTACTTATTTTTTTGCTCCGTTTTCGGCGGCGGCGAAACAGCCCGATAATTTCCCCCAGGGCCGGTACCTTGTTCCCCCTATTCCACCGGTGCTTCCCTTACTCCGCTTTTCGGATCAGGATCTCCGACGCGCGCATGCCGTCCGTCTCCGTGACGGTAAACCGCATCCCGCCGTGGATGAAGCTGTCCCCTTTCTCCGGGACTTTCCCCAGCTCATCCATCACCCAGCCGCTGACCGTGGCGGAATCCACTTCTTCTTCCAGGCCGAGATATTCGAACATCTCCTCCGGATCGGCGCTGCCGGAGATATGGAACCCGTCCTCTTCTTTCACGAAATCCTCGACCACCTCGTCGTGCTCATCCCAGATCTCGCCGACCAGTTCCTCGAGTATGTCCTCCATCGTGACAACGCCGTAAGTTCCGCCATATTCATCCGTCACGACGGCCATGTGGCATTTCGCCTTCTGCAGCAGCTTGAGCAGGGCGCCGATCTTCATCGTGCACGGCACGAAAAGCGGCTGCTGGAGGATGCTCTCCAACGTGAGATCCGGGTTTCCCGTCATCCTGTAGAAATCCATCTGGTGGATGAAGCCGACGATGTCGTCGATGCTCTCCTTATAGACCGGCAGTCGTGAATAGCCGGAATCAAAGAAAACTTTCTCGATCTCCTCTTTTGCGGCATCCAGCGGAACCGCGACCAGATCCACGCGCGGCGTCGCAATATCCGCGGCATCCTGATCGTTGAATTCCAGCGCGGAGCGAATGAGCTCGCTCTCCTGGCTGCCTATGCCGCCCTCCTCCGCCGCCACTTCGACGATATTCATCAGTTCCTCACCGGTCATCCCGCGCTGATCCCCGCCGCTGATAAGCCTGGAGACGAATTTTTTCCACACGGAAAAAATCCAGTTGACCGGCGTCAGCAGGAACATGATCACGCTGAGAACCGGAGCGGAAAATTTGGTGAAAGTCTCCGGGTATTCCTTAGCCAAACTTTTCGGCGTGATCTCTCCGAAGAGCAGCACCACCACTGTCATCGCGGCGGTGGAAACCGTCGCGCCGGAATCCCCCAAAAGCCCTACAAAAAAGACCGTGGCGATGGCCGTCAGCGAGATGTTGACAAGGTTATTTCCGACAAGAACGGTTGAAAGAAGTATATCGTAACGATCCGAGAGCCGCAGGGCCAATGCGGCGTTTTCGTTCCCTTTATCCGCCTCGATTTTCAGTTTCGTCTGGCTTGCGGTGTTGAAAGCGGTTTCCGTCGCGGAAAAATAGGCGGAAAACGCAATCAGAATCAGCATAACCAGAATCGTTGTCGTTGTATCCATGAGTAAAAAATCATCCTCCAGTTTTGTTTCAAAAACACAAAAAAGCATAACCCTTACGTAAAACGCAAAGATCATGCCTTAAGAATTCTTATTCGTCGAGCACCCTCCCGGGTCTCCGTCGTCCATAAAATAAGCCCTTTCCCGTGGTCCGGTTCCAATTTAATAATAATTATACAAAAAAAGCAGGGTCTCGTCAAGAGGCCCGCCTGAATCGGATCATCCCTTACCTACCCGTTCGTATTCCCGCGGGAGCGACCCTAACGCCGCGGAACCTCCGGAACCAAAACGTACAGATGTTCCCAAAAGCGGGATCCTATCTTTAAAGCCAAAACCGGCGTGCCGCGCAAACCGCGTCCGGAAAAACCACACGGCCTTTCCGCTCAGAGGATCACGCCGCCGGTACCCATGTTCATTTTCTGCGAAAGGCAGCCCAACCGAAATCTCGGCGGGCATGACGGCAGCCTCCCCTTTTGGCGTACCGTGCAAACTGCGTCCGGAAAAACCACACGGCCTTTCCGCTCAGAGGATCACGCCGCCGCCCAGCACCTCATCCCCGCGATAAAGCACCGCGGACTGGCCCCTCGTGACGGCGCGCTGCGGCGTAAGAAACACGATGCGCACCGTGTCGCCCGGCAGCGCCTCGGCGCAGGCCTCCGACGCCTTGTGGGCATAACGGATCTTGCACTGTACCCGGAGCGGCTTCTCCGGTGTGCAGCCGGAGATCCAGTGAAAACCGCCGGCCAGCAGCTCCCGGTCGAATAATTCCTCGTTTTTTACCAGCAAAACCCGGCGGCTCTCCGGATCGATCCCGCCGACATAAAGCGGCTCCGGCAGCGACAGGCCGAGCCCTTTTCTCTGGCCGATCGTATAATGGGCGACACCCTTGTGGCGCCCGAGGATGCTTCCGTCCTCCGCCACATAATCCCCCGGCTCGGAGCCGCGGCCGTGCCGCGCAAGGAAACCGCCGGTATCTCCGTCCGGGATGAAGCAGATGTCCTGCGAATCCGGTTTCTCCGCGACCGGGATTCCCGCCTCCGCGGCGATCTGCCGAACCTCGGCTTTCGTCCGCTCCCCCAGAGGAAAAATGATATGGGAAAGCAGTTCCTGTGTCAGATTGTAGAGCACATAGCTCTGATCCTTTTCCAAAGCGGCGGCGCGAAAGAGCTTTCCCTCCGCAATCCGGGCATAATGGCCGGTCGCAATCTTTTCGCAGCCCAGTTTCTCCGCCTCCGCGAGAAAAGCCGGAAATTTGATAAAACGGTTGCACCGGACACAGGGGTTCGGCGTCCTCCCGGCTTCATATTCGGAAAGAAAGTTGCCGACAACCTCCTGCGCAAAAAGCTTCCGGAAATCGAACACATGGTGCGGAATACCGAGAAGCTCCGCAACCTTCTTTGCGTCCTCCGCGGCGGCAAACCCCATATCGCCTTCGCTCAGCAAAAAGGTTGCACCCTCGATCTCCCAACCCTGGTTTTTCAGTAAAAGAGCGGACACGGCACTGTCTACCCCGCCGCTCATGGCGATCATGACCCTCATGCCAGCAATGTATAGATCCCGTAAGCAATCGACGGGAGCAGCATCGCAACGATAAGAATCACTACCATAATACGCACAAACGTCTTTTTTCCATTCATCGGAAATCCCTCCGTTATTGAATCACGCCAAAGTCGCTAAGCGGCCAAAAAATGAATACCGCCCTGCCCATAATGTCCTCGCCGGAGATGTACGGGTTTTCCCAGTAGCGCGCATCCAGCGAATCGCCGCGGTTGTCGCCGAAAAAGAGATAACAGCCCTCCGGCACTTCAAAAGCGCGGGAGACGTGGGATTCGGAGCTCACATAGTCCTCTTCCAGCTCTTCGCCGTCAATATAGACGGAGCCGTCCTTGTTGACCTCGACTTCCTCTCCGGGAAGGCCGACGCAGCGTTTGAAAAGGATTTTTTCCATCTCCTCCGAATAAAACACGACGACATCCTCGCGTTCTATGGCGGTCTCCGGGTTCCGTACCCGGACGGTGAGGGTCCAGTCACCCGGCTTCACCGTCGGCGTCATCGAGCCGGTCGGCACATAGGCGATGATGAAAAAATAGTTAAAGAGCAGTACCGGGATCACGCAGTAAAACAGCAGCGCCTTGCACCAGTCCAGAATTTCTTTTTTCACGGCGGTTTTTTTCTCCGCCCTTTTTTCCGCCGAACCCGCTTCGGCCCCATTGATCTTTTCTTCCTGATTTTCTTCCATAAATTCCTCTTATTTCATTCCAGAGTGCCAAAACTGCCGAATGGCCATAAAACAAACAACGCCTTGCCCATCAGTTCATCTTCGGGAATATAAGGCTCCTGCCAGTAGCGCGCATCCAGCGAATCGCCGCGGTTGTCGCCGAAAAAAAGATAACAGCCCTCCGGCACCTCAAATGTGCCGGAATAATCGGAATCCGAATATACATAGGGCTCCGCCAGAACGGCGCCGTTGATCCGCACGCTCCCGTCGGATTCGACCGCCACCGTCTCTCCCGGCAGACCGATGCAGCGTTTGACCAGCACCTTGCCTGCCTCGTCGGAGTGAAAGACCAGAATGTCGCCGCGCTCGATGTTTTCCTTATAGAAAATCCGGGTGGAAAAGAGGGCGCTGTGGGCCGGAAACGTCGGCCACATGGATTCGGTCGGCACAAAATTGATCATAAAGATAAATTTCAAAAGGATAAAAAGTACCAGCGCCTCCGTCCCCAAGGGGAGCAGCCATTCCCGAAAAAAGCTTTTTTTCGTCAGGGGCTCCGGCGATTCCGGCTGTTTTTTGATCTTTTCATGACTGCTTTTCAGCAAGACGATCCCTCCGGCATAAAAATCCGCAGTATAGGTTTGTAATTTTTTATTATACCACAAATCCGTGTGTTGGCAAGCGGCGCCCCTTTAAAGATAAAAATCATTTCCGTTTCCAATAGGCCCTTTTTAGGCCCGTTGGAAGGAATAGAACGGAAAAAGCGGCGGAATACTAAAACGGAATGCTGAACCGCGGAGGAGACCATTATGTTTATCGTGCTTTTCCGTACGATTATTATTTATATTCTCATTATTATCTGTCTTCGCATTATGGGAAAACGCCAGCTCGGTGAGCTGCAGCCCACCGAATTCGTCATTGCCATCCTGATCTCCAACATTGCTACCATTTCCATTGAGGATACGGATATTCCGCTGCTCGCCGCCATTGTGCCGATCGTCACGCTGATGAGCTCCGAGGTGCTGCTCTCCGCCGCCACAATGAAGAGCGGCAAGGCGCAGGTTGTCATCTCCGGAAACCCGGTGGTGGTTATCCGCAACGGAACGCTCGACCAGCCCCGGATGCGGGCGCTGCGCTTCTCGATTGAGGATCTGATGAGCCAGCTGCGCATCAACGGCATCTTCGACATCCGGGAGGTGAGCTGGGCGATCGTGGAGACCAACGGCAAGCTGACCGTCTACCCGAAATATTATGCGCGCCCCGTCACCGCGGAGATGCTTGCCCTCCCCGCCAAAGCAAAAGAGAACACGCCTCCGCTGGTCGTCATCAGCGACGGCGTGCTCATACCGGAAGTTTTAGAGATCTGCGGGCTCAGCCAAGCCTGGCTGGAGCGTGTGCTCAAAGAAAATCAGGTCATACGGGAAGATGTGTTCCTGATGACCTGCGATTCTTCGGAAACTTATTATCTTGTGAAAAAGGAGGCCGACCTAAAATGGCAAGAGTAGCGCTCGCGGCCATTCTGTTGGCCGTGATGGTCGGTATGAGCGGTTGGGGCCTTCATTCTCTCGAAAAGAACAAGGATATCCTGCTCTCCGAGATGGAGGAACTGTCGGTGCTGGCGGAGGAAGGCGATAACGAAAAGACCGCCGAAGCCGCCGCCATCCTCGCAGCCGATTGGATCGAACGGCATCACACGCTTTGCCGGATCGTCCGCCATACGCAGCTGGACCAGGTCACCCTCGCTGTCGCGAGACTGGAAAAACTGGCCGAACACGGCGAGATCGGCGAGATGACCGCGGAAATCGACCGCTGTATGATCCTTTTGGATGATATCTACGACTCCGAGCTGCCGCTTTTGCGAAATATCGTGTAGCGGCATCCCCCTGCCAAAACCGTTCCTTGTTTGACTCTCCCGATGAAAACGGAAAGCCGCAAACCCTCCTTTTTTAACGGTTCGTCAATCGCCTGCCGCAAGAAAATCTTCCAACACGTCGTGAAGATGAAGCGGGCTGACGGAGTTTTGCAGACAGAGCTCTGCGAAACGCTTCGCCAGCCCTTGGTCTATTGAAATATCAGGAAAATAAACCACCTCGTTTTCTGCCTCCGTAAAAACAACTCCCCATACTTCCGCATGAATTCCATCCTCTGTGGTGATTGCTTTTTCCCTCAAACAATAATTCATGAAACCGCCGCCTACTCATCGAAGTATTTTCATTTTAACATTCGGCTTTGTCGTATTTTGTCGAATTAGGCGCATGTAATTATCTTGCACAATATTTTTTATTTTTTTTATGATAAATTGTATAATATATTCATATTTCTCCTTTTATAAATAGAAATTTTTCTTTGCATAATAAAAGAAGGCCCCAGACACAGTTGCCTGCGGGCCTTCTTTTGCTTTTAATTTCAGATAGAAAGTTTATAAATGGGATTCCGGCGAAGCCCGCGGCCTCCTCTTCGGGGGCTATTGGACAGAAAACGTGACATTTACGGAGATGGTGCCTTTGCTCTCCTCCGTCTCCGGGTCGAAGCCCTCAAAGACGGCGGTACCCTGATAGGTGCCCGGGTCGAGCGGAACATCCAGCGTATCGGAAAGGATGTATTGGGCGGGCTTCAGGTAGCCGGTCCGGTAAATTTGCTCCTCTCCTACGGTGATGGTGACGGTCATCAGCAGAATGTTTTTGCCCGGATTCTCGATCTTCAGCGTGGCGGTGTTGTCCCTGACTTTGATCTCCTCCGCAATGGAATAGGATAGCGTGGCGGCATCGTTGCGTTTTCCGGAATAGGTTTCTCCAGAGAGCGAACCGCCGACGGCCATCTCGTCCGCCTCGACCCAGGGATACTCATCTTCCGAGGCGCTGTCCCCAGTAAAATACGGCATGATAAGCGCCGCGGTGGCGACAAGAACAACAAGCAAAGTCGTCACAACCAGCGGCGCGGCACTTTTTTTTCTTTTATATCCGGCCATTCGGATCTTCCTCCAGTTTCTAAAAAAAGAATAACGAAAATAGTATACCAGACAACTTGTTTTTTGGCAAATCCTAGCATTGCATCCATCCGCTTTTTCAAGTAAAATATTGATGGGATATTTTTTTATTTAAGAAAGGATGGGGATTCCATGAGCGAACTCAGCGGTGCCTGTCTGATCGGGCAGTCCGGCGGACCCACCTCCGTCATCAATTCCAGCGCATACGGCATGATCCAAACCGCGTTGGAAACCCGCTGCATCACCCGCGTCCTCGCGGCCCGCCACGGCATCAAGGGCGTGCTGGATGACGATATCGTCGATATGGGGAAGGAAGATCCTGCCGAGTTGGAGCTCTTTCCGAACACCCCTTCCTCCCTGATCGGAAGCTGCCGATATAAACTGAAAAGCGTCGACGAGGACGACACGGATTACCGGCGCATCCTCGAAATCTTTAAGAAATACGACATCCGCTATTTTTTCTATAACGGCGGCAACGACAGCATGGATACCTGCAACAAGATCTCCAAATATATGCAGGATTCCGGCTGGGAGTGCCGCGTGATCGGCGTCCCAAAAACCATCGACAACGACCTTGTCTGCACCGACCACTGCCCCGGATTTGGTTCCGCGGCCAAATATATCGCCACCTCCGTCGCCGAGATCATCAAGGACGCGGGGGTCTACGACAAGGAGACGTTTGTCGTCATCGAGACCATGGGCCGCCATGCCGGATGGCTCGCCG
>CAZLMO010000086.1:0-8496 GCA_964560915.1 uncultured Oscillospiraceae bacterium
GTATAGCGGCATCCAGAGCGACACCGAGACCGTCGTCTTTGAATCCGCAAACTTCCTCGGCTCCTCCGTGCGCAAAACCGCACAGAAACTCGGCATGCGCACCGAGAGCTCCGGCCGTTTCGAAAAAGAGCTCGATTCCCGTATGTGCCTGCCGGCCATCCAGAGAGCCTGCGAGCTGGTCGAGCTGCTGGGCGCGGGCGAAGTCGTCGGCGGCTATATTGATATTGACAACGCCAACTATGTGGACTACCGCCTGCCGCTTGACGCCGGCTGGATCAACCGCTTCCTCGGCATCGACGTCACGCCGGACTATATGAAAGATATTCTCGGAAAACTTGATTTTGGCTTCGACGGCGACACCATGATCGTGCCGAGTTACCGCGCCGATGTCCGCCACAAGGCCGATGTCGCCGAGGAGATCGCCCGCTTCTACGGCTACGACAAGATTCCGGATGCCGTCGCCGGCAGCGTCAACGAGGGCGGCTACAACGAACGCCAGCTCTTTGAGAAGGAGCTGCGCCGCCTCTTCCTCGCGGGCGGCTGCTACGAAGTCGCCACCTATTCCTTCATCAGCCCGAAATTCTACGATAAAATTTGCATGCCGGCGGATTCCGTGCTTCGGAAGAGCCTCGTCATCGCAAACCCGCTCGGCGAGGACACCTCGATCATGCGCACCACCTGCCTGCCCTCCATGATGGACGTGATCGCCCGCAATTACAGCAACCGCAACATCGAGGGCCGCTTCTTTGAGATCGGCACCGTCTATATGCCGAAGGGATCCCCGGATGAGCTCCCGGATGAGCGCGCCGTCGCCGTAATCGGCACCTATGGGGAAGACGAGGACTTTTTCTCGATCAAGGGCATGCTGGAGGAGGCGTTCAAAAAACTGTGGGTCTCCGGCATCGAATATGAGGCCGTCCGCGACAACCCGACCTTCCATCCCGGCCGCTGCGCAAGGATCCTTTTAAACGGCGAGGAAATCGGCTGGATCGGCGAGGCCGCGCCGAAGGTGCTGGCCAACTACGGCGTCGGCACCTCCGCCTATATCGCTCAGTTCGACATTACAAAAATTTTCGACGCCCGCGTCACCGACCAGAAGTTTAAGCCGCTGCCGAAATTCCCAGCCTCTACGCGTGACCTCGCCATCGTCTGTACAAAAGAGATGCCGGCGGCCGTTCTGGAGAAGGCCATCCGCTCCGCGGCCGGCAGCCTGCTCGAAAAACTTGAGCTTTTCGATGTCTATACCGGCGCGCAGGTCGGAGAGGGCAAAAAGAGCATTGCCTATACGGTTACGCTCCGCGCCGCCGACCGCACCCTCACCGTTGAGGAAGGCGACCGCGCCGTCAACAAGATTCTCCGCGCCCTACAGGAGATCGGCGCTCAGCTCCGCGCCTGACAGATCTCGCTTTTCCCGGAAAATCCTGCGGCCGGAGCCTTGCAAGTACAAAGTTTTCTTTCGGTAGTAAGCGACAGAAGGAGCAAAAAGAGCGACGCCGACGCCACCCGCTCCGCGCCGCCGACCGCGCCCTCCCGTCTTGCCTCGTCCCGGCAGAATATCCCGAAGCCCTTTTTGCATGCAAAGGCAACATCATCGACCCGACCGTTGAGAAAAAGCGGATATCACCCTGCCGTTTGCAAACGGAGAACATTTTTTCTTTTGACAGCCCCGGTTATCTAAACTTTTTTTGGCAAATTGGAATTTTTCACTTTGTAAAAAGAATCATGGGGAGAATCCTCCGACCGATCCGCGGATTCTCGGCAAACAAGAGAAGCCGGTGAGGTTTGCCTCGCCGGCTTTATCTCATCAGTGGAAAGGATGAAACGTTATGAAAAATGAAGTTTTAAAAGCTCTGGAAAACCGCCGCAGCATCCGCAGCTACAGGCCGGAGCAGGTCTCCGAAGAAGCCCTGCAGGCGGTGCTTCGGGCCGGCACCTATGCGCCGACCGGCATGAACCGTCAGTCGCCGGTTATCGTGGCCGTCACGGATAAAGAAACCCGCGACCTGCTCTCGAAGCTCAACGCCGCCGTTATGGGCTCGGCGGACGATCCCTTCTACGGCGCGCCGGCGGTTGTCGTCGTGCTGGCCGATCCGTCCGCAAATACGTATCTGGAGGACGGCGCGCTCGCTCTTGGCAATCTGCTGAACGCCGCATATGCCATCGGCCTCGGCTCCTGCTGGATCCACCGCGCCCGCGAAGTGTTCGCCGCTCCGGAAGGCAAAGCTCTGCTGAAAAAATGGGGGTTGCCGGAGAATTTGGTCGGCATCGGCAACTGCATCCTCGGTTATCCGGCCTGTGACCCGCCGGAAGCGGCTCCCCGGAAAGCAAAGTATATCGTGCGCGTGTGATATTGTATAAAACGCATTATTAAAGCAAAATTGAGACGTTTTCTTACGAAAGCGTCTCAATTTTATATTCCATATTATAATATTCCAAAATAGCTTAAACTAAAATTTCCTTCCAAAAGCTCGTTCCTGATAGATTTTTCGACGGCAGCCCGAACATTTCCAGAATCGTTGCGGCCTCGTCGGCGAACGTGCCCCGTGTGCCGAGGTCAATGCCAAAGCGAACATGGCTCCCGCGGATCAGCAGGGGAATATACTCCCGCGAATGATCCGTGGAGGGTGTCGACGGGTCGCAGCCGTGGTCGGCCGTGATCATCAGGATATCCTCCGGCCCCATCTTTTCCAGGAAATCACCGAGCCAGAGGTCGAAGCGGGAGAGCGCTTTTGCGTAACCGGGCGCGTCGTTGCGGTGACCATAAAACATATCGAAATCGACGAAGTTCACGAAGCACAGACCCCGGAAATCCCGTTCCTGATATTCGGAGGTCACCCGCATGCCAATTTCGTTCGGGCCGGTGCGCCGGAATTCGGTGAGGCCGCGGCCCGCGAAGATGTCGTTGATCTTGCCGACGCCGATCACATCGAAGCCCGCCGCTTTCAGCAGATTGAGCGCCGTATCCTGCGGCGGAGGCAGGGAGATATCGTGCCGGTCGGCGGTGCGGATAAAATTCGGCCACTCTCCGGTAAAAGGTCTTGCGATGATACGGCCGACCGCATGTTTGCCACAGAAGATCCGCCGTGCCGTTTCGCAGATCGCATAGAGCTCCGGCACCGGTATCACCGACTCATGCGCCGCAATCTGACATACACTATCCGCCGAGGTATAGACGATCGGCTTTCCGGTTGTCATGTGTTCCCGGCCGTAGTCATAGAGAACCTGTGTGCCTGAATAGGGCCTGTTACAGAGCACTATCCGGCCGATGGCCGCTTCCAGCGTATGAATCACTTCCGGCGGAAAACCTTCGGGATAGGTGGGCAGCGGGCGTTCCGATACACAGCCCGCAAGCTCCCAGTGCCCGATCGTCGTATCCTTGCCGCGGCTTTGCTCCGCCAGGCGGCAGAAGGCCCCGAAAGGGTGTTCCGCTTTCGGGACTGAGTTCACGCCGGCGATGCTGCCGAGGCCGAGCGCGGCCATGTTCGGCACGGAAAGCTCCCCTGTGGCCGCGCAGGCCGCGAGGGTATCACTGCCCTCGTCGCCAAACTGCGCCGCATCCGGCAGCGCGCCGATGCCGAAGCTATCCAAAACGATCCAAAATACCCGCTTCACCGGTATAGTCGCTCCCCCTTTAAGCTTCCGCGGCTCCGCTTCGCCCGAAGCCGTTTCGATATCGGCCCTATCCTTTTTCCCTTTTATCACAAGATGGCTTCTCGTGGAGGTGTGGCCTTTCTTTGTAAGCCGAATGTTGAAGCACTCCCGAAGCGAAATCCGCCGTCTCTCAGTTCCGCGGCTCCTGTTCGCCCGAAGCCGTTTCGATATCGGCCCTATCCTTTCGCCCTTTAATGACAAGATAACTTCTCGTGGAGGTGGGGAGGCCTTTCTTTGTAAGCCGGACGTTGAAGCACTCCCGGAGCAGGGAATAGAAAACCGCAAAGGCCGGTACGCCGATAATCATGCCAAGGATCCCGAACATGCCGCCGCCGATCAGAATGGCAAACAGCACCCAGAGTGCTGGCAAACCGGTGGAGTCGCCGAGGATCTTCGGGCCGAGAATATTGCCGTCAAACTGCTGCAAAACAAGGATCATCACGATGAACCAGAACGATTCAATCGGGTCGGCCATCAGCAGAATCAGTGCGGAGGGGATGGCGCCGAAGAACGGCCCAAAGAATGGGATGATGTTGGTGACACCTACGATAAAGCTGATTAACAGCGCATAATCCATATGGAACAGATTCATCAGAATATAGCAAAGGAGCCCGATGATGGCGGAGTCGATGATCTTGCCGTTGATAAATCCGCTGAAAACACGGTGGCTCTCCCTCGCGATGGATACGAGCTTATCGGCGGTGGTACGTTTGACGAACGCATAGACCGCCTTTTTCAGCTGACTGATCAGCGTTTCCTTGCTGAACATCAGATAGATGGAAATAATCACGCCGACCGCAACATCCAGAATGCCGCCGCCGACCTGTACGGAGAGATTCGCAAGCT
This sequence comes from uncultured Oscillospiraceae bacterium, assembly GCA_964560915.1. Taxonomy (GTDB): domain Bacteria; phylum Bacillota; class Clostridia; order Oscillospirales; family Ruminococcaceae; genus UMGS1668. The sequence continues at coordinate 4,498 of CAZLMO010000086.1, forward strand.
GCGGCAGCAGGCTGGAAGCATACTCCGTCAACTTCTTCACGAGCCCTTCGGTCGTGATGGAGGTCTGCAAAAACTCCTCCACGGATTCAAAATCAAGATGATATTTGTCGAGCAGAGACTGGGCGGCGGCGATCAGACTCTCATAATAGTCCTGAACCCGGCTGATAAATATCTCAATGCTCTCCACGACCTGAGGAATGACGATCCAGGAGAAGAAAGTCAGCACGGCGGCCGTCAGAATCCAGGTCAGAAGGATGGCCAACGAACGCCGCATGCCGGGATGGGGCTTTTTTCTTTCCACAAACCCAAACACATGTTTTTCAAAAAACATCATCGGCGCGTTGAGCAGGTATGCCATGACAAAGCCGATCGTGAACGGCCGAAACATCTTTGCTGCGCTTCCGGCCAAAGCGGCCGTTTTTGTCCAGTTTTTCATGGCGAAAAACAGCAGGAGCACGGAAAAAGCAACCAGAATCACCCAGAGCGCGCGCTTGGTATCCCGTTTTGTCCAGTTTAAATTCACGAAAAGCATCCCCTTCCTCTCCAAAATTCTTCCATGGATTCATCTTATCATAACGGCCAAAAAAAATCCACGAAAATATCAGAAAAACCCGCCCTGCCGGAACTTGCGGACAAGCGGGAACTATGTTACACTCATTATGCTATATTTATATCCTATTTTATTCCGCAAAGGAGGCGCCACACATGGAATTTCAGGCCGATATCATCCGGGCTATCCAGAGCATCGCCAACCCCTTCCTTGACGGGGTCATGCAGGCCGTCACGATTCTCGGCGAACAGATCTTCCTGGTTCCGGTCGCGGCGCTTCTTTTTTGGTGCGTCAGCAAGGAACTTGGCTACTGGCTCTGCGGCTGTGCGGCGGCGGGTAATCTCAGCGTCAATGCGCTGAAAGCTGTTTTCGCGGTCGCGCGCCCCATCGGCATCGAGGGCATCCGCGTGCTTCGGGCCTCCACCGCCACCGGTACTTCATTCCCCAGCGGCCACACGCAGGCGGGCGCCAACTTCTGCACGGCCCTGGCCCGGGCGACCGGGCGTCGCCGCTTTTTCGTCATCGCGGCCATTGTGCCGGTGCTCATCGCCGTCTCAAGGCTCTATTGCGGCGTACATTGGCCAACGGATGTCCTGGCGGGGCTTGCCATCGGCATTTTGCTGCCGCTGCTGCTCTGGATGCTTTACCGCAGAATTTCGCCGGGCAAGCGCCCTCTTTTTTTCCTGTGTATCACGCTGCTTTTTCTTCCGTTTCTGTTTTTGAAGGGCGACGTCGGCGACCTCTGGAAAAGTTTCGGCTTCTCGCTCGGCATCGCGGCGGGGAACTTTCTTGAGCAAAAATATGTCCGTTTCGAAACCGGCGGCCGCTTTTGGAAGCTTGCGCTGCGGTATCTGATCGGTATGGGAATCGTCTTCTTGCTTGACGTCGGGTTGAAAGCCGTTTTCCCGGAGGGGAACCTGTTTAACCTGATCCGGTATTCCATCCTTCCGGTTGTGATGCTGGCCGGCTGGCCGGCTCTGTTTAAAAAATGGGCATTGTAAGTTTCTCCTATATAGAATTTCTTTTTGGAGGAAAACCGTCCAGTCCTATCCGGTATCCTATCCCGTGGCGGCTTTCGGCTGCCCGGCCATGATGCCGGCAGGGGTTGGCGCCGCTTAAAAATGGGCGCTGTGATTCTTTTTTGGGTATAAAAAACGGGCGGCGGAGCGATCCGCCACCCGATATTTTTTAAAATTAAAGAAGGCTGATCCCATCGGCGGAGAGAGAACCCAGCATCTCATCCGACCAAACGGAGGCCTGCACCTCACCGATATGCCGTTTGCCGAGAAGCACCATGCAGATCCGGGATTGACCGATTCCGCCGCCCATCGTCAGCGGAAGTTCGCCGGCCAGCAGCGCCTTGTGGAAGGGAAGCAGCTTGCGATCCTCGCAGTCGGACACCTCAAGCTGGGCGTCGAGGGATTTCGGATCGACGCGGATGCCCATGGAGGAGAGCTCCACCGCCCGCTCCAGCACCGGGTACCAGATCAGGATGTCGCCGTTGAGCGACCAGTCGTCGTAATCCGGCGCACGGCTGTCATGCGGCGCTCCGCTGCGCAGCGGCCCGCCGATCTGCATCAGAAAAACGGCTCCGTACTGCTCCGTGATCCGGTCCTCGCGTTCCTTCGGCGTCAGACCCGGCATCTGATCTTCCAGCTCCTGCGTGGAGATAAACGTGATTTCTTCCGGAAGCCACGGCTCAAAGCCGGAATTCCGCTCGCACAGGCTCTTCTGCGTCCCGCGCAGGGCCCCGTAGATCTTACGGACGGTATCCTTCAGGAAACTGAGGCTGCGCTGCTCCGATGTGATGACCATCTCCCAATCCCATTGATCCACATAAATGGAATGCAGGTCGTCGAGGTCCTCATCCGGGCGGATGGCGTTCATGTCCGTATAAAGGCCGGTGCCCACGCCGAAGCCGTAACGCTTCAGGGCAAGGCGCTTCCATTTGGCAAGGGACTGGACCACTTCCGCATCCTTTCCGACGCTTTTCACTTTGAAGCGAACGGGCTTCTCCACGCCGGAAAGGTTATCGTTCAGGCCGGATTCCGGAAAGACAAACAGCGGGGCGGAAACTCTCGTCAGGCCCAGTGCCCGCGCAAGCTCCGTCTGAAAGCTGTCCTTGATGAATTTGATGGCGGTCTCGGTGTCGATAACTCCGAGTTCTCTGAACAATTCCTTCTTGGCATTCTGCTCCATAGTTTTTCCCCGTTTCCGTATAAAAATTAAGCTTATGGTAACACCCTCAATGGGAAATTTCAATGATTTTTTTTATTCATGGCATATCTGTGCGAAAAAAAACGAATTTTATCCGTCCCGGATAGTTACAAAACCCGGGTTTTCGTTTATAATAAATAAGTTATCGATGTTTTCCGCCCCGCGGCGCTTGTTGGCCGTGCGGCGCGGGATTCCGGGAGGGATTTCATGGATCGCATCGTCCGATTTTTTGACGATATGAAAAAGAAAAAAGTCGCGTTCATCGGCATCGGTGTCAGCAACACGGACGTCATCCGCATGTTTGCGGAAAAGGGCATCGAGACGGAAGCCCGCGACAAAAACGGCCGGGATGCTTTGGGTGAAAAGGCCGGGATTCTGGAAAGAGCCGGCGCGAAACTGATTCTGGGCGAAAATTATCTCGACGGCATCGACGCGGATGTCGTTTTCCGCACGCCCGGCATGAACTGGTGGAATCCGACGCTCTGCGATCTGCGGGCAAACGGCGCCGCCGTCACAAGCGAGATGGAGGTCTTTTTCGACCTGTGCCCCTGCAGGCGCTATGCGGTGACCGGCAGCGACGGCAAGACCACCACGACCACAATCCTTGCGGAGATGCTCTCTGCCGCCGGAAAAAAGGTCTGGAAAGGCGGCAACATCGGCAGCGCCCTGCTCCCAGCAATCGAACAGATTCAGGATGGCGATGCCGTTGTGGCCGAGCTCTCAAGCTTTCAGCTTATCTCCATGCGCACCTCGCCCGAGGTGGCCGTCATCACCAACGTGGCCCCGAACCACCTGGATGTCCACAAGGACATGGAGGAATACATCGAGGCCAAACGCAATATTCTGCGCCATCAGAATGCCTTCTCGCGCACCGTGCTCAACGCGGACAACGTCATCACCGCGAGCATGGCAGATTTGGCCCGCGGCGACCTGCGCTGGTTCTCCCGCCGGAATCCGGTCCGGAACGGCGCTTATTTGGATACGGACGGCTTCCTTTGTTATAATGAGCACGGCAGCGTGACAAAGCTCTTCCATAAGGATGAAATCCGCATCCCCGGCATGCACAATGTGGAGAATTACCTTGCCGCCATCGCGGCGCTGTGGGGCGAAGTCGATCCGGAAATCATGCGGAAGATCGCCGGGGAATTTCCCGGCGTTGAGCACCGCATCGAGTTTGTGCGGGAGCGGCGCGGCGTGCGGTGGTACAACGACTCCATCGCCACCAGCCCGAC
>CAZLMO010000087.1:0-1471 GCA_964560915.1 uncultured Oscillospiraceae bacterium
CTTCGTCACCGAAAAAGGCGTCAAATGCCCGGCCTGCGGAGGCGTGGATTTCACCGATATCCGCTCCTTCAACCTGATGTTTAAGACCTTCCAGGGCGTCACCGAGGACGCAACCAGCCAGATCTATCTCCGCCCGGAGACCGCGCAGGGCATCTTCGTCAACTTTGAGAACGTCCAGCGTACCACGAGGAAGAAGATCCCGTTCGGCATCGGCCAGGTCGGCAAATCCTTCCGCAACGAGATCACCCCCGGAAACTTCGTCTTTCGCACCCGCGAGTTTGAGCAGATGGAGCTGGAGTTCTTCTGCAAGCCGGGCACCGACCTCGACTGGTTTGTTTACTGGAAAGATTTCTGCGAAAACTGGCTGCTCCGCCTCGGCATGATCAAGGAACATCTGCGCCGCCGCGACCATACGCCGGAGGAGCTGGCCTTCTATTCCGTCGGAACCACCGACTTTGAATTCCTGTTCCCGTTCGGCTGGGGCGAACTCTGGGGCGTTGCGGACCGTACCGACTACGATCTCTCCCAGCACAGCAAATTCTCCGGCACCACGATGGATTACTTCGATCCGGAGACCAGCACCCGCTATATCCCCTACGTCATCGAGCCGTCCCTCGGCGCCGACCGCATGGCCCTTGCTTTCCTCTGCAACGCCTACGATGAGCAGCCGGTCGGCGACGACGACGTGCGCACCGTGCTGCACCTGCACCCGTTCCTCGCCCCGATCAAGGCCGCCGTCCTGCCGCTCTCCAAAAAACTCGCCGAGCCGGCAATGAAAATTCACGACATGCTCAGCAAGAGATTTATGGTCGACTACGATGACGCCGGCTCCATCGGCAAACGTTACCGCCGCGAGGACGAGATCGGCACGCCGTTCTGCATCACCTACGACTTCGATTCCGAAACCGACGGCTGCGTCACCGTCCGCGACCGCGACACCATGGAGCAGATCCGTGTGCCGATCGACGAGCTGGTTTCCTATATCGAAAAGAAACTGGAATTCTAATTTTCACACCCCAATAAAAAGCCGGCGGAGCACTCCGCCGGCTTTTTTTGATATGGAAATCTTTGTTCCCCGGCATTTTGATTTACTTTGTATCGACCTACTTTTAAAATAACGACGAGTTTCTTTCCGTGCGAAGCACGGCGCCGGCCGTTTTGTTTTTGGGTGGGTAACGACGAATTTGCCGATTTGCATAGCAAACGCCCGCCGTTCTACAAGGCGGGCGAGGCAAATTCGCAGCACTTGGCCTCAGCCAAGTGCGATTTCCTTCGGAAACCGCAAAACTCGTCGGAACCCGCATCTACGATGCAATAAACCGTACTTGGTATAGCTCTACGACGAGTTTTCATCCGCGCGAAGCAAACGCCCGCCGTTTTGTTTTTGGGTGGGTAACGACGAATTTGACGGTTTTGGTGAAGCCAAAATCGCGCTCCTGCTTTTGGAGCGCGAAGGCAAATTTGCAGCACT
>CAZLMO010000087.1:1571-6363 GCA_964560915.1 uncultured Oscillospiraceae bacterium
GTGAAGCCAAAATCGCGCTCCTGCTTTTGGAGCGCGAAGGCAAATTTGCAGCACTGAGCACCGCGAATTGCGATTTCCTTCGGAAACCGCAATACTCGTCGGAAACCGCATCTTCGATGCAATAAACCGTACTTGGTTTCTGTGTTACGACGAATTTGCCGGTTTGCGAAGCAAACGCCCGCCGTTCGATAAGGCGGGCGAGGCAAATTTGCAGCATTTGGCCTCAGCCAAGTGCGACGTCCATCACCATCATGACCGCAAAGCCGACCATCATGCCGATCGAGCCGGAATAGACATGTTCCTCGATTTTGGCGCCCGGAATCAGCTCCTCGGCGACGACAAAAATCATCGCGCCGGCCGAAAAGGCCAAAATCCACGGCATGATGCCGGCGATGCCCACTGCGAGCAGCGCGCCGACCACGCCCGCAACCGGTTCCACCGCCCCGGAAGCGGCTCCGATCAAAAAGGCGCGGTTTTTTGAGTATCCCTCCCGAAACATCGGCAGCGAGACCGACGTACCTTCCGGGATATTCTGCAGGCCGATGCCCACCGCGAGCGCCGTCGCGCCGGCCATCGTCGCGGAAGAGCCCTCCACCGTGGCCATTGCGAATGCAAGCCCCACCGCGAGGCCCTCCGGAATGTTGTGCAGCGTGATTGCGAGAATAATCAGCGTGGTGCGGTTCAGGCTGTACGACCGGCCCTTATTTTTATTGAGCCGTGCATGGATATACGGAACGGCACGGTCCAGCAAAAGCAAAAATGCGCCGCCGCAGAGAAACCCGATGCAGGCCGGCACCCAGCCCGCCTCCTCAATGGACGGCAGCAGCATGGACCAGACCGACGCCGCCGTCATCACACCCGCCGCGAAACCGAAAAACATGCTCTGGATGCGGTCATCCAGATCTTTTTTAAATAAGTAGACCTCCGCGGCGCCAAGCGCCGTGAGAAAAAAAGTTCCGCCCGTCCCGATTAGGGCAAGCAGAGCTGGCTGCATAGGAACCCCCTCCCTTCCCATTTCATTATAGTTTTGCGCCGCTGAAATGACACTCGCGGATAGAGCGGTGGCTCCGGAACCCGTCGCTCCGAAATCGTACGGCTCATATAAAGAGGCCGCGCGGTCTATTCAAATTCTAAGGGGGGAAAGCTTCCTCTGCGGCCGCAGCCGGCTTCAAATTTTTTATAAAAAAGGCACCCGGCCTTGCATGGCCGGGTGCCTTTATCAATCGGAAGCAAATCAGAACATAGGAACAACGGAGATTCCATAGGTATCGTTGATGAAGGTGCGGACGTCTTCGCTCTTCAGGGCGGCGATCAGGGCGACAATGCGCGGATCAGTCTCGTTGCCCGGAAGGACGGCGATGATGTTGGCGTAGGTTTGAGCCGCATCGGAATCTTTATCTTCCGTGGTCAGAACGGTGCCGTCAATGCCGGCGCCGATCGCATAGTTTCCGTTGATGATGGCGAAATCCACATCCGGAAGAATCTGCGGAAGCTGGGCGGCTTCAATCTCGGTGATCTCGAGGTTCTTCGGGTTCTCGGTGATGTCGAGGACGGTGATGTTGTATCCGTTCGTGTTATCCACGGTGATGAGGCCGAGATCCTGAAGCAGATACAGCGCGCGGGCTTCGTTGGAGCCGTCGTTCGGGATGGCGATGGAGGCGCCGTCCTGCAGATCTTCAAGCGTCGCGGTCTTTCCGGGATAAACGCCGAGCGGCTCATAGTGGATCGCTCCGGCGGAAATGATGTCGGTCCCGTTCTCGGTATTGTAGGTGTCAAGATAAGGCTGATGCTGGAAATAGTTTGCGTCGATCTCACCGGCGGTCAGGGCCTCGTTGGGCAGGACGTAATCGGTGAATTCCACGATCTCAAGATCAATGCCTTCGGCGGCAAGATCATCGACGACCTGGCGAAGGATCTCGGCGTGCGGGGACGGAGAGGCGCCGACGATCAGTTTCTGATTTTCAACAGGCGCTTCGGAGGAGGCGGGTTCCTCGGCGGAAGTGGCTTCTTCGGACGGGGTGCTCTCTTCGGGAGCGGGTTCTTCGGCGGCGCAGGCAGCGAAGCTCAGGCAGAGCACGAGCGCCAGGATCAGGGCAAGAATTTTTTTCATAAGTTTGCTTCCTTTCTCAATCGGAATTTTGGGTCTCTATGCTCAACGGTTTCGCTTGTCGATCCGTTTGGCAACAAAATTAAAGATCATCTGGATAATCTGGACCAGGAGGATCATCAAAACCACCGTGACATACAGCACGTCGGTCTGGAACCGGTAGTAGCCGTAGTTGATGGCGATGGCGCCGAGCCCGCCGCCGCCGACCGCGCCCGCCATGGCCGAATAGCCAACCAGCGTGATGGTGGTGATGGAGAAGCCGCGGATCAGAGACGGGATGGACTCCGGAAGAAGCACTTTCCTGACGATCTGCCAATCCGTGGCGCCCATGGTCTGGGCCGCCTCGATGACGCCGGGATTGATCTCGTCGAGTGAGGATTCCACCATCCTTGCCACAAACGGCGCGGCCGCGATGACCAAAGGTACAATGGCCGCCGTGGAGCCGATGGCTCTTCCGACGATCAGGCGGGTAAACGGGATGATGGCCACCATCAGGATGATGAACGGAATGGAACGGCCAACATTGATAATGGTGCCGAGGGTATCGTTGACCGCTTTATTCGGGCGGATGCCGTTTGGGGCGGTCATGACCATGACCACGCCCATCGGCAATCCGAGGATGTAGGCAAATACGGTGGATGTGAAGACCATGTACAGGGTTTCGATCGTACCTATCATAAGAGTGGTGCTGTAGTGGGAAAGAAACTCCATCATTCGGCGTCGCCTCCCTCTTCCGGGTCCTCTATCCCGAGCAGGAGCCTTGTGGCGAGATGCTTCGGATGGGCAAACACTTCTTCGGTCCGGCCCTGCTCCACAAGCTGGCCCTCGTTGATGACGGCGACGCGCTTGCAGATCGCCCGCACGACGCCGATCTCATGCGTGATAATAAAAACGGTAACGCCGAGCTTCGCGTTAATGTCCTCCAGCAATTTGAGGATGGATTTGGTGGTCAGGGAATCCAGCGCCGAAGTGGGTTCGTCGCAGAGAAGGATCTTCGGGTCGTTCGCAAGGGCGCGGGCGATCGCAACCCTCTGCATCTGGCCGCCGGAAAGCTGGGAAGGGTAGGCATTCGCTTTATCGGAGAGGCCCACCAGATTCAGCAGGTCATCCACCTTCCGGTCGATTTCGGCTTTGGTGTGCCTGTCAAGTTCCAGAGGGAATGCGATATTTCCGCGGACGGTGCGCTGCATCAACAGATGGTAGCCCTGAAAAATAACGCCGACCTGCTTGCGGAGAGTGAGCCTTTCCGCCCCGGTGAGCTTCGTGACATCCGCGCCGTCGATATAGATCGAGCCGGCGTCCGGCGTCTCAAGCTGGGCGATGCAGCGAAGCAGCGTGCTCTTTCCCGCGCCGCTCATGCCGATGACGGCGAAAATATCTCCCTCTTCCACCTGGGTGCAGATATTGTCGAGCGCCTTTATATCCGTTTCTCCTTTGAATACCTTTGTCAGGCCTTCAATACATATCAAACCAATCCGTTCCTCCAATTTCCCCGTAAGCGGTGCCGGAAGCCATAAAAAAAGCTTCCGTCCTTCATCCATCTGGATAAAGGACGAAAGCAAAGCTTCCGTGTTACCACCTTAATTTACCGATATGTCACCATATCGGCCTTACCGGGTACGATCATACCCTGCCGCTATAACGGGCAGCTTCCGTCGCAGCCTTGCCGCTTTCGGTTCGGTGCGCAACTCCGGGACCATGTTCGGCGTGCTCCGTTCGTCCCCTTTTCAGCTACCGGGGATCTCTGTGGCCGCTTACACGCTTACTCTTCCCTTCACAGTCTTTATCCTGTTCGGTTGTTGTGATGGATTATATCGCTTTTCGTCGGCAAAGTCAAGCGCGAATTTTCATTTCCTGACAAATTTTTAAAATCAAAGCCGCGCTGTCCGAAAATACGGGCTCAAAAGGTTGCGGAACGATGCCGGAAAACCGCCTTGGAATATGCCAAACGGGCCAAACATTCTCATAAAAGGGTCCCCGGATCCCTGTAAAAGCGCGAATCAGGCCGCGCGGCGCCGACCGCCCTCTTATGCCTCGTTTTCCATTATCTTTACGGCAAGGATGGTGATATCGTCGCTGTGTCCGTCGCTGCGGATGGCTTTTGCCCGCTCGGCGAGGTAGCGCGCCGCCTCCGGCGCGGTTTTTTCCGGCAGATGACGAAGTTCCTTCATGATCCAGTCGTCTCCTTCGGCGGTCGCCCCGTCGGAAACCATCACAACCCAGTCCCCGGGGCCGAGCGTCAGGTTTTCCTCCTCAAAAGCGGTGCCCCCCAAAATCCCCGCCGGCAGCGACATGGCGCTCACCCGTACCGCGCGGCCATGTTTCAGCACATAGGAGGGCGCCGCGCCGGCCTTGCAGAATTCCGCCCGGCCGCAGAAGAGATCGAGTTCGCAGCTGTCCGCGGTGGCCAGGGATTCATCCCCGGATTTGAGCAGCAGGGCGGAGTTGACGAGGCGGATGGCGCTGTCGAAGCGGAAGCCCGCCCGGATGAGCCGCTCGAGCAGCCCGGCGGTCATGGCCGAATCCAGCGCCGCGCTGCAGCCGCTGCCCATGCCGTCGCTCAAAAGGAGATGCGCCCGGCCGTGCTCATCATACAGGAAACGGCTGCTGTCTCCGCAAAATTTTTCCCCGTCGGCGCAAAAAGCATATTCTCCGTATTCCACGGTGAGCGGCGGCCGCTCCGAC
>CAZLMO010000087.1:6373-8199 GCA_964560915.1 uncultured Oscillospiraceae bacterium
CGCGTTTTCCGTTTCGCGGGCAACCGGCTCCGAAAGATCCCGGAGCAACAGATCGGAGAGCGAGGCGGTCAGTTCCTCCTCATTGAGCATCGGCTTTTCCTCCAGCGGCAGCGTCGTCTCCACGGTCATCCTGCCGCCCTCGGCATAATAGCAAACCGCCGAGTAGGGATGAAACTGCTCGTGCTCAAGCAGTCGTTTTACCGCTCTGCCCTGCTGCTGATCGGAGCGGGAGAGCCGTGCCATATCGCCGGCCAGATCCCGCAGCATCAGCGCCATGCCGTCAAACTGATCCGTGACGACGCTGCGAATGCCGGAGACCTCGTGTTGGGTCTCCCTGCGCTCCACCGTCTCCGCAAAACGCAGGCTGACGGTCCGGGCAATCTCCGGCGCCCGGGAACAGCGCTTGGAGAATTCCTCCGGAAAATCCGCCTCCGTCGCGGCACCTTCCCGTTTGAGCACCGGCTCCATCGCAGAGAAGGCTTCCATCGTGTCGCCATAGCGTTCCTGCCAGCAGTAGGCGTTGCGTGAGCAGCTCCGGCAGGCTTTTTCCGCGGCAAAATTGAAAACGCGGTTGAGATCCTCGCTTCCGGAAGGCCGCAGCTTCTCCGAAACATGCTTCGTCGCCGTGGAGATATCCGTGAGCCCCGCAGCCGCGGAACCGAGACGCGCCAGCAGAAGGGATTTGAGGGTGGCGCTGTCCGGCGTCAGGGATTCCCGCGGCGCAAAAAACGACGCCAGCTTTCCGCTCTGTTTCGGCAGCAGGATCAGCGCGCCCCCCGCGGCCAAAGACGCATAAAACAAGCTGTAATCCCCTGCCCCGACGGCGAATGCGGCGATCAGCTGCGTAAAAGCAAAAGCAGCCGCAGCCCCCAGCCGGCCGAATACCGCGAAGACCCCCGCGATGAGCCCCCCTGCCGGAAATCCGGCCGCGGCCAACATCCCGTAATCCGAAGCGATGCCGACCGCCACGCCCGCCGCCGCTCCCGCCGCCGCTCCGGCTCCTTCTCCGCCATACTCCGCAGAGAGCAGCACCGCAAATCCGCCCAGCACCGCTCCGGCGGAGATCCCGAATACCTCCGTCCCGGCAAGGGCCGCGGCTCCGATGGCCGCGGTGACCGCGATGCAGGCGCGGTCGGCCTTAGAGAGGGCAAGAACCGGCCTTCCGTCGCTTAAAAGAACCGCGGTCCGGTAGAAGAACCACGCCACGCCGCCGCAGAGCACCGCTTCCGCCGCGATCTGCGGCATTCCGATCTCCGCGCCCAGGGAGACAAACGCCACCGAGACCGTCAGGATGGAAGCCGCCGCATAAAAGGCGGACGAAAGCGCCCCCTCCCCGAGCTTTTCAAAAACCAGTTTGATCGCCGCAACAAGCAGCACCGCCGCCGGATAGCGCAGCGAGCCGCCGTCCGCCAGCGTGTAGCCGAGGATCGCTCCGACCGTCGCAGGCAGAAGATTCTTTTTTTTCGCGGCAGCGACGCAGGAGATCCCAAAAGGTGCCAGATTCCCAAAAAGCGCCGCGTTCGCCGCGGCAAAGGATGCCGCCAGCCAGACCAGCATCGGAACCAGTTCCTCCGCCGCCCGACCGGTGAACTGCTTCAGCCTGGAATGGACCGCCATAGTCATAAAACCGCCTCCGAAGGAATAAGATGATAGTTTTATCATAGCGGCACGAAGATGATTATTTTGCCGAAAAGAATACGGATTTCCACTTTTTGGAAGTATTAAAAATTTCGGTCGGAAACCGCTTTCTTTACCCAGGAAGCCGGTCTTGTAAAAAAAAGAACAGTATGATAAAATAATATATTATTGTAATTAAAAAAAAGTCT
>CAZLMO010000088.1:0-8156 GCA_964560915.1 uncultured Oscillospiraceae bacterium
CATTTTCCGGCAGACGGCAGACCGTATCCAGCGAAACGACGGTGCCTTCCGGCGCATCCAGATAGCCCATCTCGAGCGCCTTGGTGGTGACCTGTTCCATACTGCGGCCGACGACGGCAACTTTTCTGCCAAAACGGACGGCAGAGTCGATCACAAGCTGCACGCGGTGAACGTTGGAGGAAAAGGTGGCCACAAGGATCCTGTGGTTACCGGCGTTTTTAAACAGCAGGTCGAAGGATTCCCCGACGGTGCGCTCGCTCGGCGTGTAGCCGGGGCGCTCCGCGTTGGTGGAGTCGGAGAGCAGCGCCAAAACGCCCTTGCCGCCGAGCTCGCCGAAGCGGGCCAGATCGATGATCTCGTCTCTGGTGGGTGTGTAGTCCACTTTAAAATCTCCGGTCTCGATGACGACGCCGGCGGGCGTGTGGAGGGCAATCGCGCAGGCATCCGGGATGGAATGGTTGACATGGATAAATTCAATATTCATGCAGCCCAGCGTGACGATATCCCGCGGCTTTACAACGTTGAGAACCGCCTTATTAAGGAGGCCCTTTTCGGCCAGCTTGCCCTCGATGAGCGCGATGGTAAAGCGCGTCGCATAGATCGGGATGTTCAGCTTCTGGAGCAGATAGGGGATGCCGCCGATGTGGTCCTCGTGTCCGTGCGTGATGACGAGGCCGCGAATCCTGTCGCGGTTCTCCTCAAGGTAGGTGAAATCCGGGATAACCAAATCGACGCCCAACATTTCATCACCCGGAAAGGCGAGTCCGCAGTCCACAATCACGATGTCGTCGTCGTACTCGAAGACGGTCATGTTTTTACCGATTTCGCCGAGCCCGCCGAGAGGAATGATCTTGAGCGGCGGAAGCTTGGTGTTTTTAGAGGGACGGCCGCGTTTCTTTTGATTCCAGCCCATGGGAGAGTTGTTTTTCCATTCCGCAGGGGCGCGGTTGGCAGGAATTTCAGAAAGCGTATTTTCTGCGCGAGCACCGGGGTTTTCTTTCGGGGAACCTGGATTTCCCTTCTGGGTGTTTGAGTTTCTCCTCTGGGCGTTTGAGTTTCCCCTCTGGGCGTTTGAGTTTCCGTTCCGGACGTTTGAGTTTGCGCTCCGGGCGTTTGAATTTGCGTTCTGGGCGTTTGAATTTGTGCTCTGGGCGTTTGAATTTGCGCTCTGGGCATTTGAGCTTGCGCTCCGGGCGTTTGAGTTTGCGCTCTGGGCATTTGAGCTTGCGCTCTGGGCATTTGAGCTTGCGCCCCGGGCGCTTGAGTTTCCTTGTTGGAAGTTGGAGTTTCCGTTTGGGGCGGCGGGGAATTTCTTTTGAGCATCCGCTTGGGAGCCATCCTTCGCCGAGACGACCGGTCTCTGATTTTTAGGCGGACGGCCGCGGTGCTTCTGCTTTTGCCGCTGCGAGGGTTCGCTGTCGGCTTTGGTTTCGGCTTTGATTTCGGTTTTGATTTCAATTTCAGTTTCGGCTTTGTGCTCGTACTGATTCTCCGGCAGGTTTGCCAGCACATGATCCAGTTTTTCTAAATTCACCTTTTGCATTTTGGCCCGGGCGGCGTTTCTGGCGCTCGGATCGTCCGAATTTTGTTTGTTTTCCAAATAATTGCCTCCTTTTCAATAAAAGGCTCTGTTATTTTGTTTTATTCGATATTTTCTGTGATTTTTCGAGAAATAAAAAAATAAAATCGAAAAAATATGTAGATTTCAGTTGTTTAGGCATCAAAAACACGCCTTTCGGGGCTCCGAAGGGCAAAAATCAGTCTTCTTCGATTAATTCCGGTCCAAAAATCATTAAACTTATCATATAAGAATTTAATTTATCTGTCAACAGAATTTTATGAACACATAAAAAATATTACTTTTATTATGAACAAAATCAGTATGGACAAAAATTAAAAAAATAAACGGTGGGCATTTTCTATAAAATTTTCTTGCAATTTTTCCATTTTTCTATTACTATAAAAATGGAATTTACTGATGTTATAGCTTCGGGTGGTTTTTAATTATGAAAGAAGTAACAATTTATACGGATGGGGCCTGCTCGGGAAACCCGGGTCCGGGCGGATGGAGCGCTATCCTTGTATATAAAGGTAAAGAAAAAATTCTTTCCGGTGGCGAGCGCAACACCACCAACAACCGGATGGAGCTTTTCGGCGCCATCGCCGCCCTGGAAACGCTCAGGGAGCCTTGCCGCGTCCTGCTGGTCACGGATTCCCAATATCTCGCGAATGGGGTCGGCAAGGGCTGGGCAGCCAACTGGCAGGCAAAGGGCTGGAAAAAATCCGACGGCAAGCCCGCGCTGAATCCGGATCTCTGGGTGCGTTTATTGGAACTGCTTGAGATCCATGAGGTTCGCATCGAGTGGGTGAAGGGCCACGCAGGTCATCCGGAGAATGAGCGCTGCGACGCCCTCGCGGTCGCGGAGGCCAAAAAGGCCGCCGGTGTCTGAACGGAAAACAGAGTTTTTTCTTCACGTTAGGCGTTTTTCGGATTCATTTCACATTTTTAAGTTTTTTTAGAAAAATTCAAGGGTAAGTATTGCAATTCCTACTAAATTAGTATAGTATAAAATCCTGGAAGTTTTTCAAAGAAAACGAGGGAACAGGAATGAAAGATTCTCAAAAAAAACTTGTATATGTGGATAACGCCGCGACAACCCCGATTACGAAGGAAGTGCTGGACGCCATGCTTCCCTGGCTGACGGAAGGGTACGGCAACGCCTCCACGATTTATGAAAAGGGCAGGGAAGCGGGCTGGGCTTTAAAGCGTGCCCGGGAGACCTGCGCCGCCTGTCTGGGCGCCGGGGAGGATGAGATCTATTTCACCTCCGGCGGCTCCGAATCGGATAACTGGGCGCTCAAGGGCGCGGCTCAGGCGATGGCCAAGCGAGGCAAAAAGCATATCATCACCTCGGCCTTTGAGCATCACGCTGTGCTGCATAGCTGCATGGCGCTGGAAAAGCAGGGCTTCGAAGTCACCTACCTGCCGGTATATGAAAACGGCATCGTCCGGGTGGAGGATGTGGCGGCGGCGATCCGCCCGGATACGGGCATCGTCTCCATCATGTACGCAAACAACGAGATCGGCACGATTCAGCCGATTGCGGAGATCGGCGCCCTCTGCCGCGAAAAAAAGATCTGGTTTCATACCGATGCGGTACAAGCCGTCGGGCATGTGCCGATTGACGTCGGGGAACAGAATATAGATATGCTCTCCCTCTCCGGCCACAAGATCCACGCGATGAAGGGTATCGGCCTGCTGTATATCCGCAAAGGCATTGCGCTGCCGAACCTGATCGACGGCGGCGCCCAGGAGAAAAACAAACGCGCCGGCACCGAGAATATCGCCGGCATCGTGGGCCTTGCGAAGGCGCTGGAGCTGGCCACGGCAGATATTGAGGAGCGCGCCGCAAAGACGAGAATCCTGCGCGACCGGCTGATCGACAACATCCTGAAGATCGAGTGCACGCGGCTCAACGGCGACCGGGAGAAGCGTCTTCCGGGCAACGTCAATATCTCCATCGAGGGCATCGAGGGCGAGGGCCTTCTGCTCTGGCTCGACCAGTACGGAATCTGCGCCTCCTCCGGCTCCGCCTGCACGAGCGGTTCGCTTGATCCGAGCCACGTCCTGCTGGCCCTTGGCCTCCCGCATGAGGTCGCCCACGGGTCGCTGCGCATCACACTGGGCGATCAGAATACCGAAGAGGATGTGGACACGATCCTCGCGGCCCTGCCCGGTATCGTCGAGCGCCTGCGCGGCATGAGCCCGCTGTGGGAGAAAATCAAGACCGGAGATACTTCCGCGGTAAAGATGATGAAATGAAAATTCCGAGATTTATAATAGAGCGCCGCGGCTGCGGCAATACGGAGGATTTAAGTCATGTTATATTCCGATAAAGTATTCGAACATTTCACCAATCCGCGCAATGTCGGAGAGATCCCGGACGCCGACGGCGTCGGCGAGGTCGGCAACGCGCGCTGCGGTGATATTATGAAGATGTACCTCAAGATCGAGGATGGCATCATCAAGGACGTAAAGTTCAAGACGTTCGGCTGCGGCGCGGCGATCGCGACGAGTTCCATCGCGACGGAGATGATCAAGGGCAAACCGGTCGAGGATGCCCTGAAGCTGACCAACCAGGCGGTCATTGAGGCGCTGGATGGGCTTCCGGCGGTCAAGATCCACTGCTCCGTCCTGGCGGAGCAGGCCGTTAAGGCCGCGCTTTCCGACTACTATACCCGCCTCGGCATCGACCCGCTGCCGATCGTCGGCCCGATCGGCGACGTCGCCTGCGCGGAATAACCGTCTTCCCGAACCGGGAATGAAGAAGCCCGATTTTGACACATAAAGGAGATGCTGCTATGAAATTCTATCGTTGTGCGCATTGCGGAAAAATCATTGTCATGCTGCATGAAACCCCCGTCCCCACCATTTGCTGCGGCGAGCCCATGCAGGAGCTGAAACCGGGTACTATTGACGCCGTCGTCGAGAAGCATCTGCCCGTCGTCGTTTCTAAGTGCGGGCGCTATACCGTATCTGTTGGGGAAGTTCCTCATCCGATGATTCCGGAGCATTATATCCAGTGGATCTGCTTTGAAACCGAGAAGGGATTCCAGCAGAAATACCTGCAGCCGGGCGACGAGCCGAAGGCCGTTTTCGCCCTTGCGGACGACAAGCCGGTCGCCGTCTATGAGTACTGCAACCTCCATGGCCTCTGGATGACCAAACTCTGATTCGCCTGTATGCCATAAACCGAAGACGGCCCTTCACTTTTTGAGAGGGGCCGTTCTTTTGCATACGGAGCTCCCGTTCGCAGCGCGTTTTTTGCCCTGCGCGGGGCCTTCGGCCGGATTCCGGCGGCCCCGGACCGGCCAAAACAGGCCCCCCGTTCTTCTAGCCCCGGTTTCAATAAGCTACAAAAAAGCGCGATGCGGATTTTTCCGCACCACGCTATTTTAAAGATTCATTTTATGCGATGAGCATGAGAAGACAGATGGTTCTCAATACCCGCATGTCGAAAAAACAATCCGGAAACAAGAGCAACCGCGGGAAAGTCATTCCTTCCGGAACTCTCCCCAATCGGAAGATTCCGCGGCCTCGCCGGATATCGGCTTAAGATCCGGTTCCTTTCCGAAATCCCGGCTGTCCGGTACGGAGACGGGGTCCTCCTGCCGGAGAGATCCGGTCTCCTCGGAGACGTGGGCCGCAGCCGCAACCGTACCGGAGAGCACGGCCTTTTGTTTTCTGCCGCGGTAGAGAAGGAACGCCAGCCCCAGAAGCGCAAGCGTAACCACGACGCCGACGGCGACCCAGACGAGCGGAGAAAGGGCGGCGGCGCCCTCATCCAGCTCAACCCAGAGGAGCAGGAACGGCGAAAAGCCGGTAAACCCGATCTCGAAGGAGGAGGCCTCCGCGTCGGAGCCCAGCGCGACCTCCACGACCGTGGCGTCGTCGGAGAGATAGGCGAAGCTTGCCGGGGCCGCGGAGGAATCGACGATTACGGCACGATAAATGCCACGGGTCTCCACGAGGGAGACGGAATCGGATTCCTGCGTGCTGCCGTCGGTGAGATTGCACCAGACCGTTTTGCCGTCTGCGGATTTGTAATAGCCGCTTCCCTCAAAGGCATCCAGCGGCATCACATGCGCCATGGCGATCCGGGCGGATTTATACGGCGCCTCCGGAATCCCGGCGTTTCCGTTCATCTCAAACAGAACGGTTCCGGTGGTTTTTCCGTCGTAAGCGGAGCCGTCGCTCTGAAGCGCGAGGTCAAATATGGCTGCCGCGTCCCCGCTTTCCAGCAGGGCGGCGGTGGTGGTATCGGTGGAGGAGGCCTCCGTGATCGGGGTGACCAGCAGTTCCGCATCCTCGACGCCGCCGTCAAGCTTGACGGTGATGCCGGAGACCGGCGTGCTGCCGGAGATGGAGTAGGAGAGGGTTTCCGGTTTCTCCGCTTCCGCGATGGGCTCCGACTCTTCGGGGACGGAGGTTTCCTCCTCCGCGGCGGATTCGGATTCCGGCTCCGAAACGGCGGCCTCGGAAGAGGATTCCTCCGCAGGGGCCGACTGCGCCGGAGCGGAAGTTTCGAGGATCCACTGGGCGGTGGCGGTGTCGTTGCCCGCGATCACCACGGAGGTGCCCTCCGGAATGACCGTGTTCACGGATTCGATCAGCCACCCGGCAAAGGCGTATCCCGCGCGGGTGAACGTATTTTCAGCGAGCGTAATACTCTCGCCGGGCTCATATGTCTTTGTATAAGAGGTACCCTGCCCTTCGCCGGGCTGATAGATAAGCTCGACGCCGGCGTCCTTCCAGGTTGCCCGGATGACGAGGCCATCCCGCACGGAATAGGTATCGCCGGGCTGCATAATCGTACCGCCGACATCCCATCCCGCAAAGGCAAATCCCGTGAAGGTGTAGGGGTTTTTCGGCAGCGTGTATTTTTTATTGTATTCCGCGTAGAAGCCGGACGGATCGCTTCCCGTGGCCTCCGTCGTGCCGGAGCGGAAGCATATCTGATAGTCGCCGTCGCAGATCCAGAGCGCGGTCAGCGTCATATTGTAGCTCGTGTTGAAGGGCGCTTCGTCGACATGGACCGTTTCATCCTTCAAATAGGTATTTCCGATTTTGTCCATCCAGGAGACAAAGCGGTACCCGTCCTCTTTATACTCGGCGAGATCGTCAAAGACGGATTCCGGAGCCTCCGTTTCAAAATCGCCCGAATAGGTCTCTTTTTTGGAATTTTTGCCCGCGTCGCCGGCACTGTATGTGACGCCGTAGCTGACGCTGCCGTCGTCGTCATTGTCGTCGTCGTCCTCCCAGATGGCGGTCAGCTCAAGAACGCCATCCTCAAAACGGCGAAACTGCACCTCATCCCCGGAGTCATATTCCTTTCCGTTTTGATCCTCCCAGTGATCAAATTCGTATCCGTCGTCGATATAGTCGTCGTAGTCGTCGAAGACGCCGCCGGGACGGAGGACGGTGTAATAGTCGCCCTCATCGACATTTTTGCAGACTTTGGGTACGCTCTCGTTTTTATCGGCCGTGCCCGCGCAGTAATAGACGGTATAATTGTCGGCGAAGACGGTCGCCGCGGTGGAGAGCAGCAATATGGCGGTAAGAAAGACGGCCAAAAGCCGGCGCATAATTTTCACAAAAACATCCCTCCGATTTTATGAGTTCCCACAGAAAAAACGGGCGGCGCTCCGGCCCGCGAAGATAAAACGAAGCCTCCGGAACGATCCGGAGGCTTTTTTTTTACAGAGAAAGGATCATTCCTTTTTCAGAAAATTGTTCCAGCTGCTGTAATTCTCGTCGTTTTCCCCGGAAGTGGCAACGTCGAATCCTTTTTTCGCATCGAAATTGGAAGCACGATCAAACCCCTCATCGTTGTAAAAATGCGGAGCGGGAGCCGGGGCTTCCTTGGCCATGGCCTTTTCCGGATAGGGTTCCCTGCGGGTAAGGCGCTCGGCCGCTTTCTGCTCCTCTTTGGCGTTTTTGCCGCGGACCGCAAGCAGAACCACGATGAGAATGATAAAGATCAGTGCGCCGCCGATGGCGATCCAGACCCAGAGCGGAAGCCCGGAGGAAGCCGCTTCGTTGACTTCCAGATAGGCGATCAGGAACGGGGAGAGGCTCGTGAAGTTGATGTCGAAGGCGTCGGCGTCGGCGTTGGGGATCAACTGAACTTCCACGATGGTGCCGGCCTCGGAGAGATAGGCGAAGGTATTCGGCACTTCCGTGTTATCTTTGATAATGATGCGGCTGACGCCGTTCTCCGTCTCAAAGCCGAAGAAAGCGGCTTCGCTCTTTTCGCCGGATTCGCTGTCGAAATAGAGCGCTTTCTTGCCGTCGGGCAGATAATAACCCTCCCCAGTGAACTCATCCAGCGTGGTGACGTGGATCAGCGCAAGGGCGGCCTCGCCGTACGAGGAGGCGGGGACCTCCATGCTGCCCTGCATGGCGAAAGAAATGGTTCCGGAGACGGGCTCAGCATAGGTGCTACCGTCCACCAGCAGGGAGAGATCGAACGCAGCGACCGCGTCGCTGCTGTCGATCAGCGCGGCGGTGGTGTTGTCGGCGGCATTGCTGCCGTTGATTGCGGTCACCCAGAGCTGGGCGTTGCCGATATCGTCGTCAAGCACGGCGGAGATGC
>CAZLMO010000089.1:0-7992 GCA_964560915.1 uncultured Oscillospiraceae bacterium
GGCGGAAAAGGAATCCGAATAAGCAGCATCAACACGACGGAGCAGGCCGCCAGAGCGCCGAGCGTTACCATTTTTTTAACTGAAATTGTTTTCATAGTATCACCCCATCTGCCGGACCGTGCGGCCGGCTAAAATTATCGGATATCTCTGTGCGGGGAAAGAGAAAAGCCGCCGCACAGGTTTCCGGTTCCGGCAGGATTTTTCACGCCGGAACCACGGGGTGCTTTTTATAGTATAGCCATGCGGCGCGCCGTCAAACCGCGGCGCGGGGCAGGGGAGACAGGAGTTTCACCTTCGGGGAGAAACGCCCGGAAGCCCAACTTATAAAAAGAAAGCCCCGATGTGTCTGATGCCATCGGGGCTTGTAGCTGTCGCTCGTTTCGCCATCCGGACTTTAACCGTCGGTACCGGAATCACACCGGTTCAGTCGCGTCCCATCCGAAGTCAAAAAACCGCGTTTTTCCGCGGACTTTCGGCTGTGCCGGAGGGTATGCGAGTCTCGGACTAATCCGGCAAAAAACGGCCGGATATTACCGCCGGTAGGGAATCTCACCCTGCCCCGAAACAGTTTTTATAAAGAAGACAGGAATTACTCCTTGTCGTCCTCGCCTTCGTCTTCGCTTTCGAGATCGAACTCGAGAAGTTCGCCGCAGTTCGGGCACTTCATCTCTCCGCCGTTGATGGTGTTCTCATCCACGCAGATGGATTCGCCGCAGGACGGGCATTTGACTTCGTACATGCCGTCTTCTCCGCAGCAGCAGGTGCAGCCGTCCTCGTCTTCGTCCTCTTCGCCGTAATAGTCGTCTTCAAGATGGCCGAGGTCTTCGTCGATCGCCTCGACCTCTTCGCCCAGCTCGCCCAGTTCATCCTCGGCGTCGGAGACGGCATATGCGACATCCTCCAGGATCTCGGAAATGGCCTTGATGAGCTTTGTTTCTTTATTATCTTCCAGTTCCATGCCCTCGATAAGGCCTTTCAGGTGTGCAACTTTTTCAGTGATGTTCATAAACGGAAACCTCCATACTTCTTTTTTTAAATAAGCGGAAAACGCGTTGTCTTTTGGAGATAGTATACCCGGAAATCAGGCTCTTTCCATATATTCGCCGGTGCGGGTGTCGACGCGGACGCGGTCGCCTTCGTTGATGAAGAGCGGAACTTTGAGCTCGGCGCCGGTTTCGACGACGGCCGGTTTGGTGACGTTGGTGGCGGTATCGCCGCGAACGCCGGGTTCGGTATGGGTGACCTCAAGCTCGACGAAGGTCGGCGGCTCGACGCCGAAGATATTACTCTTGTAGGACATGATCTTGCAATCCATATTTTCAAGAACGAACTTGAAATTGTCGCCGAGGGTATCCTTCGAGATAGGAATGGTCTCGAAGCTTTCCGGGTCCATAAAATAGTAGAGATCGCCGTCGTTGTAGAGATACTGCATATCTTTTCTTTCGATATAGGCGGTCGGGAATTTGTCGGATGGGTTGAACGTGTGCTCAACAACGGAGCCGGAGATCATGTTCCGGATCTTCGTGCGAACGAAAGCGGCACCCTTGCCCGGCTTGACGTGCTGAAATTCGATGATCGAGTATACGTTTCCGTCCATCTCGAAAGTAGCGCCGTTTCTGAAATCGCCGGCAGAAATCATAATTTTACCTCCTAGTTATAAATACGCGGAATCCAACATTTAAATTCTATCCGATTTTTGCCCGTTTTGCAATACTTTTGCGCATGAAAATATGGGTGGAAACGCCATGACAACCTTATTTTCTTTCAAAAGCAGGGGAAAATGCCCCGAAGGGCCCCCTTCACAGGCGGATTAATTTTTTTTCGCTCTTTGTGATGACGTCGCAGCCGCTCCCCGTGACCTGTACAATGTCCTCGATCCGCACGCCAAACCGGCCTTCAAGGTAGATGCCGGGCTCGACGCTCATGACGAGACCGGTGACGGTGAGATCCCGGCAGGTCGGGGAAAAACGCGGATCCTCGTGGATCTCGAGGCCGAGGGAGTGCCCCAGCCCATGGCCGAATTTGCCCTCATAGCCGGCTCCATAGATGATATCGCGGGCGACGGCGTCGATCTCGTCACAGGGGATGCCGGGGCGCACCGCGGCTTCAGCGGTGGTCTGCGCCCGATAGACGAGGTTGTAAACCGCTTCCTGCTCCTCGGTAATTTTGCCGACGGCGACCGTTCTCGTCATATCGGAGCAGTAGCCGTTGACGGAGGCGCCGAAATCCATCGTGACGAAGTCGCCCTCCCGGATGATGTTCATCCCCGGAACGGCGTGCGGCATCGAGCCGTTGGCGCCAGCGGCGAGAATCGTGTCAAACGCAAGCCCGGTCGCGCCGTGCCTGAGCATATAAAAATCCAACTCGAGCTGCAGATCCTTTTCGGAGAGGCCGGGTTTGATTGTTTCCAGCATATGCAGGAAGGTTTGGTCGGTGATGGCCTGGGCGGCGCGGATTTGCTCCATCTCCTCGGGGGCCTTGACCCGGCGCTGACAGAGGATGATGCTGTTGAGGCGAGGATCGTCCTTCATCTCAATGTTCAGCACCCTGCGCAGGCTGAAGAGCTTTTCGACCGTCGTATAGCCGGATTCGATGCCGACGGTTTTCACATGGTGCTCCTCGAAATATTCGTTGAGCTGCGCGGTCAGATCCCCCATCAGCACGACGTGCGCATCGGTGATCGTGCGGGTGCCGACCTCGATATAGCGGGAATCCAGAAAAATCGTGGCGTCGTTCCTCGTGACGAGCAGCACGCCCGCGCTGGAGTTAAACCCGGTATAATATCTGCGGTTGACGGTCGAGTTGATAAATGCGGCGTCCAGATCCTCCGGGAGTTCCCCGGCAAGACGCTTGATTCTGTCCATAAGATGCCTCCGTGTGGTAAAGTTTATTCGATGATGAAGCGTTCCAAACGGCGCTTGAGGCGAAAAAGGATCGTCTCCTCCGGGCGGATGGGTTTTGTCAGAAAGACCTTTGCGCCGAAATACTTGCCGCCGATGAGATCCGTAAAGAGCTGATCCCCGATGACGACGGTGTCTTTGGGCGGAACGCCCAGCAGGATGCACGCCCTGCGGAATCCGTAGGGAAGCGGTTTTCTTCCGTTCTCTACATAGGGCAGGCCCAGCTTTTTTGCGAAAGGAGCGATTCGCTCGGCGCTGTTGTTGGAGACGATGACCATCGGAAGCCCCGCCGCCTGCATTTTTGCGATCCATTCCGGCACGCCTTTAAGCGGCTTCTGGGAGCCGTGGATGGAAAGCGTGTTGTCGACGTCGAGGATCAGCGCCTTTCCGCCGACGGCGTACACATCCTCCGGCGTGATGCCAGTTACCCTGCGAAAACGATGTTTCGGCCGGTAAATTGCCATCTTCTCCCTCCTTTTTTCTAAAAGGTTCCTTCCCGAATGGAAATAAGAAAGCGGACGGCAAACGCCATCCGCCTTCCACATAAGCTATTAATATTTGCGCTTCCGGGCGGCCTCGGATTTCTTTTTACGTTTTACCGAAGGCTTCTCGTATGCTTCTCTCTTTCTGACTTCCGCAAGGACGCCAGAGCGAGCGCACTGACGTTTAAAACGTCTGAGAGCGCTGTCCAAAGATTCATTTTCTTTGACACGAACTTCTGCCATTACCTGATTCCCTCCTTCGCCTCAAAGGCCGGAGTTAAAGGGCGTTTCTGCCCTTCGTACATAAATGTAACGGGATTATTATATTACTTGCGTTCTTGCGTGTCAAGTGGGAAAGCTGCTGAAAAGATGTTTCCTTTTCCGAAAATTTGCGGATTCGACAGGTGCCTCTCCTTACTTCACTACAAAGTTGACAAGCTTGCCGGGGACGCAGATCTCCTTAACAACGGTCTTTCCCTCAAGCGAACCGGCCACCGAGGCTCTGGCGGCCGCAAGCGTCTCTTCTTCGCCGGCGTCTGCGTCAATGGTGATATGCGCCTTAATTTTTCCACAGATCTGAACCACGATCTCGACGGACTGCTCGATGCATTTCTTTTCGTCATATTGCGGCCAGGGCTGTTTGCAGAGCAATTCCTTACCGCCGAGGAGCTGCCAGAGCTCCTCCGTGACATGCGGGGCGAAGGGATTGAGCAGGGTGAGGAGCAGCTTGTACTCCTCCTCCGTGACGGAGCCGGAGTCGCTGAGGTCGTTGAGCAGCGTCATCATCGCGGCAATCGCGGTATTGGCCTTGAGGCTGTCGATATCCTCGCCGACCTTTTTAATGGTGCGGTGGCACTCACCCTCAAACTGTGGGCGGATGCCGCCGGGGGTCATGGTATCCTGCAGCGCCCAGATGCGGTCCAGAAAGCGCTTGCAGCCCTTGATGGAGCTGGTGCTCCACGGGGCGGCCTTCTCGAAGTCGCCGATAAACATCTCATAAAGGCGAAGCGTATCGGCGCCGTAGTCGCGGATCACGTCGTCCGGATTGACCACGTTGCCCCTCGATTTGGACATCTTTTCGCCGTTCTCGCCGAGGATCATGCCGTGGCTTGTGCGCTTGGCATAGGGCTCCGGGCAGGAGACGACGCCGATGTCATAAAGAAACTTATGCCAGAAGCGGGAGTAGAGCAGGTGCAGGGTGGTGTGCTCCATACCGCCGTTGTACCAGTCGACCGGGAGCCAGTAATCGAGGGCCTCCTTTGCGCCGACGGCATCCGCGCAGTGCGGGTCGCAGTAGCGCATGAAGTACCAGCTGGAGCCGGCCCACTGAGGCATCGTGTCGGTCTCGCGTTTCGCGGGCCCGCCGCAGCAGGGGCAGGTAGTATTGACCCAGCTATCCATCTTGGAGAGCGGGCTTTCACCGGTATCGGTCGGCTCGTAGGATTCCACATCCGGGAGCAGAAGCGGAAGCTGATCCTCCGGGATCGGCTGCCAGCCGCATTTTTCGCAGTAGACCATCGGGATCGGCTCGCCCCAGTATCTCTGGCGGCTGAAGACCCAGTCGCGGAGCTTGTAATTGACCTTCGGGCGGGCCTTGCCCTCTTTTTCGAGGTACTCCGTGACGGCTTTTTTCGCCTCGGCGACGCCCATGCCGTCAAGGAAGCCGGAGTTGACAAGAATGCCGGAAGCGCAGTCGGTGAACGCCTCTTTTTCAACGTCGCCGCCCTTGACGACCTCGATGATCGGGAGACCGAACTTTTGGGCGAAATCCCAGTCGCGCGTGTCGTGCGCCGGGACCGCCATGATGGCGCCGGTGCCGTAGCTCATCAGCACGTAGTCGGAGATGAAGATCGGGATCTCATGGCCGTTGACCGGGTTGATGCCCCGTACGCCCCGGATTTCGACGCCGGTTTTATCCTTGACAAGCTCGGAGCGCTCAAAATCGCTCTTTGCGGCGGCCTGCGCCTGATAGGCGCGGATCTCTTCCATATTGGCGATCTTCGGCGCCCATGTTTCGACATAGGGATGCTCCGGCGAGATGACCATGTAGGTGGCACCGAAGAGGGTATCCGGCCGGGTGGTGTAGACGGTCAGGATATCGCCGGCGGTGGTTGCGAAATCGACCTCCGCGCCGGTGCTCCTGCCGATCCAGTTGATCTGGCTCGTCTTGACGCGGTCGATGTAATCGACGGTGGCAAGGTCGTTGATCAGGCGGTCGGCGTATTCGGTGATTTTGAGCATCCATTGGCTCTTGACCTTGTGGACGACCGGGCTCCCGCAGCGTTCGCAGACGCCCTCGACAACTTCTTCGTTGGCGAGCACACATTTGCAGCCGGTGCACCAGTTGACGGACATCTCCTTTTTATAGGCGAGACCGTGTTTGTAGAGTTGGAGAAAGATCCACTGGGTCCATTTGTAATAACTCGGATCGGTGGTGTTGACCTCGCGATCCCAGTCAAAAGAGAAACCCAGGGATTTGAGCTGATCTCTGAAATGTGCGATGTTTTGCCGGGTGACGATTTTTGGGTGGATATGATTCTTGATGGCAAAATTCTCGGTCGGCAGGCCGAAGGCATCCCACCCCATCGGGTAAAGGACGTTGCAGCCCTGCATCCGCTTCTTTCTGGCGACAAGATCCAGCGCCGTGTAGGAGCGCGGATGGCCGACGTGCAGCCCCTGCCCGGATGGGTAGGGGAACTCGACCAGCGCATAGTACTTCGGCCTTGAGTAGTCGTTCACCGCGGCAAACGGCTTCTGTTCATCCCAGATCCTCTGCCATTTTTTTTCGATCTCCGCAAAATCGTACCCTTTCATTCTGACGCCTCCAAAAAAACCGATCTCGGCAGCGCGGGTTGCCGGTTCTCTTACCAAAATCCGCCCCGCCGGATACGGAAAAACAACTCCGTGCCGGCGGGGAAAAAATCCAAAAATGTGCGCCCGGAACGGGATTCCCGTCCGGTTTTTATTTTTCGGCCGGTTTCTCCGGCTCTTCCTGCCCGAAGCCGACCTCTTCCACCTTCGCGTCGCTCCAAAGACGTTCCAGGGAGTAGAACTGCCTCGTCTCCTCATAGAAAATGTGGACGATGACATCCGCATAATCCATCAGGATCCACTTTGCGGAGGAATAGCCCTCGACCCTTCTCGGAGCGATGCCGTCCTCATGGCCGATTCGGAAATCGATCTCATCGGAGAGCGCCTGAACGAGGCTGGAGTTATTCGCCGAAGCGAGCACAAAGTAGTCGCCCAGCGAGCTGATCTCTTTTATTTTAAGCACACGGATGTCCGTGGCCTTCTTGCTGTCAAGGATGGTCGCAATTTTTTTCGCAAGCTCATAAGATTCCATATTTTACTCCCTTTCTTCATCCGGACAGGTGACAGTGACGTCTTTATATTCTTCCAACAAATCCTCCGTTTCCTTCGTGACCGGAAGCCCTTTTTTGCGAAGATCTCCGGCGATCCATTGGATCGAATAGGCGAGCGCCTTCTCGGGTTCCTCTTCGGTCAGCTTCCGCAGCCATGCGTTTCCGGGATAATCCCGATCGGCGCTGGTGAGATCGGCCATGTAGACCGTCT
This sequence comes from uncultured Oscillospiraceae bacterium, assembly GCA_964560915.1. Classification (GTDB taxonomy): domain Bacteria; phylum Bacillota; class Clostridia; order Oscillospirales; family Ruminococcaceae; genus UMGS1668. The sequence goes on from CAZLMO010000089.1 coordinate 6,956, forward strand.
TCTCGAGCGGGGACATGCCGCCCCGGCCGGAGGTATGATAGCGCACGGCGTTGAGAATATCCCCGTCGGTCACGCCCAGCTCGTCCCGTATGTAGACGAAGCCGGCCGCCGAGTGCCAGAGGGCGGGGGAAGCTTCCATATTCTTGTCGAAAATTATACCACCCGCGCGGGCGGTTTGCAACTGCTCCTCCTGAGAGCTGCATTTGCAGATGTCGTGCACCAGCCCCGCGAAACCGGCCTTCCCGGGATCCGCGCCGTATTTCGGTGCGAGGATGAGGGCCCGTTCGGCGACGAGGAGCGAGTGGCGGAGCCGTTTCTCCGTCAGCCGCTTCTGAAGCAGATGCATAACGTTTTCCGTATCCAATCTGCAATATTCGAAAGAGTTTATACGATTTGTCAAGTTTTCCACAGGTTTTTCTCTTTCCTTACAAAGATCGCTTTTCGGCCGCAGAGTCAGGATTCCGATTCCGCGGAGGTTTCCTCCGTTTCGGAGGCGGGTTCCTCCGGGTAGGTCGCGATGGATTCGATCAGGGCCTTTTTATAGTAGCCGCGGCCCTCGTCGACCAGCGTGAGGTCGTTGCCCTCAATCCGGAACGTGACGTAGAACCAATCCTCATAGGCGCCTTTGAAGTTTACCTGAAGGATCCCGTTTTCCCGCAGGAGGACCGAGTCGAAGTAGCCGGCATCCTCGGCGATCTCGTCGAGCTTTTCTTCGCTCGCGTTCGGATAATATTTTTCCAGCAGGGTTTCGGTCAGGCCGTGATAGTAGACCTCGTTGACGAAATCCGCGCCGGCGGGGTAGACCTTGAGATCGGAGCGGTGCAAATCGTCGCGGGCGCCGTATTCGCGGAACTCGCCGTCTTTGTAATAGAACCAGTACGGTTTGAGCGTCGGTTCCTCGGCGGCGGATTCCTCCTCGTCGGCATAGCGGTCGTAAGAGAGATCCCATGCGGTGAAATCACCGTTTTCGTCCTGAGAGAAGTTTCGCACCTTCCCGGAGAGGGCGGGCTGATAGACCTTGCTGTTTTCCACGCCGA
>CAZLMO010000090.1:0-7670 GCA_964560915.1 uncultured Oscillospiraceae bacterium
TAAAAAAAAGAACAGTATGATAAAATAATATATTATTGTAATTAAAAAAAAGTCTACGGCCGCGTCCGTCTTATAAGCAGGAAGGATGAACTTTCATGGAGTATCCGTTTTCCGACCGCATCGCCGATATGAAACCCTCCGCCATTCGCGAAATCCTCAAAAATTCTGCGGATCCGACAATTATCCCTTTCGCCGCAGGGAACCCGGCTTCCGAAGCGTTCCCCGTCGAGCAGATCCGCCGGATCTCCGACACCATTCTGACCGAAAATCCTCTGGCCGCGCTTCAGTACTCCGTCACCGACGGCGTCCCGGCATTAAAGGTCCGCGTCCGGGCCATGCTGGAGGAGGACGGCCTTGTCCAGTTCAGCGACGACCTTCTGATCACCTCCGGCGCCCAGCAGGCGATTGAGCTTGCCTGCAAGGTGCTCTGCAACGAAGGCGACACCGTCATCACCGAGGAACCGAGCTTCATCGGCTCACTCAACTCTTTCCGCTCCTTCCGAACCAATCTCGTCGGCGTACCGATGGAGGAGGACGGCATGGAAATCGGTAAATTGGAGCAGGCTCTAAAAGATCATCCAAACACCAAACTGATTTATATCATCCCGAATTTTCAGAATCCGAGCGGCCGCACGACCTCCTTTGCGAAACGTCAGGCCGTCTACGAGCTTGCGAAGCGCTACGGCGTCTGCATTCTGGAGGATAACCCTTATGGGAAGCTGCGTTTCTCCGGAGAGGAGATTCCTTCCATCAAGAGTTTTGATATCGACGGCATCGTCATCTACTGCGGCACGTTCAGCAAGATTCTCTCCCCGGGCCTCCGCGTCGGGTACGCGCTCGCGCCGGCCCCCATCATCAGCAAAATGATCGTGGCCAAACAGTGCGGCGACGTCCACACCACCGTTCTTTCCCAGATGATCTGCGAGCGCTTTCTCACCGAGACCGACATGCAGGCCCATTACGAAAGGCTCCGTGCCATCTATCGGCGCAAAAGCGGCCTGATGCTCAGCGGCATGGAGGCCTGGCCGAAAGCGGTGCGCTTCACAAGGCCGGAGGGCGGTCTTTTCATCTGGTGTACGCTGCCGGAGGGCTCGGATATGATGGCATTCGTGAAGAAGGCGCTCGTCAAAAAGGTGGCCGTCGTGCCGGGCATCGCCTTTAATACCGACGAATCCGCGCTGTCGCAGTCCTTCCGCTGCAATTTCTCCACCCCTTCCGACGAAGCCATTGTCAAAGGCACCGACATCCTCGGCACATTACTCGAAGAGGAGTTCCTCTGACGAAAGGCTCCACCCTCGGCGACAGGGACACCATCCTGCCGACTGCGCTTCTCTCCCCCGCCGTTTTCCCGCCTTACCGGCAGGACCGGTGGGAGACGCGGCATTTTCCGCGTATTTTAAAAAGGAATTCTATTTTTATAAAACTTTCATATGATTTTTTATCTTCCGGAGGTAACCTATGAATCAGAATGAGGCCGCTTTGCAGCCCGAACGCAAAAAGCGCATTTTCAGCGGCATTCAGCCGACCGGGGTGTTTACCCTCGGCAACTATCTCGGCGCCATCGTCAACTGGAAAAAGCTCCAGGACGATTACGACTGCATCTATTCCATCGTCAATATGCACGCCATCACCGTTTATCAGGATCCGGCCGACCTGCGGAAACGCACGCTGGACGCCTACGCATTGGCCATGGCCTGCGGCATCGACCCGGAGAAGAGCATTTTCTTTATTCAGAGCCAGGTTCCGGCCCATGCGGAGGCCAACTGGATTCTCGGCTGCAACACGATGTTCGGCGAGCTCTCCCGCATGACGCAGTTCAAGGATAAATCCGCGAAGCACGCCGACAACGTCAACGCCGGCCTCTTCACCTACCCGGTGCTGATGGCGGGCGATATCCTGCTCTATCAGGCGGATCTCGTGCCGACCGGCGCGGATCAGAAGCAGCATGTGGAGCTTGCGCGGAATGTCGCGGAGCGTTTCAATTCCGCCTACGGGCCGACCTTCACCATCCCGGAACCGTATATCGCCTCCACCGCCGGCGGCGCGAGGATCATGTCCCTGACCGACCCGACAAAGAAGATGAGCAAGTCCGATGAGAACCCCCGCTCCTTTGTCTCCGTGCTCGACGATCCCGCCGTCATTGTTAAAAAATTCAAATCCGCCGTCACCGATTCCGAAGCGGAGATCTGCTACCGCGAGGGCAAGGACGGCATCAACAATCTGATGACCATCTACTCCGTCCTCACCGGCCTCGGCCTGAAAGAGATCGAGCGCGACTTCGCGGGCAAAGGCTACGGCGATTTTAAACAGGCCGTCGGAGAGGCGGTCGCCGATCATCTGGCCCCGGTTCGGGAAAATTTTGCCCGCTACAGCGCCGATAAGGGCTACCTTGAGGAATGCTATAAGCAGGGAGCCGAGCGCGCGGAATCCATCGCCGAGCGCACGCTGGCCAAAATGTATAAAAAAGTGGGCTTTGTGCCGCGCCCCCGCTGAAAACGAACTCATCCGCCGGGGCCGGAATCCTTTCGCAGGCAGGCCGCCATGCGTATGACGCCGGGATACTTTGTCAACATATTTAATGAGCGGCTTTAGTCCGCATTTTTATCAAGAGACGGGCAGACCGCCCGGCAGAAGGGATTTTTGTATGTTCATCCATGTGAATGGTGCAAAGCTGTATTACGAAGTACACGGCTCCGGCTCACCCATCCTCCTTGTGCACGGGAACAGCGAGTCGCACTCGATTTTTGACCGCCTGATCCCGGCGCTGGCAAAAAATCATACCGTTTACTGCGCGGATTCCCGCGGGCATGGCCAGAGCTCTGTTTTTCCGGAATACCACTATGCGGATATGGCACAGGATTACATGGAATTTATCAAGGCGCTGGGGATCGAAAAACCAGCCTTTTACGGATTCAGCGACGGCGGCATCCTCGGCCTGATGATCGCCATGAAGGAGCCGGATCTACTCTCCTGCGTCGTCTGCTCCGGCCCGAATCTCTGGCCGACTGCGGTAAAAAAATCCGCGCTGCTCTTTTTGCGCATCGCCTGCGCTTTACAAAAGAAACCGCTCTTCGAGATGATGCTCCTCGAGCCGAATATCAAGCCGGAGGAACTCTCCCTCATCACCTGCCCCGCGCTGATTACCGCGGGCTCCAAGGATCTGATCCTTCAGGGCCATATCCGGCTGATTGCGGATTCCATCCCCGGTGCGGAGCTGAAACTCTTCCCCGGCGAGACCCACGAAAGCTATGTCATTCATAAGGATCTGCTCGCGCCGGTCATCGAGGATTTCATCGCCCGAAGGGTAAAGGAAGGTGCCTCCGTATGAGAATTCTCTGCTTCGGTGACGTCACCGGGAAAAACGGCTGCGATGCGCTCCGGAAGGCCATGCCGGTCTTAAAGGAGCAATACCGGCCGGATATGATTGTCGTAAACGGCGAAAACTCCAGCGACAACGGCGGCATCACCACCAGGACCTGCGAAGAAATTTTCGCCATGGGCGCCGACGTCATCACGAACGGCAATCACGCCTTTCAAAACCGCGACATGCGCGACCTCTATGAAAAAAACGACAGCGGCGTGCTGCGTCCGGCAAACTACCACTCCAGCGCGCCCGGCTCCGGTGTGTACCTTTTCGAAAAAGGCAAATTCCGGGCGACGGTCATCAACCTGATGGGGGCGGTATTCCTCGACCCGTTCGAGAGCCCCTTTCTCTGTGCCGACCGGCTGCTTAAGGAGATCGACTGCAAAACCGTGATCGTGGATTTTCACGCCGAGGCCACCAGCGAAAAGATCGCCCTCGCCAAGTATCTTGAAGGGCGCATCTCCCTGCTGTATGGCACGCATACGCATGTCCCCACCGCCGACGAGGCCATTTTGCCGAAGGGCACGGCCTTTATCAGCGACATCGGCATGTGCGGCCCGATCGACTCGGTGATCGGCGTAAAGACCGAGGTCTCCACAAACTTTATGATCACCCACATGCGGGACCGCTTTGAAATCGCGGAGGGTCCCTCCAAGGTGCAGGGCATCTTCGTCACCATCGACGACAAAACCGGAAAGGCGCTCTCCATTGAGCGCTTCGACTTCCGATAATCCAACGAGAGGAGCGCGGTGCTCACGAATTTTAAAAAAATTATATCTGCCGTGCTCGTGCTTATCCTGCTGCTGAGCGGCTGCCGGACGGAGCTTTCCGACCTGCAGGGAACGGTGCAGGAGGGCGTTGCGAATTCCTCCGCTTCGGAGCAGGAGGCTGAATCCAATTTCGAGCCGGTCACTTTCATCCGCATCCCCTACGACGAGGAGGACGGCCTGCACCCTTACACCTGTAAAACCGTTGTCAACCGCTATATCTGCGGCCTGATCTACGGCAGCCTCGTCACGCTAAACAGAGATTTTTCCGCTTCCCTTTCCTATGCGGAAAACATCACCCCCTCGGCGGGGAATACCGTGTGGGAAATCACCATCCCGTCGGGCCTGCTCTTTTCGGACGGCACGGAATGTAGTGCCGACGACCTGCGCTACTCCATTTTACAGGCCGCGGCCGAGGGAAGCCATTATCAGCAATCGTTGGAATATGTCTCCTCCGTCGTCATAAGCGGCGCATACGGGGTCACGGTCACCCTCTCCGCCGCCGACCGGCATTTTGACAGCTTGTTGGTATTCCCTCTTATCAAGGACGGCACCGCCGGGGCGCCCCTTGCGCTGCCCGGCCGCTACTCCCTTTCGGAAGACGGACTCCGGCTTTCCTGCAACAGTGACGCAAAGGTACAGATGGTTGAGCTTGTGAAGCTCGGCGACCACAGCATTCTCCTGCAGGAGATGCGCCTTGGCGTCTACGACGTCATCTATGCGGACGACCCGTCCGGAATCTCCGTCACTTCCATCGGCGGGATGGAGACCATGCCCTCCACCAGCCTTGTCTATGTAGGCATAAACAGCAACCGTTCCCTTCTGAGCAGCGCCGCCTTCCGGCAGGCGCTATCCCTGGCCGTCGATCGGGAGGCCGTCTGCGGGGAAGTTTACCGCGGGTATGCCGAGCCCGCAAAAGGGCCTTTCAGCCCGGATTTTTATGACGCCGCCCATCTCGCATCCTATTCCTGCGACCTGCAGGCCGCCAACCGGATGCTCGATGATCTGGGGTATGAAGGCCGCTCCGGCGAAGGCTACCGCCTTGTCGGGCAAAGTGAGCTTTCGCTGGATATTCTGGTCTGCTCCGGTACCGCGGAAAAGACGGAGCTTGCCGCGGCTCTCGCGGAAACGATCGAAAGCCTCGGCATCCGCGCCACCGTCACGGCGCTTGCCTATGAAAATTACCTTGCCGCCGTGGAGGCCGGGAGCTTTGATCTCTATCTTGCGGAGGTGAAGCTTGGCTGCAACATGGATTTGAGTAAGTTGGTCCTCGCGGGCGGCTACCGGGATAGCTCCCGCGGTTCTCTCAGTTACGGCGTGCCCGCAAGCGAGAGTCTTGCGCTCTCCTGGCTCGGCTACAAGGGCGGGACGGTGAGCGCCGCCGATTTCAGCGAGACCTTTTACGGGGTCATGCCGTTTCTTCCCGTCTGCTACCAAGAGAGCGCGGCGGTCTATTCTCGGAATTTCTATTTTGAAATCGGCGCGACGGAACAGGATCTTTTTCACGGTATTCTGGATTGGGGCTCCTGAAAGACGGATTTTTTCCTCTTTGGAAGAAAAGATATGGGAAAAATAGCAAATATTTAAATTAAGTCTTTTCAGACCTCATGGAATTATGATATACTAATCTGGTTATTGAAAATGAGAGGGCTCCGGAAAGTGCCCTTCCGTAAGAACGAAACTCTGCAAAGGAGTGGAAAATTTGATAAACGGCAGCCAGCTGCGCGACGCGATCATCTCCGCCGCCAACAACATCACAAATAAAAAGAGCTCGGTGGACGCCCTGAATGTCTTTCCCGTTCCGGACGGCGATACCGGCACCAATATGTCCATGACCATTTCCGCAGGCGTCAGGGAACTGGAGAAACTACAGGATCCCACCGTCGCCGAGACCGCCAAAGCCGCCTCGTCGGCACTTCTGCGCGGCGCAAGAGGCAACTCCGGCGTCATTCTGTCCCTTTTGTTCCGCGGATTTTCCAAAGGGATCGAAGGGCATGTGACCGCCGATGTCGCCGATCTCGCGAAGGCGCTCGCCATGGGCGTCGAGGCGGCATACAAGGCCGTCATGAAGCCGACGGAGGGCACCATCCTCACCGTCTCCCGCTGTGCAGCAGAGAAGGCCGCCGCGATTGCCGGAACGGAAAAATCCGTCACCGCCCTTCTTGCCTCCATCCTCGAGCAGGCGAAAGAGACGCTGGCGGAGACCCCGGAGATGCTGCCGATCCTCAAGAAGAGCGGCGTCGTCGATGCGGGCGGCCAGGGTTTCGTCTATATTCTGGAGGGTATGATGGATTACATCCGGAATGGCGCGATCACCGAGCTTTTGGAAAAGCCGGCCGCCGCCGCGCCGAATGTGGAGGTTACCGCCGCCGGGGCCGCCGACGAGGATATCCGCTTCACCTACTGCACCGAATGTATCGTCGATAAGAGACCCGATGCCCCGGACGGCAGTGAATTCCGTAGTTTCTGCGACAGCATCGGCGACAGCCTTGTTTTTGTCGAGGATGCCTCCATGATTAAGATTCACGTCCATGTCAACGATCCGGGCAAGGTGATCAGCAAGGCCCTCGAATACGGCACCTTATTCACGGTCAAGATCGAAAATATGAAAAATCAGCACACCGCTCTCTCGGGCGGGACGGATAACGTCCCCAATGAGGAACATGAAAAAGCCGAAGAGGCTCAGCCGGCCACCGCAAAATTCCCGTATGTTCCGGTCGATACGGATCGTGCCTACGGATTCGTGGCGGTCTGCGCCGGCAAGGGCCTGGCCGACGTGTTCCACGAGTTGGGTGTCGAAAATGTCGTCTCCGGCGGTCAGACCATGAATCCTTCCACCGAGGATATTCTTGCCGCGGTGCAGGCTACTCCGGCCGTCACCGTGTTTGTGCTGCCGAACAATAAAAATATTATTATGGCTTCCGAGCAGGCCGCCCTGCTCGCCGACAGAGAGGTCATCGTCATTCCGAGCCGCACCGTGCCGCAGGGCATCTCCGCGATGCTCGCCGTCGATGAGGAATATTCCTCCGAAGAGATCAAGGCTTCCATGGAAGAAACCATGGCCGGCGTTGTTACGGGGCAGGTCACTTATGCGGCCAGAGACTCCGATTTTGACGGCAAACGGATCAGTGCCGGCGAATATCTCGCCCTCAAAGACGGCAAAATGCTTTATACCGGCAGGGATATGGAGAAGGTTTGCGTCCGCCTCGTCAGGGCGATGATCGGCAAATCCACCTCCGCCGTCACCGTTTACTCCGGTGAGAATGTCACGGAAGAGCAGGCGGCGGCCATGACGGAGACGCTCCGCGCGAAACTCCCCTCCTCCATCGAGGTCAGTCTGATCCCGGGTGGGCAGCCGGTTTACTATTACGTTTTTGCGGCGGAATAAAACTTTCAAATAAAAAAGGCGGTTCCCAAAAATGGGAGCCGCCTTTTTTATTTTGGTTCGGGGCAGAGACCGCCGCCATCGATACAAAATTTTGCGGTTTCATGCCGCGGGCCTAAATCGGAGCCGAAGTTTTCCGCACCATATCGGATCC
>CAZLMO010000091.1:0-5028 GCA_964560915.1 uncultured Oscillospiraceae bacterium
TCACCGACGCCGCGGCCGAGGGCGACGCCGTCGAGACCGTCGACGTGCCCGAAGTCAATCACACAAAATTTATATCCGGCTCCAATTTATGTATAAATCTAACGAATCCGGAGCGAGTATTTCCCTTTTATAATCCGCCGGGCGCCCGCGGAGAGGATACTTTCCTGAGCACCTGCCTTTGCGACCGCAAGGTGCTTCGGGTACCGTGCTATACGTTCCATGACGGATTCTCCGCCTATAATCATCTGCTTTCCGGCGTTCTTCCCATACGGCTGAATGCTGTGGATTCCACGAAAAAGCAGACCGTTCAGCGGTTTCTTTCCGCATGTGTCGGGTGGGCGCGCTATAAGCCTTTATATCTTTATATCACTCAACCGGCGCTCTACCGGGAGAAAATCGACGAAGCGAAAAAACAGCTTTCTTCTTCGCTGCCGTATGTCTGCGACTATTTTCATGACGGCGCTTTTTCCCGTATTCAAAATGAGATGGCAAAATACGACAAGGACGTTTTCCGCCATTATGAGGATTTTGCAAAAGTAAAAGAAATCTGGGCGAAAGCAATGGAGCATATCGGCCATACGCGATAACCGTATCCGCCATGCTGAAAATTTTTTGAATGGTCCGGGAGAACAAAAGACCTCTGCGGAACCCGGAAAAGGCCCGTGGAAAAAGTCATCCGTCGATAAGGCAACCGCGGAAGAAGCTATATCCGCAGCTGTTAAAATACATAAAACGAGGAAATGAATCCATGAAGGCACTGATTCTGTCTTGCAATACGGGCGAGGGGCACAATTCCGTCTCCTACGCCATACAGGAGGCCTTTTTCGCGCACGGTCAGACCTGCGAAATTGTAGATGTGCTGTCTTTTCTGTCAAAGCGGGCCTCAAAGTTCATATGCGATTGGCATGTGCGGATCTACCGGCATATTCCCTCCGCTTTCAGCCGGGGATACCGGTTTGCCGAGAGCCACCCGGGCGTTTATGAGGAAAAATCTCTGGTAAATAAATTCCTGGCATCCGGCTCAAAAAAAATGCATGCTTTTCTGACGGAGAATCTTTATGACTGCGTGATCTGCCCGCATGTTTTTTCCGGCCTGATGGTCACGGAGATGCTGCGCCGCTGCCCGATGAAAGAGCTTGAAACCTGTTTTGTCGCCACGGATTATACCTGCAGCCCCATGACGGATGAGAGCAGCCTGGATTGGTATTTTATTCCGGATGAACAGGTCGCATCCGAGTTCTGCGCCGTCGGCATTCCTCAAAACAAGCTGGTCATAACGGATGGCATTCCGGTTCGCTGCGGCTTCCTCAGCCGCACTCCAAAAGAAGAGGCCAAGGAACGGCTGGGCATCCGGCCAACAAGCAAACATCTTTTCATGATGGGCGGCAGTATGGGATGCGGCCCGATCGGTGAGCTTGTGGATCTGCTGGCGGAGCGGATGCCGCCGGATACGGTTTTGACCGTAATCTGCGGCACAAACCACCGTTTGCTGAAAAAGCTGGAAAAAGAATACGGCGGCAGCGCGAGCATTCGCGCGCTCGGCTTCGTCGACAATATTCCCCTACTCATGGACAGCGCCGATCTGTTTCTGACAAAACCCGGCGGGATCAGCACCTCGGAAGCCGCGGCAAAAGGGCTACCGATGGTATTGATTGACGCCGTGTCCGGCTGCGAAAAATACAACCTCCACTATTTTTGTGAGCTCGGCGGCGCCGTCACCGCCGATTCAACGGAAGAGATCGCTTCGCTCTGCGCGGCGATCCTATCCGACCGCACACGGCTGGCAAAAATGTCGGATTCATTTAAGAAAGAGGGCAACGCCGCCGATGATATCTATCGGCATCTGAATCAATCATAAGGAGTATCGCAATCATGTCACTGTTATTTTGCTTTGTTTATGTCGCATCCCTCGGAATCCTTTCCAATCCCATCGCAAGATTCCTGCCGCGCAAATTTTGCTGTGAGAAATTCCCGTTTGCCGAATATTCGTTTGAAAACCACGGCAAATTTTACGACAGATTCGGTATCCGGAAGTGGAAAGACAAAATGCCCGACATGAGCAAGGTTTTAAAATTTCTTCCACAGAAAAACCTTCTGTGCGATGCAAGCAAGGAACATATGGAATTGCTGATCCAGGAATCCTGCGTGGCGGAGCTCGTGCACAGGGCGCTGATCTTTTTGTCTTTCCTATATCTGTTCTTCCGCCGGAGCGTGCAGATCGTTGTGTTTTTGGTGCTATACAATATCCTGGGAAATTTGCCGTTTATCATGATCCAGCGTTATAACCGCTGCCGCTTTGTCGTTCTGATGCAGAAAAGAAGAATGATTGTGGAAAGCTGCCCGGCTGTTCCATCCGTATCTTTTCGGGAATCCATGGCCTTTTTTGATTCGGGAGAGACGGGGAAATCGGAAATCGATATTCGGCGGCGTCTGCCTCCGTTTGGGTGTCAATAGCATGAGCATCCGCAAAATAAGCAATTTTACGGGGCAGATTTGGAGCGGTTCTTTTGCCTGATATGCCAAAGAGATAAAAGCGAGGCGTGCGTGCGGCACGATTTCCTTTGGGAAATTTGCCGACTGGCCGCAGGATTTATAACGGAACATGACAGCACAGCGCCGAGGCTGAATACAAATTTCAGCCTCGGCGTATTTTTGTTTTATTGTTTTCGTCAGGAATATCATTCTTTATGGAGTGCTCTGCGCCTATGCGCCCGACAAATCAGATAAGCGGTGCAGCAGCCCAGGGCACATCCGATCACGTTCAGCCCCGCCTCCGTAAAAGAGCAGTGCCGCCCCGGGATATTTGCTTTTCTGACTTCATCAAGAACGGCAAACAGGGCACTGGGAAAAAACGGCCACAGCGGCGCTGATCTGTTTTGTGTAAACGAAGCGCCGCAAGCGCATCCGCCGAGCAGGGCAAGCACCCAAAATACAACCACATGGGCAGATGTCCGCAAATGTGAATTGAGCAGATAAAGGGAATCCTGAGATAGTCCCAATAAGCGAATGACGAATCGTGAAAGCCCCATACTCAGTTGCCCTGTTTGTACGCCGTCTTGTGAAGAGAGTACAAAACATATTCCAAACCATAGTAAGGTAAGCATCCAGAGCAGAATGTTCCATGGTCTCTCGTTTTTCTGCCGATTCTTCATGATGGGCTTTCTTCCGTATATGGCTCATAGAAGCTGCTGATGACCAGTGATTTGAGCGCTTCTTCATCCACGTAGAATTCTATGTATTTTTCACCTTGTACCGCTTTTCCTTCCGGCGTAATGATTCCGGAACTTTGATAGGCTTCCGTTTCATTAAATAATTTTGACATTTGATCAATGGTGCAGTCGGACACCATGTACTTGGAGATTTTTGTAATCAAATTCAGCACGAAGGTATTGTCACGCTTTATGCAGGCTAAAACATTCAGCTGCAGGGCGTTCAGATATTGGCGCTGTCGTTCCATTCGGCTGAGGTTTGTACTGTCCTCCAGCTCCTTTCGGGTACGTACATAGGTAAGAGCCTGTTCCCCTTTTAGCGTTACAACCGCGCCTTTTTTCATGGCGGGGTCAAAGGATGAAAAATCATCCTGCATCGTGAGCTGAACCCCGCCGGACAGGTCGTTGATCAAGGTCACGGCATCCATTGTAAAAGAAGCGTAATGATCGATGCCGATGCCATAGAGCAGACCGCTGACGGCCTCGACGGTATTGCGGCAGCTATCTCTGCCTCCGCTGCCGTACGTATGAGCAAGGGCAAGCTGCCCGGTGAAGGAGCCGGCCTGCTCACCGCGTACGCCGAGCATCGGAATGTTCGTCATGGTATCGCGGTTAAGCTGAAGTACGGTATACGTCCTGTCGGTATGGTCAAATACAACCAGCCACAGCGAATCCGCCTGTTGCGTGCTGTTGTAGCTCTCCTGTCCGATGTCTGCTTCATATTTATCAACGCCAATCAAAAGAATGGTTTCGAGATTTTCCCGAAGCGCATACGATGCTCCGTTATAGAAAACAACCGGCCTGCCATAGTCGGCATAGGGGTCGGATTCCTCATCCACAATGCTTCGATTTGCTTCCCAACGCGAAAGAAAAGAAAAAAGCAAGGTACCGAGGATTCCGATTCCAACAAGAATCAACGCGCTTTGAAGCATCCGCTTGTTGCTCCTCAGTATCATTTCTCGGTACCTCACTTTTTAAAAATTTTATTTCGGCTCAGTTGGATGCCGGGCGCTTTTTAATAACCAACACAATTGCGGCCAGTAGAATTACGCCGATTCCCACCTCGCCCCAAAGCACGATCGGAGAAAAACTATCACCGGTCTGCGGAGAAGTGGGGGCATTAGAGATAACGGTAATACGTCCGCTGTCGGTCAAAAATGCGATCGGGGAGAGACTGTCAAACTCTACCGTGACGCTGCCGTCTTTATTTCGTGCAACCTTCCCATCGGGGATCAGCTCCCAATCGGTTCCCTCTGTATTATGCAGCACGAGCAAAAGATCATCGGAAGACAGATCCAGGTCGAACCGAATTTTAATTGAGCTCCCGCTTTTGGCGAGCTGCTGTCTGGCGGTCTCATCCAAAGAAACATCAAAAAGATCCTGAACGACAAGGTCGTCGACGGTCATGCCGGCAGAGTAATTCTCTACCGCTTTGTCAATGCTCGGAACAATTTTATCCAATTCCGTTTTGGTTAGCTGGTCGTAAGCCGCGGTCAACGAATTTCTGACCGTCGTATCCGCCCGCTGCGCCGCAGACACGGATATAACGGTCAGCGCACCGATAGGAACACTGGCGACCTCCTTCCCGTTCGCATCATAAATAATTGCGGCAACTTTTTCACCCGCCGCGTTTCTAACCGTCGTGATCTCCGGCGCGGTTTTGCCGGTTACGCTCGGCGTCAAATCCGCTGCCATCGTGAAAGCGTACGCCCTCTCGGAGCACGATCTCGAGGGTTTGATCGTCGAGCCATGCGGCGGACTCGGCCAGCTCCAGGTGCACCTCACTGCGCGTGTCGCGGGTCACGAGTCCGTCGTACAT
>CAZLMO010000091.1:5038-7515 GCA_964560915.1 uncultured Oscillospiraceae bacterium
TTTTGCCGGTTACGCTCGGCGTAAAATCCGCTGCCATCGCAGTTACGGACATTGCGGTTACAACCAGCAAGGCCAAGAGGGTAACTGAGATTTTTTTTAACATAATGATTTCCTCCCATACAAATTGATTTGTGATATATATAATAGCTACTCATTTTACTGAGAGCTTTGCGCATACCAAAAAGCGCTTTGACCAGTTGCCTACCAAACAAGTTGATAAAATTAGGACCTGCTCGTCCGACTGTACCATCGTATCGTCAGAAAAGCTTGCTTCTATTGCCCGTACAGATAAAATATCCTCAAAAAACAATCGAAAGGTCCGCTTGCCTGTAAAATCGTAATTGTACAGAATGTGGCGGTTGTCATAGGGAACGGCGGCAAACGCCTTAAAATGCAGTTCCCGATCCGGCAGGTATATCACGATTTCATTGTGCTCGGATAAGTTATCCGAACCGGTATAGGATTCCTGCAATTTTCCAAACATCACTCCGCTTTTTGTCCAATGCCCATACACAACCGTGACCGGATCGGTAAAAGTACGGCTGTTGTATGTTTCTTCTGTAAACAGGGCGCCTTTTTTGTCATCTGCGCCTTCCGCATCATGGGTTAAATAAAAGGTATCATCTCCGGTGTGCTGAAGCAGTGGGTAACTGATATCCGTTCCGGGGATATCCAGCCATGCATAAATATCCGGATTTGCCTCGATCAGCGATTGAAAATCCACCGGGCTCTGATAGGGTTCCGTCTCTTCCAATGGATTTTCAGCCGTTTCGGTATCTGAGCATGGCTGCGCAGCTGTTTCACCAACTGTCTCATCCGCTTTTGGCGCCGCCTGTGGGAAATGTTCAGCCGCATTTTCTTTTGGGGATACGGTCCTGTAAACAAGAAACGCACAGGCAAACAACAGCAGTACAAGCACGGCCAGAATAATTGAACGGGTTCGTTTAGTCCATTTCATCAAACAATTCCCTTCCCCGCATATTCAGTAATTCCAACGCATCACCCCCTAATTTAGCTGCAATGACCTCCGCCGCATCTCCAAGGTTTGGCTTTCGCTCGCTCATATTGTGACAATCCGAACCGAGTATGTAAATGCTTCCGTTTTTGAGCATTTTCAGCGCCGTATGGCGCGTGCTTCTCTCCAGAAAAAATCCCGCATCTGCCTGTAGGCGGATTCCGTTCCGGAGTAAAGCATCCCACATTTTTGTCGGCTGATAGACAAGATACCGCTCAAAATGAGCCAGGAGAACCCGGATATCATGTCTGCCGTTCAGTTCGGTTAACACGCCGAGCATTCGGCTGCTCCACGGGGTAAGCGGCATTTCAAGCAGCAGCAGGTTGGTCCCTTCCAGGCAGAGCGGCAGGATATTATTAAACAGGCAAATCCCTTCGAAATAATGAACTTCCGCGCCGAGCTTTATTTGAGGCATGCCGCTGTCTAAGTGGGGAGCCAGCTTTTCCCATGATAACCGCCGTTTCTCGAGAAACTCTTCGGGGTTTGTACGGTCAGGATAGAAGTGTGGCGTTGCCGCAAGATGTGTGACGCCCTGTCGGGTGCTTTCCCGAAGCATGGTAAGGCTTTCCGCTACATCGCGGCTCCCGTCATCTACGTTTGGTAGAATATGAGAATGTAAATCATACATGGTTTATCCTGTACGGCCTAAACGCCGACCTTTCCGGAGGTATCTGTTCGGCTCTCGGCTGCTTTATCTGCCGGTTCCTGCCGATATCCGTATTCATAGCCCTGCTTGTACTGATAATTGTGTCCGTATTTTTTGTACCTTGCTTCTGCCGACTCAGCGCCGTTCATTACGAAGCCCAACACCTTTACCTTTAAAAATTCCATCTGCCGCATAGCTTCCGCCAGTGAATGTTGGTCACAATAGTTTTGACGAACAACTACCACCATCCCGCTGAGCAGCTTGGAAACGGTAAGGCTGTCGCTCACCGCATTAACAGGCGGCAGGTCGACAATGATATAGTCGAAGGTTTTTGACAACACCTCCAGCGACTGTTCCATTCTTACGGATGAAAGCATCTCGGAGGGGTTGGGAGGGATTTCTCCGGCGGGAATCACAAACAACGTGTTCAACAAAACCGGTCCCTGAACCACTTCGTTTAATTGATTTAACCCAGCAAGAACATTCGACAAACCGGGAGATCCATTAAGCCGAAGTGTTTTGGCCGTGACAGGAATCCGCATGTCCGCTTCTATAAGCAGGACTTTTTTTCTTGTCTCCGCAAGCGTATAGGCCAGATTAATTGCGGTGGTACTTTTTCCTTCCCCTCGCAGGGCACTGGTCACGCCAATGATCTTGCAATCGCTCTCGTCGGACATGCTGAAAACCAGGTTGGTTCGCAGCAGCTTATATGCCTCGGCTGCTGCAAAATTTAGCTTGTCGCCGACGGTTTTTCTGCGCTCCTCTAAAGTATGAACTTTGTCGGCCTTTAAATCTTTGAAATAATTAGCCGTATAT
>CAZLMO010000092.1:0-7496 GCA_964560915.1 uncultured Oscillospiraceae bacterium
ATAAGAGTACTTTTATCACAATCTATTTTATCCACATCATCTGAATCATCTGAAACACTAAATTCAAGCGTAAGCTGAATAATATCTTTCGGGCTGAAAATGGTTTTAATCTTATTACTTGTATTTTTTAGCTCATATGATGTTAAATCCAATACCCCGTCCTCATCTTCTGTGGCGAAGGCCGTGACGGGCAGCATGGCAATCATAAGGAGCGCGGCAAGCAGAAGCGCGAATAATTTGATACGTTCAGTTCTCATTGGTGATCTCCTTCTCGGGTGCGGGTTCCGCTTCGGGCGCGGGTTCCGCCGTATTTTTTTCGGAGCCGCGCGGCTCTGGATTGACTTCTTCTTTAACGATCTCTCCGTCGATGATCGTGAGTATGCGGTCCGCATAGGCGGCGATATCTTTATCGTGGGTGACGAGCACCATCGTGCTGTCGTTCTCTCGGCAGGCGGTCACCATGATCCCCATGACCTCCCTGGTGGTCTTGCTGTCGAGGTTGCCGGTCGGCTCATCCGCAAAAACAAGCTGCGGCTTCGTGACGAATGCGCGTGCGATGCCGACGCGCTGCTGCTGGCCGCCGCTCATCTCGGAGGGCTTGTGCTTCATGCGCTCCTTCAGCCCGACGCGCTCCAGCATCTTTTCGGCCAGGTGCTTGCGTTTTGACGGGGCGACCCCGCGAAACTCCAGCGGCAGGCAGACGTTTTCCAGCGCGGTCATCGAAGTGATCAGGTCGTAGGACTGGAAGACGAAACCGATATGCTTCTGCCGAAAGACGGCGAGCTGCGACTCGGTCATTTTGCTGATATTTTCTCCAAAAATCGTGACGCTGCCCTTGCTCGGTTTTTCCAAACCGGCAAGCTGGTTTAAAAGCGTCGATTTTCCGGAACCGGAAGTACCGAGGATGCAGCAGATCTCGCCCCTATGGATATCAACGTCAATTTTTTTGAGGGCAACGACCTTTTCATCACCGATCCGGTAGATTTTCCGCAGGCCTCGGACTTTTATCGCGACTTCGTTCCCTGCGGGACGTTCCTGTGTGAGTTCCAAATTTCTCTCCTTACCTCCTCCGGAACGGCGAATTCCGGGTACTTGCCGGGATTCCCCCGCCGTTTCAACAGGAATCCCGCTTTTTTTCGGCTTTTCCGGTGCCCGCCTGGGGCGGACGAGAAAGCCTTTAAATTTTATTATATCACAAATTTTTCATGATACCAACACGTAACGGCGAAACGATTCTTGCCGTTTTTTGCGGCGCCGATGGGAATCTCCCCGCTCAAAAAAGGCGAACCCACAAAAAACAGAAGCGCCTCCCGGCCGGAAAACCCGTCCGTGAGAGCCGGGCGGAAAAACCTGTCCTTCCGGTTTTATGAGATTCCCATAAAATTATGCGGCGGTTCCTGCCGGCTTTTCCACTTTTACCGCAAAAAATTTTCCGGAGCCTTCCGGAAAAAAGACGGTATTCTTTTTGTGTGTTTCTTCTAAACATAATGTGACGATTTCTGCCGTTTTTCCTGCGGCGCTTCACAAAAAAATTTCCCGGGCGAAGGGCCCGGGAGAAAACGGTTTTCGGTCAAAAGACAAAAGAAACGGATTGCAAATTGAAAGTCGGGCCGGCGGCCCGACTTTGCGGCGGCCCCGCTCAGCCCTCCGCGGTCAGATGGATTTCGATGGCGCTAATCTGCGCCGGATAGCTCTCGGCGATCATTCCATTATAAACGATATCGATCTGCTGGCCCTCGGTGAACTCCGGCCGGTCGATGTCCTCCCCGTCGGCGTCAAAATAAAGGGTATCCTCACCCAGCGAAACGCGGATGCGGTCGGCGGAGCTAAGCTCGGCGGAACCTTCCACCGGCTCAACTTCCAGAGAATCTTCCTCCGCTATGTTGACGACGGCGGTGAACGTGACGTTTTCTTCATCCCCGGCCCCATCTTTTGTGCAGGAACCGAACATGACGATCGACAAAACCGCAAACAAAACGGCAAAAACCTGTTTCATCGAATACTCTCCTTCGGCTTTGGTTTCAGTAAGAAAGTGCGCGGAAACAGGAAAAATCCTGCACCGCGCTTTTATTTTTCTCAAAAGGCCGCAAACTATCCCGGGCGCACGGCCGGCTTAAAAACTCCGGAGCAAAAAAATAGCCGGCCCGGCTTTTTCTGCGCGGGCTTGTGCGGGAGACGGCGGAAAGGTATAATAAATGCAGTCCGGCCCGCACGGAATCATCCGGGCGCTCCAAAGGAATTATCATGAAAACAAGCGAGGGAATTTTATGAATGATCCCGTCTACAATTCCATTTCCCTGACCGGCGCGGCGGCGTCTCTGACCCGCGCGCTCGGCATCGCGCCGCCGAAACAGGCGGAGCCGCCCATCCCGCTGATGGATCAGCTGGTGAAAAGCCTCTCCTCCGGCGGAACCGTCGACCGCATCCTGATGTACAACCCGGATGCCGTTGCGATGTGGCTTTTTCAAAAATATACGGATTGGTACGCCCCGCTCCTCCGGCACGCGCAGCTCATCCTGCCGCTTTGCACCATGATGCCCTCCGTGACGCCGGTCTGTTTCGGCACGATGTACACCGGCGCGTTCCCGGAGACCCACGGCATCCGGGAATATGCGCGGCCGGTCATCCGGATCGATACCCTGTTTGACGCCGTGCTGCGCGCCGGCAAAAAGGCCGCACTCATCGCGGTCGCGGATTCCAGCATGTCGATCATCTTCCGGGAGCGGGAGATGGATTATTTCATCTATGAGACCAACGAGGAGGTCAACCGGAAGGCGCTGGAGCTGATCGGGCAGGACGGCTACGACCTTCTGATCGTCTATAACGACGACTACGACACCAACGTGCACCTGCACGCGCCGGAGGGCGCGGAGACGCTGGATGCCCTGAAAGCCGATATCGCCGAATTCGACATCCTGGCAAATGCCGTCAAGGAAAATTGGAAGCGCCACGATACGCTGATCGGTTTCGCGCCGGATCACGGCTGCCACGAGATCGAGGGCGGCCTTGGCAACCACGGCACCGATATGCCGGAGGATCTCAATATTCTGCATTTTTACGGTGTCATTCCGAAAAGCGAGTGAGCGGCGCGGGGATGCGCGGAAAAAGCGGTGGAGGGGAACGCCGGCGGGAGCCGGATCGGGGAAGAGGCCTTCCCACCCGGCAGATACCGTATTGACAGCCGCTTTTTTTTCGGTATAATAATAGTATCAATGAAATGGGAAGTGTCTTTTTGGAGTTGGTTCTGTAAGGAACGCACGGCAAAGCAGATAGATCCGGAAAAGCGGAAAAATTCCGCTTAGCTTAGCTTTGCCCTTGGGGATGTTCCATACGGAAGCGGCGCCAGCGGACACGGGCCAAAGAGCTTTGTGGGGACGTCGCATCATGCGCCGTCCTTTTTTGTATGGATCCCGCGTTCCGTTCTTTCTTCCGGGCCACATCATACCATAAGAAAGGACTTCCTACTATGAAATACAACAAAGCCGAAAAATACGATTTCTCATTTATAAAAGACCTTATTATGGGGCCGAACCCCCTCAAGCTCGAAGAGGAGCTTTTGCAGAACCACGAAATCCCGCAGGGCGCGACAGTTTTAGATCTCGGCTGCGGGCGCGGGCTGACCTCCGTTTTTCTCGTCAAAGAATACGGGTTCCGCGTCTTCGCCACCGATCTCTGGATCAGCGCCACCGAAAACAAGCGTTTCTTTGACCGGATGGGTCTCTCTTCGGAGGAGATCATCCCGATCCACGCCGACGCCGTCGACCTGCCGTTTGCGGAGGAATTCTTTGACGCGGTGGTCTGCACGGATTCCTACAATTTCTTTGGCCGCGATCCGGAATACCTCGGCACGCACCTGCTCCCGCTCATAAAGCACGGCGGCGGCCTTTATATCGCCGTACCCGGCATGAAAAAGGATTGCCACGACAACCTGCCGCCGGAGCTCCTGCTCTCCTGGACTCCGGAACAGCTTGATTATCTCCACGACGCGGACTACTGGGGAAACCTCATCCGGCAGACGCAAGAGGCCGAGATCCTCTCTATCCGGGAGATGGAGGGCAACGAGGAGTGCTGGAACGACTGGCTCGCCACCGATAACGAATACGCCGTCGGCGACCGAAAATCCATGAAGGCCGGCGCCGGGAAATATATGAATTTTGTGGAGATCATCCTGCGCAGAAAATGAACCGCAGAAGGCCGTGAAAAAGCGCTTCGGCTGCAAAAAATCCGGCGCGCGGCCGAATCGAAGGCACGCCCCGCAAAAAAAGGCGGATGCACGCCGGAATCCGTTTTCCGGAAACGCGCTCCGGCCATTTTTGGTACGACCGGGCGCCATTGCCGCAGAGCAGATGAGAAAAGGCCGCGGCAGGAATTTGTTCCTATAAAAAAACGGAGCTTCCACCGGGAGGCTCCGTTCTTTTTATGAAAATTCGAATTTTACGTCTTCGGCGGCTGCGGCGGTGATAAATCCCATGCCAAACGGCATATCCGTTAAAACGATCCGTTCCGTAAAAGAAAGCGCCGCCGATTCGGAGGCGGCCCGCCCAATCGTGATTCGTTTCGTATGATTCTTCTGTTTTTTGCTCTTTGTATTATTTTTTGATCTGTTCCGCGGCGGCGGCGATGTCCTTTTGAATCAGGGGGCGCATGGTATCTTTATACTGCGAAAGATCCGCCGTCTCCAGCGCCCGGAGGATCCGCTCCTTCAGCTCCGGTCTAAATTCCGCGAGCTCCGGAAGCGCCTGGATGCACTGCCGCGACGTGATGGGCTTTTCATCCAGAATGTGCGCAAGATATCGGTCGAGCAGGGCGTCGATCTTCCCGGAGGTATCCCATCTGGCGTTGGCCGCGATCAGCAGGAGGCCGCGCGTCCGGGCATAGGAGTTTTTATTGTCCATCATCTCCGCGAAGCGATCCAGATAAGCATATACCGCATCCGACTGCCTGCTCTCCGCAAGCAGCTCCATGCAGGCATCGTAGCCGGCATACTGGTCTTTCCCCGTCATCAGGTCGATCTTTTCTTCCATTTCCATGTTTTTCGTCTCCGTTCAAAGGCCATATCCGGTACGCTGCCATTCCCGGCCGGGGGATTCGGCGGCGGGCGGAAATCAGGTCGTATTTTTATAATCTCTCATGCTCATGCGCTTTTTGTATTTTTTTACGGTTTGCCCCGGTTCTTACGGCTCTTTCTGCGGCGTATTTTGCTCCGCTTTTTCCGGAGAATATTCCTCTTCTTCCAAAAGGGGCGCCTCTTCCGTTGGGAAAAGCTCCTCCGGCCCCGCCGATTGTTCCCCGGTCGGGAAGAGCTCTTCCGGCTCGTAGGTCCGTTCGTTTTCTTCCGGGAGGATGCTCTCCTCCGGCCCGTAAATCGGTTCCCCGTCTTCAGGGGAGAGATTCTCCCCCATCGCCCGGTAAGCCCGGAGAGCGAGGAGCGCGATCCCGGCGGTCATCACAAGGACGCCGAGTTCGATCACCCAAATATTGGCGATCACGCCGACGGAGTACAGCACGGCAAAGCAATCCACAAGCGCGTGGAACAGGATCGCCAACAGCCAGTAGCCGGCTTTATGTTCCCGGACGGCGCGAAAAACAAGGATGGAAAGCGCGATGTGCAGCGCCATGGCCGTCACGCGCTCAAGCCCGCCGACCAAAAACAGCACCGGCGCGGTCGACTGATAGGTGGAAACCAAGGTGGCCGTCTCTTCGCTGCCGACGATGGCCGAAAGACCCGCTTCTCCGTTCAACGCCAAAATGACAACCAGCGCCAGATTGGCGGCCATGGAGATGCCGGTGATTAAAATGGCCTCGATCCCGCCGTGACCGATTCCATAGGTAATTGCGGCCTCACGCTCCCGGTATTTCTTCAGCAGGAAGCGAAAGGCAAACCAGCGGCCGGTCTCCTCAAAGATGCCTGCCGCGAAACCCGCATACAGGACATACAGCACCGTATTCCCTATGATTGCCGGCTGCTTCAGAACCACGCTGTGCAGCAGCCGCTCGAGAACCAGCACAAACAAAATAAATATCGCCGCGCCGACCGCCGCCGGAAGCAGGCGGGCGTGCGTCTTTTTCCTCCAGATAATGGGCAGCGCAATCGGCAGCCCGATGGAGAGCAAAACGGAAATCACCATGCAGAAAATCAGGAAAGCGTAATTCATAAAAACCTCCTGTAAAGCTGTCCGGCAGGGCCGCCGGCGAAATGAATAAAATACCGGGGAAGCGCCCGGGGTGCAAGGCCCGGGCCATCTGCGAAAGGTGCGGGGAATCTTCTTCTCCTGCGGAAAAAGTTAAAAAATACCGGGCAGGCGGCATTCGTGGAGCCATTTGGGAATTCTTTCTGCTTTTTGGGGAAAGAATCTCTTAAGCATTCCTTCCGAAACCGGATTTTTAATCCTTTCCGAGAAGGAATTGCTCAAGCGCCTCTTCCGACGCAAAATAATATCTGCCGGCCTTATTCATGAAATCCCGGATCTCCGGAACTTCATAGGCCCACCCGGCCGCGGCAAATTCCACCCCGCAGGAACAGGCCATCTCCGCGCCGGATCTCTGGTCATCCACGACCAGCAGCTCCGACGGTTGAAGCCGGAGCCGCCGCATGATATCCTCAAGCGGAAACGGCGACGGTTTTTTCTGCTCCGGCGGCAGCTCCCAGCCGTAAACGAGATCCGGCCCCGGCAAATTGTTATCCCGGTAATCCCGCAGAATATTTTGACCGACCGAATAGGAAGCGACGCAGACGAAGCCGCCCTCCGCCTTCTGGCGCTCGATGATGCGGCGCATGGCGGGGTAAACTTCCGGTATATGCGCCTGCACATAGTCCTGCCAGATCCGGTACTCCTGCTCCTGCTCCTGCTCCGTCAGACAGACCACGTCATGGTAATAGGTTGGAAGCCCCGGGTGAAAATTGATCCGGTAATAATCCTCCAGCGTCATGGTGATGCCGGGCCGCAAAACCTCCATGGCTTTGAGAAACGCCGGGTAATGAATCTCCCGTGTGCTGTCCATCACGGTGTCGTCGTGGTCAAGGACCAGACATTTGTATCTCAGGCAGTTCGCCATCCGTTCCTTCCTTTCGCTTTGCAAAGCTCTGCATCCGCAGGCCCGGAATATTTTTTGTTTGCGGAGCCGGCCACCGGCAGGCGGGTCATGGAATCACGGTATCATGGCCGGCTTTCGGCTATTCAGCGGCCTTTCGGCTATTATATCATAACGCGACAGCGTTATGGGATAATTGGCCATCGCCGTAGGCGGGCCATTGGAATAGTGGTATAATAGCCGACTTGCGGTTATTATACCATAACGCGACAGCGTTATGGTATAATTGGCCATCGCCGTAGGCGGGCCATTGGAATCACGGTATAATAGCCGACTTGCGGTTATTATACCAGAACGCGACAGCGTTATGGTATAATTGGCCATCGCCGTAGGCGGGCCATTGGAATCACGGTATAATAGCCGACTTGCGGTTATTATACCAGAACGCGACAGCGTTATGGGAT
>CAZLMO010000093.1:0-7255 GCA_964560915.1 uncultured Oscillospiraceae bacterium
TTTTTCTTTTGCCCCTTTAAAACGGCGGAAAAATTTTATATAATAAATTGGATTGAAAAGGAAAGGGAGCTTTGCCGTTCATGAGCGTCAGCAAAAAAATGATTGTTGCGGCGGGAGTCGCCGTTCTCATCACCGCCATCATTTTCGTGAGCCAGATCCATACTCATACGCCCGGCCCCGCGGCCACCTGCACGGAGCCACAAGTCTGCACGGTTTGCGGGAAAGTTCTTGAGGAGGCGAAGGGTCACACGCCCGGCCCTGCGGCCACCTGCACGGAGCCCCAGGCCTGCACGGTCTGCGGAGCAATCCTCGAGGAGGCGAAGGGCCACACGCCGGGGCCCGCGGCCACCTGCACGGAGCCCCAGGTCTGCACGGTCTGCGGGGCAGTGCTTGAGGAGGCGAAGGGGCATCGGTTCGTGACGGAAGGGGATACCCGCACCTGCACGGTCTGCGGCTACTCGGAAAAAATCCCGGCAGCACAGGCCACGGCAGAGGCCTCCGCACAGACCACGGCGGATGCCACCGCCCAAACTGTGGCAAACACCGTCACCGAGCCGCAGACCACGGAGATCTGCGATGAGACGGCGAGCGGCGTCCATTACCACAACACGATCAACGCCTATTATTCCGGCAACGTGCTGGTCTGCGGCGACTACGCGCTCGAATATTTCGGCTCCAATTCCTCCGGCAGCAGCGCCTACGCCTCCATTTTGACGGATTTTGCCGCAAAATACCCATCCGTTCAGGTCATCAGCCTGCTGGTGCCGAAAAGCTGCGCTTTCAACGCGCCCTCCGGCTATGCGAATACCTACGACAGCCAGTCCTCGTTCATTTCCAACACCTACTCCATGATGTCCGGCGTCACCACCGTCGATGCGGCGGGCCTGATGGAGCAGCACAGCGGCGAATACCTCTATTACCGCACCGACCACCACTGGACCAGCCTCGGCGCCTATTATGCCTCCGCCGCGATGTGTGACGCCATCGGGATGACGCCGCGAGAGATTTCCAGCTATACGACCGTCGTCAACACCGGCTTTATCGGCACCCTTTACGGCTATACGGCCGAACCGCATCCGGCCTGCCTGCTGGCCAATCCGGATTACACGGTCGGCCACTACCCCAGAACCTCCTATACCATGACCTATTACAGCGGCGGCGCCTCCTACTCCGGCAGCGCGATCAACGGCAATGCGAAGAGCTACGCCTCCATGTTTATCTGCGGCGACCAGCCCCTGACCGTCATTCAGACCGAAAACCACAACGGCCGGAGGCTGCTGATCTTTAAGGAATCCTATGGTAATGCGTTTGTGCCCTATATGATTGATTATTTTGAGGAGATCGTCGTCGTCGACATCCGCAAATCCTGCAAAAGTATCGGCAAGCTCATCAGCGAATACGGCATCACCGACGCGCTTATCATCAACAATGTGCAGGCGGCCGTCAGCCTGCGGAGCAACCTACAGGGTAAACTGACTTCATAAAAAACAAAAAATGCCCGCCTCCGGGAGCTCCAACCAAAAGGGAGCCGCGAAGGCGGGCTCTTTTTTTGAGCACCGTGCTCAGAGATAGGAACGGATATCCCTCGCCAGACGGTCCTCGGCCTCGGCCAGGCGCCGGGCGACACTCTTTGCCTGTTCATCCGCATTCTGATATTGATTCAGATAACGATTCAGGGATTTGACGCCTGTGTTGCAGCCGTCGATCATCAGATCGGCCACGGTTTCATCATCGGAATCCACCGCCAGCTTGACGTTCGTTTTGAACCAGCTCATTCCTTCGGCGATTGGGCTCGGCTCCTTACCTTCGGCATTGTGCTGCTCCAACAGGCTCCGGGCTTCGCTGCCCAGCTTCTGGTGATTTTCTTTGCAGTTTGAAAGCATCGTTTTCAGTCCGAGGCTTTTTACGGACGGCAGGACCTCGTCGATGGAAGTGACGCCCATTTTCACCCCGGCGTCGCATTCTTTCAGTAAATTAACGGTGTCTTTGTTTTCTATCATTTCGTTTTTTACTTTCCCTCCTATACCGGAATACCCTTAGTATCTGCGAAAGCAAAAAAAATATGAAAAAGTGGCCGGAAGAGGTTGACTTTTCACAAAATGTTGCTATAATCAAATAAAAACAATTCCTAGTTATGGAGGCGGAAGAATGAAGAATACGCTGCAGAAAGATATCGTTTTGCAGTCTCTCCGCGCGCTGGACCATCCGACCGCCGAGGAAGCCTACGCATGGATCCACAGGAAGTTTCCCGGTATCAGCAAAGCGACGGTCTACCGGATCCTCGGCAGGCTTGCGCAGGAGGGGGAAATCACGGAGATCAAAGTGGCGGGCGGCCCCGCCCATTACGACTGGAATGTGATGAAGCATTACCATATCCGCTGTATCCGGTGCGGAAAAGTGCGGGACGTCATGATGCCGGAGCTTCACGGCGTCGAAGAGAGAGTCAGTGAGGCCGCCGGATTCCAGATCCTCGGTTACGAACTTGTGTTTATGGGGATCTGTGCGGAATGCGGCGGAACAGAAATAGACCCATCAGGAAAGGAGAAGGATCATGGATAATAAGGCACTATTTAAAATCAGCTACGGTCTTTTTGTTTTGAGCGCGAGGGACGGCGAAAAGGACAACGGCTGTATCATCAACACCTTTTCCCAGGTGACGAGCACGCCGCTGCGCGCCAGCATCGCCATCAACAAACTGAATCTGACGTGTGAAATGATTCAAAAGACAGGTAAATTCAGCGTATCCGTTTTGGATGTCACCGCGCCGTTCGACCTCTTCAAGCGTTTCGGCTTTCAGAGCGGCAAGGATGCCGACAAATTTGAGGGGCTCCCGGGCGCGGCACGCGGAGAGAACGGAATTCTTCATCTGACGGAACACGCCAACGCCGTATTCTCCGGAACGGTCGTGCAGGAGATCGACCTCGGTACCCACATCATGTTCATTGCGGATATCGACGATGCGGAGGTTCTGGGTGATGGAGATTCCGTCACATACACATACTATCAGCAAAACATCAAACCGAAATTCAAGTCGGCCAAGGGGATCAAAGGCTGGAGGTGCCTGATCTGCGGGTATATTTATGAAGGCGAAGTGCTTCCGCCAGATTTTATCTGCCCGATCTGCAAACACGGCGTCGCCGATTTTGTCCCGATCATGGAAGAATAAACCGACTGCGATGAAAAAAGGAGAGGATATTATGGAACTCAAAGGCAGCAAAACCGAACAAAACCTGATGACCGCTTTTGCGGGCGAATCCCAGGCCAGAAACAAGTACACCTATTTTAGCGGCAAGGCAAGAAAAGAGGGCTTCAACCAGATCGCAGACATTTTTGAAGAGACCGCCGGCAACGAAAAAGAGCACGCCAAACTTTGGTTCAAATACCTGGAGGGTGGAGAGATCAAATCCACGGCCGAGAACCTTGTCGCCGCCGCCGGAGGCGAGCATTACGAGTGGACCGAGATGTACGCGACCTTCGCCAAAGAGGCCAAAGAAGAGGGCTTCGATGAAATCGCCGCCAAATTCGAGGGCGTTGCCGCGATCGAAAAGCTCCACGAGGAGCGTTACCTCAAACTTCTTGAAAATGTCAAGAGCGGCGAGGTCTTCAAAAAAGGCTCCATCGTGATCTGGAAATGCTCCAACTGCGGCCATATCCACATCGGCGAGAACGCGCCGGAAATCTGCCCGGTCTGCGGACATCCGCAGTCCTATTTCCAGCTCCGCGCCGAAAATTACTGATCCAAAACAAAACGCAACGGGCGGCCCGGAAAGGGCCGTCGGATAAAAAAGAAACTGCCGCGACTTCAGGGAAATCGCGGCAGTTTCTTTTTTATAGGGAAAGCGTATTACCAAATCACGTCGGTATCCAGGATGCGGCCACGGTTGGTGAGGGCATCCAGCATGATGCGCTGCTCGACCTGGGCGACCATCTTGCGGGTGAATTTGACACGATCCGGGTTGACGGAGATGCTGTCGATGCCGGAACGCACGAGGAATTCCGCAAATTCCGGGTAGACGCTCGGCGCCTGCCCGCAGATGGAGACGGTCTTTCCGTCCTTGTGGGCGGCTTCGATCAGATGCTTGACGGCACGTTTAACGGCAAGGTTGCGCTCATCAAAGATGTGGGAAACCGTGTCGTTGTCGCGGTCGCAGCCGAGCACCAGCATGGTCAGATCGTTGGAGCCGATGGAATAGCCGTCGACAAACTGGTTGAACTGGTCGGCGAGGATGATGTTGGCCGGGATCTCCGCCATCAGCCAGACCTTGAAGTCCGGTCCGCGGCGCAGGCCCTGCTCCGCCATGATGGCGACAACCTTTTCGCACTCCGCGACGGTTCTGCAGAATGGGATCATGACATGCAGGTTCTTGAGGCCGTATTCCTCTCTCACCTTGCGAACCGCCTGACACTCAAGGCGGAAGCCCTCGATGTATTTCGGGTCGTAGTAGCGGGAGGCGCCTCTCCAGCCGAGTAAAGCGGAAGGCTCGTTGGGCTCGAATTCATCGCCGCCCTTGAGGTCGCGGTACTCGCTCGATTTAAAATCGGAGAAGCGCAGCGTGACCGGGCGGGGAGCCATCGCCTGACAGACCCGGCGGAAGCCTTCGGCCAGTTGGTCAACGACTTTTTCCGGATGGCCGGATTTGATCAGATAAAGCGGGTGCTCATGAATGTAGGTGGTCCAAATGAATTCCTCGCGCATCAGGCCGATGCCGTCGCAGGGGAGCGGAGCGTATTTTTCGGCCAGATCCGGGTCGCCGAGGTTCATGTAGATTTTGGTGCCGGTGACCGGGAAAGTCTCCGCGGCGACGGCGGCCGCCGGGGCGGCCTCGGGCTTCTTTTCCTCCACGATGCCCCTATATACGACGCCGTTGTTCGCGTCGACGGTGATCTCCATGCCGTCGGTGATGACCTCGGTGCAGGCATTGCCGCGGCTCTTGGTGCCGACGATGCAGGGGATGCCGAGCTCCCGGCTGACGATGGAGGCGTGGCAGGTCATGCCGCCGGAGTTGGTGACTATGGCCTTGGCCTTCTTCATGGCGGGCACCCAGTCCGGCGCGGTCATTTCGGTGACGAGGATCTCGCCGTCGTGGAACTGGTCGATATGCTCCGGGCTCAGGATCACATGCGCCTTCCCGGAGACGAGGCCCGGGCTGGCGGGCAGGCCCTTTACGATGACTTCGCGGGCGGAACTTTCGGCGTTCTTTTTGTTTTTACGGCTCCAGACGGTCTCGGGGCGCGCCTGCAGCAGCCAGGTCTTGCCGGTGCGCTCGTCGATGCCCCACTCGATATCCATGTAGCAGCCGTAATGATTCTCCAGCCGCTTGGCATACTCGGCAAGTTCCAGAATCTGCTCATCGGTCAGCTTCTGCCGGCCGGCGGCCTCCGGATCCACGGCGCGTTCTTCACAGTCGCCGCCGACCTTGCAGGCATACATGACGTTTTGGACATGGACGTCCTTGGAGACGATCCGCATCGCTGCCTTGTCCACGATATAGTCGTCCGGCGTGACAATGCCCTGAACGACATATTCGCCGAGGCCGTAAGCGCCCTCGATGATGATCTTGGTGTCGTCGCCGTTTGAGATGTTCACGGAGAACATGACGCCGGAGGCTTTGGAGAAGACCATCATCTGGATGGCAGCGGAGAGGGCGAGATTCATATGATCGTAGCCCTGTTTTTCGCGGTAGAACGTGGCGCGGTCCGTAAAGCAGGAGGCGTAGCACTCCTTGACTTT
Organism: uncultured Oscillospiraceae bacterium; assembly: GCA_964560915.1. Lineage (GTDB taxonomy): Bacteria > Bacillota > Clostridia > Oscillospirales > Ruminococcaceae > UMGS1668. The sequence continues at coordinate 5,732 of CAZLMO010000093.1, forward strand.
TCTGACAACCTCGTCGCCGCCGACCACGTTGAGATACGTATCCTGCTGGCCCGCGAAGGAGGCATCCGGCAGATCCTCAGCGGTCGCGCTGGAGCGGACGGCCACCAGCGGCAGATCGTCGCCGATGAGCTCCGGGCAGTCGCGGCGGATACGCGCGGCAAGCTCGATATAGGCGTCTTTGATGGCCTTTTCCAGATCGGCCGGCATCTGTTTTTCGACAAATTTGGTGCGGATAGCGGAACAGACCTCATGGAGCTTTTCAGAGTTATCGACGTCAAGGCCCTTGAGCATCGCGTACATTTCGTCTTTCAGGCCGGTGGATTCCAGAAAGTACCGATAGGCGCGGGCGGTCGTGGCGAAGCCGTACGGAACGGGAACGTCCGTTTTGGAAGTCATTTCGCCAAGGGAAGAGGATTTACCTCCAACGATAGAAACATCGCTTCGTTCCAACTCATCAAACCAGAGCAGGAATTTATTTTCTTTTTCCATCTTTTCACCTCGTTTACTGAATGTTACTGAATCAGTATAACCTTTTTCCGCAATACGCGCAAGCAAGTGTATAAGAATTTCTCTGATTGTTGAAAAAAACAAGGGAGATTTCATAAAAAACGGTTGCTTCTATCCTTCGGACATCGGGATTGCGAAAAAGACACGACGGCCTTTTTTCCATAAAACACCCCCTGTCAGAGATGAAATTTTTATTCCGAACCCATTGGGAACAAATCACACTTTATGAAGTCATCTTATTTTTCTGGCTTCAAGATAATACCGCTTTTCGTACGGATGCCCCATTGCGAAGCTCTTGCGGACGAAGCGGCCGTTTTTCCGCACCACGTCGAACAGGCCTTCCTTGTCGAAAGTTTCATAAGTGAAGGCAAGGCTGCGCGGCTTTTTACCGAGCTCCCGGCAGGTGTGAGCATCGTGCACATATTCGAGCTGAGCCTCGGGGTGGGATTCCAGCCATCGGTCGAGGATCGGCTGCAGCGCCTGCAAATCCGGCAGGCGAGAAAGATCCAACCCCATCTCCGCGAGAGCCGCGTCGGGGTCGATGTTCGTCAGGAGCCGGTTCATGCCCTCGTAGGGCATCGCCGGATCGTAAAGGTTGATGATCTCGGCCAGCGCATAGCGGGCGGGGTGAGTTTCCCGCTCGGTGGGGGAGAGCGTAGGTTTCAGCGCTTCCCAGTAGCTTTTTGCCGCGGCGAAGGAGTGATTGCCGTCACCCATGGCGAATAAAAAGCCGTCGCCACTTTGGTCGCGCAGCGTTTCAAGAGCGCCGGCCACCCGGCCGAGAAGCTCCGGCGAATCGACCCGGTAACCGGCGATATGACCGCCGCCTTCCATCAGGTCGAAATCGTAGAGGAGCGGCAGGCTCCCAATCTTTGCATCCAGCGCGCCCATCAGCAGATTCTCGCGGTCGTCGATGAGCACGAGCACATGCGGAAGCTCCAGAGGCGACTGCTTCCGGATCTCCACGCGGGGCGGAACCCGGCTGAGGACGGTCTCCTCGGTCGCCCGGATCAGAAG
>CAZLMO010000094.1:0-7097 GCA_964560915.1 uncultured Oscillospiraceae bacterium
GGAAGCGCTGAATCTGGCCGAACCGTTCGAGTATATCCGCGCCATTGCGGATAAAGGGAAAATGGTGCTTCCGCTTTTGGAGGTACTCTCCGACGGCAGCGCCTATCTTGACCGCGTACGCCGGGCGGCGAAGGAGGCTGCAGCCATGGATCCCGGTTTATATGCAGTTCCTTCCGCCTCCTGAATGGAAGCGGAGGGCGCCGCGTTTTACACAAAAACCGATAACACAAAAAGGCCCCGCAGGATTTTCTCTTGCAGTTTTGGCATAGGGCGAAGCAAAGGACCACCCATCATTCTGCTCAAAGCAAAAAGTTCTCGGAGCATAATCGTTTTGGCAGATGCCGTGCAGGTGATGTGGACGCTGAATTTTCAGCGCCTCTTGAGAGGCGAATCGGGATCATGCTCTTTCAGCGCTTGCGCATGGCAGGCATTTAATCTGCGGTTTTAATTTTGGGCCTATTGGTCCATTTTTTTATGTCTTTTAAAAATGTAGGCCCGGAAAGAGATCACATTCATGATGAGGAAAAGAGCCATTACGACACCGAGCGTCAACCAGGATTTTTCAATGCTTATCGGGGCTACGCTCAGAAGCAGCAGCATCGGAAACCCGAACAGGATCGCCCACGGTTGATGATAGACAAGGTTGTTGGCAGCCTGGGTCTCAAATTTTGGGTCGACCTCGCGCAGCAAAATGATGCCGGTGCTGGCGGTACCGGTCAGCATGCCGTAAAGGGAGAGAAACGCCTCATCCCGGTAGAGATGAAAGATTTTTTTGCAGACGATAGTCAGATAGAAATAGGTCGCCACGCCTCCCAGCAGGCAGAAAAGCACCAGAGGGACCACAAAATTCCGGTGGGTGAAGGCGGAGAGGTCGATTGCGGCGATGGAGGCCACCACCATAATGTCGAACATAAAACCGGAGATACGGTTTTGAAGGAAATTGTTCATGTATTCCCGGCGGATAACCCCTTTCTTTTTCAGCTTGTTGAGCACGGCCTTGAGCAGCAGGGCAAAGATGGTGCCGAGCAAAAAGTTAAACGGCCAGAGCGTCGTTTTGAGCACGCTTCCGAAGCCGCCGAGCACCCCGGAATCCGCCAGCGCGTTGACGCCGAGCAGAAAAAGATACGCCATGCTGTAGGCCAGAAAGACCAGGGAGACCTGGATCGTGAATTTATCCATCGCCTCGGTCAGCGGGATTTCTCCGTCTCCCACCACATCGTTGAGCGTGACGCGCTCCGATTCACAGGAGGAACCGATCTCACGGGAAAAACGGCCCTTTTTTCGCAAAATATTGAGATAGATGATGCCGCCGATGCTTGCCGCGATAAACCCCATGGCCGCGACGGTGAGCCCGAAGCTCGTGCCGTTGACGAAGCCGTAGCTGTTTTCATAGGTACGGCCCCAGGTGTAGGCGTTGCCCGGCCCCTGCCCATAGCCGAGGGGCAGCAGCATGCCGGAGGCAAAGAAACTGCCGAGAAGATAGTAGCAGCCAATCGAAACGGCCATGCCGATGACCGCCTGCATCAGATAGGTCGCGACGACGGTGACGCCGGAGTCAAATCCGCCGGTTTTCATCGAGCGGTCTTTCTGCAGCTCCGTATTGCGCAGAGACATCGCCACGAACCCGAGCCCGAGCCCGTGATAGGTGAGCGTCTCCAGCGTGGAGGTCGGGAGCAGGGGATTGCCGGTGATCTCCCGATAAAGATACCCGGCGAACAGGATCAGAAAGCCGCCGAGGACGGAGCTGGGGATCATCAGCCGGCGGAGGGCGGGGATCAGGTTTCGCAGGGTGTTCGCCGCCAACATGGCAAAAAAGAGCAGAGTCAGCGTCACGATGAAGGACCATACTTCCTTATCCCAGAGGTTGATGCCGGTTGTCATAAAGGCACCGCCTTTCGTTTCCGTGATACTTCTATCTTACCATTTGATGTGAACTATATTTGAACCGAAAATGCTTGCCCACCGCCGGGAGGAATTTCAAATTTCCGCCGCGGGAGAAATTCCGCGGGAACAAAGGCAAGGCGAAGAGCGGCAATACCCGATAGTTTTGTCCCGAAAAAACATCAGCAGGGGAGCTCAACCGTAAAGGCAACCTGCTTTTCAGATGTTGTTTCCATGAAAATTTTGCCTTCGTGAAGCTCGACGATCCGTTTTGCAAGGGCAAGCCCGAGGCCGGAGCCCTCTTTCCGGTGTTCGCCCTCCTGCTGATAAAACAGCTCGAACGCCCGGGCGGCCGTCTCCTCCGAAACACCGGCACCTCCGTTCACAAAACGGGCGGTCACGGCGGCGTTTTCTTTCCGGAGGGAGACGGATATGCCGCCGCCGGGATCGGAAAATTTGACCGCGTTATCCAGCAGATTGAACCAGACGCAGGAGAGCAGATCCTCGTCGCCGGTAAAGAAAATTTCGGGCATGCTCACGTCGAATCCCAGCTTTTTAGCGCGCCATTTCGGCTCCAACTGAAGAATGGTCTGCCGGATCTGCTCGTCGAGGGAAAACGCCCGCTTTTCCCCAATGATTCTTTGGCTGTCGAGGCGCGAGATGCGCAGCAGATTCCCGGTCATCTCGGTCAGGTGCTCCGTCTCTTCGGCGATGAGCCCGGCATATTCCTGTTGCTCCTCCCCGGAGAGGCCGCCGATTTGTAAAAGTTTTGCGTAGCCTCCGATAATGGAGAGCGGTGTTTTGAATTCATGGGAGACGTTGGAAATAAAATCTTTTCGCAGGTATTCGTTGCTTTTAAGCTCTTTCACCATCAGGTTGAAATTCCGCTGCAATTCCTGATATTCGAGCGTCCTCCCGGCGGCGCGTTCCCGGAAACTCAGCTGCACGTCGAAATTCCCGGAGGCGATCTGTTCCGCCGCCTTGGAAAGCTCCACGATCGGGTTTGACGTGCGGCGGGACATCAGAATGACCATGCCGATCACAAAACAGGCGGAAATCAGCAGCAAAATAAAATCCTTGATCGCATATTCGGAGATCAGATGCTCAAGATCCTCCCGCTCCAGAATATGGTTGTTCCGGATCAGTGCCGATAAGGTCAGCGTATAGGCGGAACTGAGCGCGACGACAACAAAAAACGTCAGAGTCAGCCGGAAACGGATTCGTTTCATAAAAAAGGCTCCTTTCTTTCCGCGCGGCCCGGTATCTCGGCCCGCGCACGGCCAGAATCCCCGAACCGGGCAAAGAATGAAAATCTTTTTGCGCGAATAATGGGCGTGCATGGCCGCGGTCTCATAACCGGATATCCCGGAAACCATCGGCCCGCGCTGAGACCGCACGGCTTTTCATAGGGAAGGCTTCTCTTTCAACACGGCGCGGTATCCCAGCCCGCGTACGGTCTGAATCTCAAATCCTGTAAAGCCAGATAGCTTTTCGCGCAGACGCTTGATATGCGTATCCACGGTGCGGGGGTCGGAATCGTTGTCGTAGCCCCAGATTTCATCCATCAGGTTCTGCCGCGAGAAAATTTTGTTCGGATAGGAGAGGAGCATCCGCAGCAGAAGATATTCTTTTCGGCGCAGCGGCACGGCGGTTTTCTGATCCGAGATGGAGAGCGCATCCGAATCGAGGGTGCAGCCGCCGATCTCCGTGACGGATTCCCGCATCATGTTGCAGCGCCGGAGCAGGGCCTCGATGCGGAGCAGCATTTCCTCCATGTTGACCGGCTTGGTCATATAGTCGTCGGCTCCCCGGCGGAATCCCTCCCGCTTATCGTTGAGCGTATCTTTTGCCGAGACGATCAGCACCGGAATCGTGAGATTCGCGCCGCGGATCTCCGCGGTCAGCTCGTAGCCATCCATCACGGGCATCATGAGATCCATGACGATCAGATGGATGCTGATATGCTCCATTACGTCGAGCGCGGCGGCGCCGTTTTCCGCCTCATAGACGTCGTGGCCGGCGCGTTTGAGGTAAATCCGCATCAGCCTACGCAGCTCCGCGTTGTCCTCCACAACCAGAATATTCGCCATGCTCCCGCCTCCTTTTGCAGCTTCAGTATAACATAGTTCCTTTATGAACTCAATTTGAACCATAGGGGGCAGGAATTTTAATAGGCGGATGTTCGCGGAACAAGTAGGGGCCGCGTATCGAGCCTGTTGCTTTTTGCCGCATGCAAAAACGTGCGATCAGGTTTGCCGGCCTAAGACCACGGCAAACCGGCCGCAAACATCTTTGACGGTTTTCCTGCCGTGTAATTTTCTACAAACCATATATCGGCGTGCAAAAATACCGGTGAAGAGCATCTCTTCACCGGCATTTTTATATTGTTCAGTTACATTTCGACCAGCCGCAGGAACGGCAGGAGACGCAGCCGCCCTCGTGCTCCAGAAGCTCGCCGCACTCCGGGCAATATTTCAGGGTGTGCTTATTGGGATTCTCGATTTCCACCTGAGGCGCGTCGGCGCTCATGCTCTCCGGGGAGACCGCCATGCCTTTGACCTGCATGTCGTAAACCTTTTTGATGACTCTGGCAATTGCATCCGGGCAGCTCGTGCATTTGAGGCCGGGCTGACGGATGGTGGACGGGCAGCGGATGCCGCGGATCTGCTTGATGATCTCATCGATGCTGATGCCACTGCGAAGGGCGACGGAGATGAGCCTTGCGGTCGCTTCGGACTGGCTCGGGCAGCCGCCCTCCTTGCCGGTGTTGGTGAAGATCTCGCAGATGCCGTCTTTGTCGTAGTTGACGGTGACATAGAGATTGCCGCAGCCGATCCGCATCCGCTCCGTGATGCCGAAGACGGTGTCGGGTCTCGGCCTTGGGACAATCGAATGCTCCACAACGGTTGCAAGAGCGGTGGGATCCTTTTTCTCATCCTTGCCGATGTTCAGCACCTGGGAATCCCGGCTGCCGTCGCGGTAGATGGTTACGCCCTTGCAGCCGAGGCTGTACGCGAGGTCGAACACATGGCGTACCTCATCCTGCGTGGCTTCATTCTTGAAGTTGACGGTCTTGGAGACGGCATTGTCGGTATGTTTCTGGAAAGCGGCCTGCATCCGGATGTGGTATTCCGGGCTGACGTCGTGCGCGGCGATATAGACGCGGCGGATATCCTCCGGGACCTCCATGATGTGGGCGAGGGAACCGTGCTCGGCGATCCGGTTCATGAGCTCTTCCGAGGCGAGGCCGCGCTCCTCGAGCAGGGATTTGAGCACCGGGCTTACTTCAACCATCCGGGTATTATCCATGATGTTGCGGATATAGGCGTAGGCAAAGACCGGCTCGACGCCGGAGGAGCAGCCCGCGATAATGGAGAGGGTGCCGGTCGGGGCGATGGTGGTGACGGTCGCGTTGCGGAGCGGTTCCCCGTCTTTATAGATGCTTTCATCGAAGAGTGGGAAGGCGCCGCGGATTTTGGCCAGCTTTTCGCTTTCTCCGCGGCCGTTCTCCGTGATGAAGCCCATCAGTTTTTCGGCGAGGTCGACGGCCTCGTCGGAGCAGTAGGGGATACCGAGTTTGAGCAGAAGATCCGCCCAGCCCATGATGCCGAGGCCGATCTTTCTGGTGGCCTTCGTCGTCTTGTCGATCTGCGGGAGCGGGTAGCGGTTGACGTCAATGACATTATCGAGAAAATGAACGGCATCCCGGACGATTTCGCCGAGGCGGTCGTAATCGATCTCGACGCCATCCTCCGTCTCCCTGGTCAGGACGGAGAGGTTGATGGAGCCAAGGTTGCAGGATTCGTAAGGGAGAAGGGGCTGCTCGCCGCAGGGGTTCGTACTTTCAATTTCGCCCTGCGCGGGGACGACATTATCCCGATTGAGCCGGTCGAGGAAAAGGATGCCCGGCTCGCCGTTTCTCCAGGCACCGTCAATGATCTTCTGATAGACCTCGGAGGCGTTCAGCTGACCGACAGCCTTTTTGGTATGCGGATCCACGAGGTCGTAGAGATCGCCCTTTTGGGCGGCTTCCATGAAGGCTTCCGTCACGCCGATGGAAATATTGAAATTGTTGAGTTCGTTGTTATTCTTTTTGCAGTCGATAAATTCAAGGATATCCGGATGGTCGACGCGGAGAATGCCCATGTTGGCGCCGCGGCGGGTGCCGCCCTGCTTCACGGCCTCGGTGGCCATATTGAATACTTTCATGAAGCTGATCGGGCCGGAGGCAACCCCGCCGGTGGAACGGACGGTGCTGCCCTTCGGGCGGAGTTTGGAGAAACTGAATCCGGTGCCGCCGCCGGATTGATGGATCAGCGCCGCATTTTTGAGGGAATCAAAAATGTCGATCATGCTGTCCTCGACCGGCAGGACGAAACAGGCGGAAAGCTGGCCAAGCGGGCGGCCTGCGTTCATCAGCGTCGGGCTGTTCGGCAGGAATTCGAGGTTGACCATCCTCTGATAAAATCGCTCCGCAAGGGCGGCGGTATCGGCCTCGGGATCGTAGTTCCGGTCGGCGGTGGCGATAGCGGCGGCGACTCTCCGGAAGAGGTCCTCAGGAGTTTCCACGCATTCCCCCTTCTCATTCTTGACAAGGTATCTGCGCTCGAGTACGGCTTTCGCATTGTCGGTTAGATTCATAAGTAACATCCTTTTCTATATGTTTTCTCCACTCCACAGCAGATCCGCTTCCATCCGAAAAACGAAAGAGCATAGATAAATTATAACTTACGCCCAAAAAAAAGTAAAGGCAATTATCGACAGCGAAAATAATAAACAAAAAGCAAAAAAGGCAAAATCTCCGCGCTTTTTCTTTCTCCCCTTTTAAATGCGGGAAAAATTTTATATAATAAATTGGATTGAAAAGGAAAGGGAGCTTTGCCGTACATGAGCGTCAGCAAAAAGATGATCGCCTCGGCGGGAGGAGCGCTTCTCGTGACCGCCATTCTGGTCGGGAGCCAGATCCACACCCATAAACCCGGCCCCGCCGCCACCTGCACGGAGCCTCAGGTCTGCATGGCCTGCGGGGAGATCCTCGAGGAGGCAACAGGCCATACGCCCGGTCCCGCCGCCACCTGCACGGAGCCGCAGGTCTGCACCGTCTGCGGAGCGATCCTTAAGGCGGCGGCAGGCCATACGCCCGGCCCCGCGGCCACCTGTACGGAGCCTCAGGTCTGTACGGTCTGCGGAGCGATCCTTGAGGAAGCGAAGGGCCA
>CAZLMO010000095.1:0-1625 GCA_964560915.1 uncultured Oscillospiraceae bacterium
GGACCCGGACCTCCAGGCCAAGGGCCGGGAGAAGCAGGCAAAGCTTCTGGCGGAGTATCTGCGCGGGAAGGGCCGCAAGGTGCAGCTCACCGCGGAGCCGACGGAATCCTGCATCGGCGGGATCATCCGGGAGACCCTCGGCGGCGGCATCCCCCGCACGCCGGAGGAGTTGGCCGCGCTTTTTCTTGCCGACCGCATCCGCCACAACGCCGACCCGGAGAACGGCATCGGCCAATTTCTCGCGCACGGCTTCGACGTTGTCTGCGACCGGTACTATTATTCCTCCTTTGCCTATCAGGGCATGGAGACCGACCCGGAGTGGGTGGTCCGCATGAATCTTGACTGCCCAGCCGTCCGGAAGCCGGATCTCTGCATTTTCTACGACCTCGACCCGGAGACGTGCTACGGCCACCTCCGCGGCAGCCGGGAGCATTTTGAAATTTTTGAGCGGGATGCCGCGCTGATCGAAAGAACAAGGGAGCAGTTTGAGAAAGCGTTTGCGCTGCTCCGGGAGCGGGAAAACGTCGTCCGCGTCGACGCCGGGCGCTCCATCGAGGAGGTGGCGGCCGACACTCAAAAAATCGTGGACGGCCTGCTCGGGCAAAACGGATGACCTCCGTCGCGCATCTTATAAAAAAAGAATAAAAAAGATCCGGTGCCTCCGTAAGGAAGCCACGGATCTTTTGCTTTGCGGAATGCTGTCCGGAAGGAAGCCGGGGCGATTCCCGCAAAGGCTGCCATCCATGCGAAGAAAGAACCCCCGGTTTCTCATGACCGGTTAGGCGATGATATAAGTCCCCGCCCGTCTGCGGAGAGGCGCACGGGTCTTTCCACGCATCTGCGTGCGTGGTTTCCGCGCCGCCTTACCCCGCCCGGCAAGACGGAGAGGCCGCGGCGCTGCGGGCGGGATACGGGGGTCAGTACTTCCATTCGAGACGCACCGGGCGTTTCCCGGTCAGTTTTGCGCTGCGGGCATCCGGCTGGCAGGTGCCGAACCAGAGCGTGCAGCGCCCGGCGCCGGGGACATGCTCCCCCGCGTCGTTATACACGAGAAAGGTCTCCGGCGGGAGGGTGATCTCAAACGTCCGCTCCTCGCCGGCGGCGAGAAAGACTTTTTTGTAGGCGCAGAGGCGCGGATTTTTTTGCGCGGAGGGAGATGCGTCTTTCCCATAGACCTCGATGACGTCCTCCGTATCCATGACGCCGCCGTTTTTCGCGGTGACGCGGAACATGACGCCCTCATGGCCGGAAGCACCCGGTTCCGCTCCGGTCACGGAGACGTCTCCGTAAGTCAGGCCGTAGCCGAAGGGATAGAGCGGCTCCTCGTCGAGGTAGCGGTAGGTGCGCCCGGCCATCCCGTAGTCGCAGAAATCGTGCTCCGCAAGCCATGAATTGCGGTAAAACGTGACCGGCAGCTTGCCGGAAGGGGAGGCCTTGCCAAAGAGTAGGTCGGCGACGGCCTTTCCCCCGCGCGCGCCGGGGTACCAGCAGAGCAGGACGGAGTCGCAGCGGCCCTCGAGCTCCGAGATGTCGAGGCAGCTTCCGGCCATCAGCAGCAGCACCGTCGGCTTGCCCACGCTGAGCACGGCCTCGGCCATCTCACGCTGCACGGCCGGCAGGAGCAG
>CAZLMO010000095.1:1635-7019 GCA_964560915.1 uncultured Oscillospiraceae bacterium
CGTCCGGCTCCTCGGCCTCGAGCCGTTCATCCAGCCCGAGCACCAGCAGCACGACGTCGCTCTTTTCCGCGACGGTGAGCGCTTCGCTCACCAGGTTGTTGCGCTGGGTGTTGAATTCCGTATGGTCCTCAAAAAGCCCGCTTCCGTTGGAGGTGAGCACGCGGATCTCATCGCCGACGGCATCCTGAATTCCCTCGAGCACGGTGATATAGCGGGAAGAACTGCCGTAGTAGTTGCCCATCAGGGCGCGGCGGCTGTTGGCGTTCGGCCCGATGACGCCCAGCGTGCCGATCTTCGAGAGATCGAGCGGCAGGCAGGGGCCTTTTTTGAGCAGCACGCAGGATTTTTTGCAGGCTTCCAGCGCCAGCGCAAGGTGTTCCGGGCATTCCACTTTCTCATAAGGAATTTTATCATATTCCGTCTCCTGCCCCGGCATGATGCCGAGCAGATACCGGGTGGTCAGCATGTGGACGGCGGCGGTGCGGAGATCCTCCTCGGAAACAAGCCCGTGCCGGCAGGCATCCGCCGCAAAATTGATATAGCTATACCCGCTGTTTCCGTCGCAGCCGTTTCTGAGGGCCAGCGCACAGGCCTCCTCACGGGTATTTACGACCTTGTGGCCGGCATAAAAATCCTCGATCGCCTCGAAGTCGGAGACGACGTGCCCGCGAAAACCCCATTCGCCGCGCAGGATTTTTTGGAGCAGCAGCCCGCTGCCGCAGCAGGGTTCGTGAAACAGGCGCTGGTACGCGCCCATCACGATCTCGACCTCCGCCTCCCGCACGCAGGCCTCAAAGGCCGGGAGATACGTCTCGCGGAAATCCTTGAGAGTCGGTTCCACATCCATGGCGTGGCGGAGGGCTTCCGGCCCGCTGTGAACGGCGAAGTGCTTGGCAGTGGCGGCGGCCTTCAGGTATTCTCCGTTCCCCTGGATGCCTTCGATATAGGCGCAGGCCGTCCGGGCGGTCAGGTACGGATCCTCGCCGTAAGTCTCCTGCCCGCGGCCCCATCTCGGGTCGCGGAAGATGTTGATATTCGGGCTCCAAAAGGTTAAACCTTTAAAGAGATCAAAATCGCCGTGGCGGCGGTTTTCGTTGAATTTTGCCCGCGCCTCGGTGGAGACGGCGTCGCCGATCTTTTGCATGGTCTCCGTGTCGAACATGGCGGCCAGCGCAATCGCCTGCGGAAAGACGGTCGCGATCCCGGCGCGTGCGACACCGTGCAGCGCCTCGTTCCAAAAGCTGTACGCCGGCACCCCCAGCCGCTCGATAGCCGGAGGGCTGTGGTGCAGCATCGAAGCCGCCTCATCCGGCGTCATCTGCGCGACCAATGCTTTTGCTTTTTCTTCCGCTTCCCTGCGGTCCCTCATTCCAAACGCCTCCCGGAAGATGATTTTCGCATTTATTATAAAATTATGGAAGGCGCTTGTCCATTAAAATCGTTTTACTTTTTACGGAGCGCGGGGGCGTGGGCGGGAACGCCGCGGGCATGTTCCCATATTTTTACCGGCGGCCGGTACGGTTCCGAAGAGTGAAGCCGGTTTCCGACGAATTTTTTTTCTACGGGCAGAACAAGGCAGAGAGCTTTTTTCGCCCATCCCGGATTCACTCGCTATTTTTTTCTGTCGCCGGGCACGCTTCGTGATATAATAAATAAAAATCCAAGACCCGGAGGTATGATATATAGAAACAGATAAAATTGCTATGCTGCAGGAGTTGATCGGCGGCGCGCGGAGGATTGTCTTTTTCGGCGGAGCGGGCGCTTCGACGGAGAGCGGCATCCCGGATTTTCGCGGGGAGGACGGCATCTACCGTCAACCCTATCCGGTGTCGGCGGAGACGATGCTTCACATCCGCACACTGAAAAAGCACCCGAAGCGGTTTTTCGAGTTTTATCGGCAGAATATGATTTATCCGGATGCGAAGCCAAACGCCGCGCACCGGAAGCTTGCGGAGCTGGAGGGGGCCGGAAAACTCTCCGGCATTGTCACGCAGAATATCGACGGTTTGCATCAGCTCGCCGGGAGCCAAAATGTCGTCGAGCTGCACGGCTCCGTATTGCGAAATCACTGTATAAAGTGCGGGAAAGAATACCCGTTGGAATTTGTTGCGGGGGCGGAGGGCATCCCGCGCTGCACGGAATGCGGCGGCATGGTGCGCCCGGATGTGGTACTGTACGGCGAGGAGCTGGATCCGGCCGCAATCGATGCGGCGGCCGGGCTGATCCGGGAGGCAGATCTGCTGATCGTCGGCGGCACGTCGCTGACCGTCCAGCCGGCGGCCTCGCTGGTGACCTGTTTCGGCGGCACGCATTTCATCCTCATCAATCTGCAGGAGACGCTGGCCGACCGGTATGCCGACCTGGTTTTTCATGAAAAGATTGGAGAGGTGCTTTCCCAAATTGCCGTAGAAGAGGCCATGAGGGAATAAATATATTCGATTGAGAAGCTTTTCAGGGGTTTTTACCCGGGGAATGGACGCATCGGAAAAGTTCTCTCACGGGTTTTTATAGAAGAGGCCGCGGGGAGATCCATACACCCGTAAAGTCAACCTTTTCCGAATGTTTTCCGAAAAACAGCTTAGGAAGATTTTTGGGTTGCCCTGAAAAAAGGCAGCGGAAGTTGGGACAGGATGATTTCCGGCAAAATCTCCCGGAAGGGGTTTTCCGGGGACGAATGCGCCGGGGAAATGTTTAATCGGTATTTGGGAAGGAGGTCGCGGGGGACATGGATGTGCTCGTGTTTGGCGAGATACTCTGGGATGTCTTCCCGGAGGGGAAACGGATCGGAGGAGCGCCTTTCAACCTGGCGGCCTACCTTGCGAAGCTTGGCGCGGAGGTCACGCTCTGCACCGCGGTCGGGGGCGACGGCCCCGGGCGGGAGGCTCTGGAAGAAATGGAACGCCGCGGCATCCGGCAAGACGGAACCGCCGTGGTCGGCGCGCCGACGGGGTTTTGCACCGTCTCGGAGGAGAAGAACGGGAATCCCGCCTACGATCTGGCGGAAAATGTCGCCTACGATGAGATTCCGTTTCCGGAGCTTCAAAAACGGCATTACGATGCGCTTTGTTTCGGAACGCTCGCGCAACGGGGCACCGTTTCACGGGATACGCTCCGTAAAATAGTAAACGAATATTCCTTTAAGGAAATTTTCTGCGACGTCAACATTCGTGCCGGCTTTTGCGATAAGGAGATCATGGGCTTCTGTCTGGAGCACGCCTCCGTGCTTAAAGCAAGCCGCGAGGAGGCGGGCATTTTCCGGGAGCTGGGCTTTACGGCCGGGGATTCGCCGCAGGAACTGTTGAAAAAATACCCGAATCTGCGGCGGCTCGTGCTCACGCTCGACCGGGATGGCGCGGAGGAGCTGCTGCCGGATGGGACGGAGACGGTTTCCCGGAAGCCGGCAGGCACGCTGGTTTCGGCAGTCGGCGCGGGAGACAGCTTCTCCGCCGCGTACCTGTGGAGTTTGCTTTCCGGGAAGAGCGGCGGGCAGGCACTGGAGGCCGGCGTGTTGCTGAGCGAATATGTGGTGACACAGCTCGGCGCGGTGCCGGAAGCGGGAGAGGACCTGCTGCGGCGGATTCGGGAGAATCCGCCGGGGATGGACGGCTGATGAATCAGACAAAAAAATTCTCATTAGCATCAAGACTTTTATATTCAATACGGAGGATAAGATGAGATTTCCTGAAAACTTTCTTTGGGGCGCGGCGTCGGCGGCCTATCAGATCGAGGGTTCTATTGACGCGGACGGAAAGGGTCGCAGCATCTGGGACGATTTTGTCCAAAAGCCCGGCGTCATCAACGACGGCTCCACCGGAGACACGGCCTGCGACGGCTACCGGAGGTACAAAGCGGATATCGCGCTGATGGCGGAGCTGGGCATTCAAAGCTACCGTTTTTCCGTCGCGTGGGCGCGCGTCTTCCCGGAAGGGTGCGGCAGGCAAAATCCCGCCGGATTGGACTATTATTCCAACGTGATTGATGAACTGCTGGCCGCCGGGATCGAGCCCTGCGTGACGCTCTATCACTGGGATCTCCCCGCCGCGCTGGAGGCGGAGGGCGGCTGGCGAAACCGGAGAACGGCGGAGGCCTTCGGGGCATTTGCGGAGGCGCTCGCGGAACGGTTTGCGGGGCGGGTGAAGCTCTGGGTGACCCTCAACGAGCCGCAGTGCGCCGTCGGCTACGGCTACGGAACCGGCACCAACGCGCCGGGGCTCCGGCTGCCGGATGAGGAGCTGGCGGTCTGCTACCATAATCAGCTGATCGCACACGGGCTCGCGGCGCGGGCGATCCGGGAATATTGCCCGGACGCGAAAATCGGCCTGGCCTCGACCGGGAAGATCTGCTGCCCGGCGGACGAAGCCGACGAAGAAAACTTCGCCGCGGCCGAAAAGGCCACGTTTCGGATTAACCCCTCCGACTGGAACTCGGTGCACACCTGGTTCCTGGATGGTGCCGTCCTCGGACGCTACCCGGAGGAGGCGCCTGATTTTTTGCGGAAGTTTCGTGATTCCGTCCCGGAGAGCGACTGGGGGATCATCCGGCAGCCGCTCGACTACGTCGGGCTCAACATTTACCATGGGCAGTATGTCAACCGCGCCGGGGAACAGACTCTGTTTTACGAGGGCTACCCGCGCACCGGGACGCGCTGGCCGGTCGTGCCCGAGGCGATGCATTACGGGCCGCTGTTCGCATGGCGGCGCTGGGGTTTGCCGGTTTTTATCACGGAAAACGGCGTCTCCTGCAACGACCGCATCTTCCTCGACGGTAAGGTGCACGACCCCGGCCGCATTGACTTCCTGACGCGGTACCTGCGCGAGCTCGGCAAAGCCGCTGCGGAAGGCGTGCCGCTGGGCGGCTACTACCACTGGTGCTTCACCGATAATTTTGAATGGGAACGCGGCTTCCGTGAGCGGTTCGGCTTCGTCTACTGCGACTACCGCACGCAGGAGCGCATTCCGAAGGATTCGGCTTACTGGTACAAAGAGGTCGCCGCGTCGAACGGAGAGATTCTTTAAGAAAAGCATGTGAATGCCGCAGAGCGGTTTCCCGATGGCTCATTGTAGCGTTTTCTGCCCTTTGGCATCACCTTTATCCCAGTATGCTCTTGCCCAACGATAGATCAGTGATTTGTCTAATCCCCATTTTTTTGAAAGCTTTCCGCTGCTCTCACCATCAATACTGAAATATCTTTTTGTCCTGCCTTTTTACCCATTCTTTTTCACTCCCAAGTATAAAGGTAACCTGTAAGTAAACAGTGATTTTTCTGTCTATTTATAGATTATCACTTCACTTAGCTGGTGCTTTTTTGCGCAAAAGCCGCAATAAAAATTCGCCCGGCGGGAATTCCTTCCCGACGGGCGAATTTGTTTCATAGGGATTCCCCG
>CAZLMO010000096.1:0-6970 GCA_964560915.1 uncultured Oscillospiraceae bacterium
GAAACGTGCTCCGGGCGGCGGCGCTGACCTATGTGGCGGCCATGATGACCTCCATTGCCCAGCTTTTGCGGTTTGTCCTGATTTTTGGCAATAACCGCAGAAGGCGCTGACAGGGGAATTTCACAGAGGCGTACGCCCCGATTCCGGCCTGAGCGTGGCGGAACTTTACCCCAAAGGCGGAAAGGCTCCCATAAAGAAGTCAGACCGCGAAGCCGGTAATAGAAAGCAAGCAGGTTTTTCTGCGACGGCAGGCGCTGACTGTAAGATTATTATAAGGGCGTGCGCCCCGTTTTCCATCGAAACATCACGGGGATTTTTTCCTCAACCACGCGGAGGGAATCCTTTGAAGAGACAAAAATGGGATGTTCCCACAGTTTGGGTGGTAACCCTACCGGATGAAAAAACCGGAAAGCATACGGAGCCGCCGAAAGCCCGTCAGGATAATAACGGGGGGGGCGACAGATCCGGGCAGGGAATTTTCCGACCGACGAAAACGAAATGAACCATTCTTTTTGACGATTTTATACTTATATTTAAATGAAAGGGGGTGCCTGTGATGGCGGAAACGGCGCGAATGTTGGCGGCAAAAGCCGGGATACGGGTATCTTCCGGCGGATATTCCAATCTGGTCCTTGACTCGGCGCTCCGGAATTCCCGGCTTGACCAACGGGATAAGGCTTTCGCCGCGGCGCTTTTTTACGGTGCGCTGGAGAGGCGCATCACGCTGGACCGTGAGATTGCGCGCTTTTGTTCCCGCCCGCTTGAAAAGCTGACGCCCGCGGTGCTGGAATCGCTGCGGCTCGGCTTTTACCAGATTCTCTACATGGATTCCGTGCCGGATTCCGCCGCGGTCAACGAGTCCGTCGAGCTTGCGAAGGCCCTTGGCGCGGCGAGCGCTTCCGGCTTTGTGAACGGCGTGCTGCGCTCCTTTCTCCGCGGCGGCAAGGAGGCCGACTTCAGTACCCTACCTCCGCTCGAACGCCTCTCCGCCGAATACGCCGCACCGCTCTGGCTCTGCAAAAAGTGGACGGCGGAATACGGCTCCGAACGCACGGAGAGCATCCTCAGAGCCTCTCTGGGCGCGCCCCCGGTTTGGATCCGGGTCAACACCTTAAAGACCAATCCAACCGAATTGACGGCGCTTCTGGCGGCGGAGGGCGTTTCGGCAGAGGCCGGAAGTTTTCTGCCGGATGCGCTCAAAACCTCCTGCGCCGCGCCGGATGCCACAGAGTGTTACAAAAAGGGCCTTTTCCATGTGCAGGATATTTCTAGTCAGCTCTGCGTCGCGGCGCTCGACCCACGGGCCGGGGAGCGCGTCTATGACTGCTGCGCCGCGCCGGGCGGAAAGACCTTTACCGCGGTGGAGCGGATGGGGGGAACCGGAGAAATCGTTGCCGGGGAGCTTCATCCGAAACGGATCTCTCTTATCACAAGAGGGGCGGAACGCCTCGGCCTTAAAAATGTGAAAACCGTCGTCGGGGACGCCTCCGTCTATGACGTGGCGCTCGGCGTTTTCGATAAAATTCTCTGCGACGTGCCCTGTTCCGGCCTTGGCGCCATCCGCCGGAAGCCAGAGATCCGCTTCAAGAAGCCGGAGGAGTTTTCCGGCTTGCCGGAAATCCAGTTTTCCATCGCCTCAAATGCCGCAAGGTATTTAAAGCCCGGCGGGGTGCTTGTATACTCCACCTGTACGCTTTCGCAGGAGGAAAACGGCGCCGTCGGAGAGCGGCTGCAAAAGGAATGCGGCCTCGTTCCGGCTCCATGGACTTCGACCGTGCCACTGCCTTTGGCAGTGTTACTGCCGGAGACGGTGAAGCCTTATTCCACAGACGGCTTTTCGGTGACCCTGATGCCCGGCGAGCTGGACTGCGACGGGTTCTATTTTGCCCGATTCCGGAAGGAGTGACCAATTTGGATCAGATAGACCTGCGCGGGCTGCTTTTTGAGAATCTCAAAGCGGAGATGGATTCCCTGGGACTGCCCGCTTTTCGGGCAAAACAGATCTTTTCGTGGCTGCACCAGAAGCGGGCGGAAGATTTTTCCGAGATGACCGACCTGCCCAAAGCAGTAAGAGAGCAGCTTTTTGCGCACTATGATCTTGCAAAGGTTTCTATTGAAAAAAAACTTGTCTCGGAAAAAGACGGGACGGTAAAATATCTCTATGCGCTCCCGGACGGCGAGCACGTCGAGGGCGTCCGGATGGCATACCACCGCGGCGGGAGCCTGTGCATCTCCACGCAGTGCGGCTGCCGGATGGGATGCACCTTCTGCGCGAGCACGCTGACCGGTTTATCCAGAAACCTCTCCGTTTCGGAGATGCTCATGGAGGTCTATCTCGCGGAGAAGGACGCGGAGGCCTCCGGAGAGAAGGTCGCGTCGATCGTGCTCATGGGGATCGGCGAGCCGCTCGACAACTTCGACAACGTGATGGATTTTCTCACGCTTGTCACCAGCGAGCAGGGCTTCAACATGGGCATGCGGCACATCTCTCTCTCCACCTGCGGCCTCGTTGACCAGATCGATAAACTGGCGGAGAGGAAGCTCCAGCTGACGCTCTCCATCTCGCTCCACGCGCCGAACGACGACATCCGCCGCCGGACGATGCCGGTCGCGCGCAGATGGCCGATGGAGCGGCTGATGCAGGCATGTCGGGATTATTTTGACGCGACGGGGCGGCGCATCTCCTTTGAGTACGCGCTGATCGACGGGGTCAACGACGGCCCGGAGCACGCCGCGGAGCTGGCCCGACTGCTCAAGGGCACCGGTTCTCACGTCAACCTGATTCCGATCAACCGCGTCGCGGAGACCGGGTACCGCAGAAGCAAGCGCGAAAAGGTCGATGCGTTCTGCAAGCTCCTGAATGACGGTGGCATCAACGCGACGGTGCGCCGGGAGCTGGGATCGGACATCAACGCGGCCTGCGGGCAGCTGCGGCGCAGCGTGATGGATCCCGCCGCCGCAAACGGAGCTTCGGCAGAGCAAAGTCGGAGCGGGGATTCCGTTGACAGCGGCTTTTAAAAGATTTATGATATAAAAATGAAGGTTTTTCCGGAAGGGAGGGGCGCCGTATGCCATGCCTGGATGTTCTGATGAATATTATGGCAAAGCGAAGGGCGGCCAACAATCCGCCGCCGGGCTATAAACACGAAGTACAGGAATACTTTGATAAAGCTTTCCGGGATACGGGCGTCGTCTCCTATGCCGCCTATGAGAGGATTATGTTCCGTAAAATGGAGCGGGAGCAGAGGGAACGGGCAGCGAAAAAAGAGGAAAGACGCAGGACAGGAGGCGGACGACGTGCTGAAAGTGACGGGTAAGACCGATATCGGCAATGTCCGGGAGATCAACCAGGATGACTTCAATTGCGGCGTCTTGGGGGATACGGCGGTATTTGCCGTGGTCTGTGACGGCATGGGCGGAGAAAAGGGCGGCCATATCGCAAGCCGCACCGCCTGCGACATCGTGACCGACAGCGTTATGGCAGCTTACGGCAGCGGCTTCGGGGATAACTCCGTCCGCGCAATTCTTCAGACGGCGGTCACGGCGGCCAACGTATCCGTGTTTGACCGCTCCCAGCGTGACCCCACGCTGCGGGGCATGGGAACCACAGTCGTCGCAGCCATTGTCTGCGACGGGATCGCCCACGTCATCCACGCCGGGGACAGCCGCGCTTACCATATTACGCCGGAGGAAATCATTCAGGCAACCAGGGATCACAGCGTTGTCCAGCTTCTGGTGGATAAGGGCGAGATCACCGCGGATGAGGCAAGGTTTCACCCGAAAAAGCATTTCATCACGAGGGCGCTGGGCGTCATGTCCGTGATCGACCTCGACTACTGCGAGTTCCCACTCGAAGCCGACGATGCGATGGTCATCTGCACCGACGGCCTCTCCAATTATTTTTCGAACGGCGAGCTTTTTGAGATGATCCGGGATGCCGGCTACGGCAAATGCGTCGAGCGGCTGATCTCGGCGGCAAAAAAGGCCGGAGGGGCAGACAATATTACCGTCGTCTGCATTTCCCATTGATTCTGTAAGAAACGGAGGGTTCCGATGGACAGATATATCGGCAAAAAACTGGACGGCCGCTACGAGATCCAGGAAATCATCGGCGTCGGCGGCATGGCAAATGTCTATAAAGCCTATGATGTGATTGACGGGCGTACCGTTGCGGTCAAGATCCTTCGCGACGAACACATGCAGAATGAGGATATCGTTCGCCGCTTCCGCAACGAGTCAAAAGCCATTTCTGTGCTTACCCACCCGAATATCGTCAAGGTCTATGACGTCAGCTTCAACGACAAGATCCAATATATCGTCATGGAATACATCGACGGTATCACCTTAAAAGAATACATCGACCAGCAGCACGTTCTCCGTTGGAAGGAGGCCGTGCATTTTACGGTGCAGATCCTCCGCGCGCTCCAGCACGCGCACGACAAGGGCATCGTGCACCGCGACATCAAACCGCAGAATATCATGCTCCTGTCGGACGGCACCATCAAAGTCGCCGATTTCGGCATCGCACGCTTTGCCCGCAGCAGCCAGCAGACGCTGACCGACCACGCAATCGGCTCCGTGCATTATATCAGCCCGGAGCAGGCGCGCGGCGACGTCACCGACGAAAAGAGCGACATCTATTCCGTCGGCGTCATGCTGTATGAGATGACGACCGGGAAGCTTCCCTTCAACGCGGACAGCCCGGTGACCGTTGCGCTGCAGCAGATCCAGAGCCAGCCGAAAAAACCGCGCGAGATCAATTCCGAGATCCCGGAGGGTCTCGAGAGCATCACGATCCGCGCCATGCAGAAGGATCCGGCCCGCCGGTATCAATCCGCAGCCGAGATGCTGCGCGACATCGAGGAATTTAAGCGCAATCCGAGCATCAGCTTTGAATATAAATATACCGCTCCGGAGGAATCGACCATCCCGGAGAATTACAGGAGGGCTTCCGACAAGGTGAAGAAGGAGAACGAGGATCCGGCCCGCCATACGCCGATCGTACCGGTGCTGACGGGCATCACGGTGGCGTTTATTATCGTCTCGATCATATTCGTCATCGGCATCCTCTACATGGTTCGCCCTTTTGAGGAGGTCCCCGACATGACGATGCCGGATCTTGTCGGAATGGACTACAAGGAGGCACAGCAAAAGTACAGCGGGCTTCTGGATATCGAGGTGGAGTCCTCCGCATTCCATGAGACCTACGGAAAGGACGTCATCTACGACCAATCCGTCGTTTCGGGCATGACCATCAAGGAGGGGGCGAAGATCCGCATCAAGATTTCGAGCGGAGTTCAGCTCTTCACATTGGCCGACTATGTCAACGTGGAGGAAAACCAGGTCTACGCTATCCTTTCGGAAAACGATGTCGAATTCACAACGATTCAGGAATATAACAGCAGCATTGCGGAGGGCTATGTCATCCGCACGGAGCCGGGCGCGGATACGGAGGTCGATTCCGGCACGGTCGTCATCATCTACGTCAGCCTCGGCGCCCAGGTGAAATACACCGAGGTGCCGAACCTTGCCGGCTATAAATTGGATGACGCGAAGATGCTGCTCTCCTCCGCAAAGCTCAAGGTCGGCACCGTCACCCGTGTCGAAAGCGACGAATCCGGGAGCGTGGTACTGAGCCAGAGCCCGGATTCCGGCACGATGATGGAGGAGGGCCAGACCGTCAACCTCGTCATCAGCATGGGCGAAGAAGAGAATTCCTCCCTTCAGATCATGACGACGCTGCCGGGAGACAACCGCACCGTGGCGCTGAAAGCCACGCTCAACGGGGTCCTTGTCCATGAAGAGAGCCTCAATCCTTCGGAGGCACGTTACTGGAAGATTTCGTTTGACGGCGAGGGCGAGGGCAGGGTTTCCATCACCTATGACGGCAAGGTCTACCGGGAGTACTTGCTGGATTTCGACCTTCGGACCGTCTCGCTCGTGACGGACAACTCCGCCGAATTTACCAAACCTATCGAGAGCGACGAAGACATCTCCGTCGGCTCCGGAGCGGACGGGACGACACCGGGAAATGAGGAGGATGCTTCCGGGGTGGTCACCATTGGATGATTTTCCGGAAGAACAGGGAAACGGGGCATATGAAGAGGCCCGGGGGCTGATCGTCAAGATCAACGGCGGCTTCTATTATGTCGATCTCGGAAGCCGGATCCTGGAATGCCGGGCGAGAGGCATCTTTCGCAAGAGAGAGACGACGCCGCTGGTGGGCGACCATGTGGCGGCCGCCGTCCTGCCGGACGACAAAGGCTATGTCATGGAAGTTCTGCCGCGGAAGAACGCGCTTCAGCGTCCGCCGGTCGCGAATCTCGACCAGCTTATTCTTGTGGTATCCGTTGCGGAGCCCGCGCCCAATCTGCTCGTGCTCGATGAACTGATCGCCATCTCCGAGCATCAGGATCTGGAACCGGTGCTCGTCTTTACAAAATGTGACCTCACGGATGTCGCGCCGTATTCGGGGATTTATCGAAAGGCCGGATTCACGGTGCTGGAAACCTCCTCGGCGGAGCACCGGGGCACGGAGGCCGTGCGGGACCTGCTGGCCGGGAAGGTCAGCGCCTTCTGCGGAAACTCCGGCGCGGGGAAATCCACCCTTCTCAATGAGATCTGCCCCGAACTTTCCCTCTCCACCGCGGAAATCAGCAAAAAGCTCGGCCGCGGCCGCCATACGACAAGGCTTACCGAGCTTTTCCGGCTGGAAAACGGCGGGCTGGTTGCGGATACGCCGGGGTTTTCTGCCGTTGATCTCGAGCGGCTCGAGGTCATCCGCAAGGACGCGCTGGAATTCTGTTTTCGGGAATTCGCTCCTTACCAGCACAAATGCCGCTTTGTTGGATGCAGCCACACCTCGGAGAAAGGCTGCGCCGTTCTGGAAGCAGTCCGCTCCGGGGAAATCCCCGAATCCCGCCACCGCAACTACTGCGCCATGTATGAAGAAGCAAAACAGCTGAAAGAA
>CAZLMO010000097.1:0-6926 GCA_964560915.1 uncultured Oscillospiraceae bacterium
CGGCCGGACCTGTCGCGCCGGTAGGCCCGATTGCGCCGCCGGCACCGCTGGGTCCCGTTGCGCCCGTAGATCCTGTTGCACCCGTATGTCCTGTTGCACCCGTAGGTCCTCTTGCACCGCTGGGTCCTGCCGCGCCCGTTGCGCCCGTCACTCCGGCCACTCCGGCCGGACCTGTCGCGCCCGTGGGCCCGATTGCACCGCCGGCACCGCTGGGTCCTGTTGCACCCGTCACTCCGGCCGCACCGGCCGGACCTGTCGCGCCGGTAGGCCCGATCGCACCTCTGGGTCCCGTCGCACCGGTAGGCCCTCTTGCTCCGCGCGGTCCGGTCGGTCCGGTTGCACCGGCAGGTCCAGGAGGCCATTGTGGACGGCAACAGCATCGTTGATGTTCACAAGGGCATTTTTTCTCTCCGCAACGCCAAACTGTCATCCCGTCGTGTATGCAATCTATTTTGAAATTATTAAAGTTTATATAATTGTAATTTTCTGGAATTAGAATAACAACACCCCCTTCTATAATATATTATGAAAAGTTGATTTACGTGTTCTATCTAAACGGAATAAATATCTGGACAAGCATATCCATTGGACGCTGTGCCGTTGATATCATATTAGTATTTTGAGTGTAAATACTGCTTTTCAATTGCCCTCAAGCCATTGATATTACCGGGTGTATTTAATAAATGAGGGAAGAACACCTATACCATGTCGAATGTTCATAACGAAAAAACAGGCTGACGGTCGGATGTTTTTTTATGGATAGGATGCTGCAAAGCGCCCGCCGGGCTCAGCCAAAAAAATCATCGCTTTTTTGGGGATAGCGGTTTGACAACGGAAGATATATCCTGTAAAATAGAACTGCGTTTGGGAGTATTTGCATACCCCGGAAAGGAGAGCTATGAAAAAACGTTTTTTAGCTCTGTATGAGAGTTTGATTCTGCTCTTTGCCGGCGCGATGAACGCTTATGCGGCACCGCTCAATCCCGAGACCGGCGGCGACCGGACCCTGCTGTTCATCGTCATCGGCGTCGCGGTTTTTTCCGCGCTCGGCATTCTTGTCTTTATCATGGTGGGAAAGAAGCACTGATCGGTTCCATAAAAATCCGGCGGCGCTTTCCGCTGCTCCTACATAGTTAAAAAGACCTCTACGGATTTCGCAGAGGTCATTTTTTGCTTCCGGATTCCCTTTGCCGCCGGATGAAGCAAAACGAATAAATGACAAAAAACGCCTTTCCGGATGCCCCCATATTCCACAGGAAAATGCCGGGCCGCCGGGCATCATTCCTTCTGATTCCGGCATGCCTCCGCCGCCGCCAGCAGGGTTAGCTGGTCGCCGAGCGAGACAAAGATTGCCGCAAGATAGGCCGACGCTTCGTCCGAAAGATTCTGATGCAGGAGGATGGCCAGTGCCGTCACCGCCGCCGCGGTTTCGCAGGGATTCATAAGCATCACCGCAAAAGGTTATGCACCGGGGGCGAAAAATATCTTTTTCCCCCAAGAAATAAAAGAGGAAACGCCGGATGCGTTTCCTCTTTTATTTCTTGGGGGAATCATTCATAAGTTTCCGGGCAGATTTCCCGGATTTTTTCTTCAAGACCAAAGAAGTCTTCCATGGCATCCGGCTTCTGATGCGGATTGCGCAGGAGGGCGGCGGGATGGAAGGTGCCCATTACCAGTCTGCCGTCGATCTCTTTCCATTGCCCATGCTCCTTCGTGACGCGAAAATCCGGCCCGATGAAGCGGAATGCCGCGATCCTGCCGAGGCAGACGATCAGTTTTGGGTTGATGAGGCGGATCTGTTCCCGCAGCCATGCGCGGCAGGCCTGGACTTCCTCTTCCTCCGGGTCGCGGTTTTTCGGCGGGCGGCATTTGACCATATTCGCGATGTAGATGTTTTTATCCCGCGAAAGCTCCACCGCCTCGAGCATTTTATCAAGAAGCACACCGCCCCGCCCGACAAAGGGCTGGCCGGTCAGATCTTCCTGCTCGCCCGGGCCTTCGCCGATAAACATCACCCTTGCGTCCGGATTCCCCGTGCCGAAGACCACGTTGTTCCTCGTTTCGCACAGGCCGCACTTTTGGCAGTTGAGGCACTCCCGGCGCAGCGTGTCCAATTCAGTCATTATTTCCGTTTCCTTTCTTTTTAAGGGCCGGTCCGGCCGCGGATTCCATGAATTCACATATTCAATGCGGAAGTGGGCTGATATGCCGCTTTCCGGGGCTGAAAAACTTATCGTCGTCAAGACCGGGAACCGCCCTGCGGCGGGAAATCCCCGTTTTCCGGATCAGTCCACGATCACGGCGGCGGCGGCGGTGCCGCCGGCTGCGTTGGATTCATCGGTGTCGATATGTATGGCAAGGCCGGCGTTTTCACTGACGCGGATGATGACGTCGTCGAAGGTCAGGGAGCGGGTCGGGCTTTCCACACGGATGGAGACGAGTTCGTTGTTTTTGCGGCCGAAATGTTCCGCATCCGCCGGGGTCATATGGATATGGCGCTGCATGACGATGACGCCTTCCTCAAGCTCGATTTCACCGCAGGGGCCGACGATTTTGCAGGAGGCGCTGCCCTTGAGGTCTCCGGAGAGGCGCACCGGCGGATCGAGGCCGACGGTGCGGGCATCGGAGATAGAGAGCTCAACCTGGGTCTGGTTGCGGGCCGGACCGACGATGGTCAGACCGGCGAGCGTGCGCTTCGGCCCGACGACATCGACTTTTTCATAGCATGCAAACTGCCCCGGCTGAGAAAGCGCCCGCTTGCTGTGGAGCACTCCCTCGGAGCTGCCGAACAGGGTTTTCAGATCCTCTTTGGAAAGATGGACGTGGCGGACGGATGTTTCAAGAAGAATCGGTTCGGATACGGACATAATTTACAGCCTCCTGATTTCCATTCTTCACTCATATTATCCTGATTTGAAAAGATAATCAAGAAAAAAGTTGAATTTTCGGGAGGGCTGTCATTTATGAAACCAGAATATACTCCTTTTTGGCATAGCCGAGGGTGCCGTCGTAGTTGACAAGATACCAGCCGTTCGATTCCCCGAGCACCGTGAGTACGGAACCGTTCGGCGCAAGAACCAGCACGGGGGCGCTCAGATTCGGCCTGCTGCGGATGTTGAGGTTGCCGCTGCTGAGCTTCACCCGGCCGGTGCGCTCCGGCTGCGGGGAGACCAGCGGGATGCCGAAATACTCCGTCAGCGAAAGGGCGAAATTTTTTGCAATCTCCGCAAGGTTTCCGGTGACCCATGCCGCATCCTGCGGGTTGTCATGGTAGCCGATTTCCAGCAGGTTGGCGGGCGCCCTTGTTTTGGTCACTTCGCCGAGATTGGTGGTGGGCATGGTCTTCACCTGATCGGGCAGGGGATAGATGCTGCGGAGATTTTTGGCAAAGATCTCCGCCATGCGCTTTCCTTTGGCGCTGCCGGGCGCGTAAAATGCGATAATACCGCGGTTTGCGCCGTAGTTGCCCTCCCCGGAGGCATTGGAATGGAGCGCCAGATGCAGATCGTAGGTTCCCTCGTTGGAAGCGCGCAGGGAGGAGCCGGCGGTCATTTCCGGCGTGTTGCGGACATAGCGGATGCCGGAGGAGCGCAGCCACGGCACCAGTTCGTCGGCCAGCTTGTTCATCCAGTATTCCTCCGTGCCGCCGCTGATGTACGTATTGGCTTCCTGCGTGGAAGGGCTTAAGTAAATGATGGGCATAATGATACCTCCTTTTCTCGTTTCATTTTATGAAAATGAAAGACGAATCGTGCCGTGCATCAGAAAAATCATTGTAATCGGCACATTCGGTGATATAATATTTTTTAAACATATTTTATGGATTTGAGGTGAAAAAATGGAAATCCGTATCGAAAAAGCGTCTTCGCTGAAAGAAAAACCCGATCAGAAGGCGCTCGGTTTCGGAAAATATTTTACCGATCACATGTTTGTTTACGACTGGGACCGGGACATTGGGTGGCATGACGCCTGCATTGTACCCTACGCGCCGATCCCGATGGATCCGGCGTGCATGGTGCTCCATTATGCCCAGGAGACGTTTGAGGGCCTGAAAGCCTACCGGGATACGGAGAATCACATCCGCCTGTTTCGCCCGGAAATGAATGCGAAACGCATGTGGAATTCCAACGACCGCCTTTGCATGGCACAGGTGCCGATCGAGGATTTCGTACAGGCCGTAGAGGAACTGGTAAAGGTCGAAAAGGACTGGGTTCCCTCCGAGCCGGATACCACCCTTTACATCCGTCCGTTTATATTTGCGACCGAGAATTCCGTCGGGGTTCATCCGGCGAAGAGCTATAAATTCATCATCGTGCTCAGCCCGGTCGGCGCTTACTATGCCACCGGCCTCGCTCCGGTTAAAATCTATGTTGAGGATGAATATGTCCGCGCGGTCCGGGGCGGCACGGGCTTTGCGAAATGCGGCGGCAACTATGCCGGTTCCCTTGCCGCGCAGAGAAAGGCCGAGGAACTCGGCTATCATCAGGTGCTTTGGCTCGACGGCGTCAACAGAAAATATGTTGAGGAAGTCGGAGCCATGAATATGATGTTCAAGATCGGCGGCGAGATCTGGACGGCCCCGTGCGATGGCTCCGTCCTGCCGGGCATCACCCGCGATTCCTGCATTCAGCTTCTGAAAAAATGGGGCTACACCGTCCGTGAGGAGAACCTTGCCATCGACGACCTGATGGCGGCATCTGTGGCCGGAAAACTGGAAGAAGCTTTCGGCACCGGCACCGCGGCGGTCATCTCCCCGGTCGGCGAGCTTTACTATAAAGGGCAAAAGGCCGTCGTCAATAATGGAGAGATCGGCGGGCTGACGCAGAAGCTCTACGACACCCTCACCGGGATTCAGTGGGGCCTTCTTGAGGATCCGTTCGGTTGGAGCCATGTGATCGCGTAATCCGGAATTGTTTTTCTGCCGGCGGGTTTGACGACCTGCCGGCTTTTTTTGAGCGGAGCCGGGACGAGGGCAGAGCCCCGGGTTTTATTTATCGGAATTTTATCCGGGGGAACGTCATATTTTTGTATTTGTAAATTAAAATGATATAGAAAAGAAAGAATATTTCTGTTATAATTAAATAAATTTATGGAAGCATGCGGGTACGCATCCTTTCGGCAAAGGGGAAAAGAAAACGGAACAGATCGTCGATATCGACCGGATGGAACATGCGGTGGAGCTGTTTGGAAGCTTTGATGAGAATGTCCGGCTGCTGGAGAAAGAATATAACGTTGTGATCGTCTGCCGGGGCACGCAGGTTAAGGTGACCGGCGAACCCGAAAATGTCGCTTCCGCCGTCCGCGCCGTGCAGGGCCTGCTTGCCCTGATCGAGCAGGGCGAGCAGCTGACGGATCAGAATATCCGTTATGTCATGGAGCTGGTTTTGGAGGGCAGGGAGGAGAAAATTCGGGAATTCTCCGGGGACTGCATCTGCATCACGGCAAAAGGCAAGCCCATCAAGGCAAAGACGCTCACGCAGAAAGCCTATGTGGACATGATCCGTAAAAATACGATCACGGTTGCCGTCGGGCCGGCCGGCACGGGGAAGACCTATCTCGCCGTGGCCATGGCGGTTCGCGCGTTCCGGGGGCAGGAGGTCAACCGCATCATCCTGACGCGCCCCGCGGTGGAGGCGGGGGAGAAACTCGGATTCCTGCCGGGCGACCTGCAAAACAAAGTCGACCCTTATCTCCGACCGCTGTACGACGCCCTGTTTGAGATGCTGGGGACGGAAAATTATCAGCGGTTTGTGGAAAAGGGGAACATTGAGGTCGCGCCGCTCGCCTACATGCGCGGCCGCACGCTGGACGATTCTTTTATCATCCTTGACGAGGCGCAGAATACCACGCCCGAGCAGATGAAGATGTTCCTGACACGTCTCGGGTATAACTCCAGGATGGTTATCAACGGCGACATCACGCAGATCGACCTGCCGATGATCAAGAGCAGCGGTCTGATCGAGGCGATCAAGGTACTCAAAGACATCGAAGATATCGCGTTCATCAAATTCACCGAGCGGGACGTTGTGCGCCACCGGCTCGTGCAGAATATCATCAAGGCTTACGAAAAATACGACGAAGGGAGAAATAAAGAGAATGGCTCTCGCAAAAGTTATCATCTCAAATCGGCAGAAGGAAATTAAGATCCCAACCGGGATCCGGCTTCTGATCCGGCGCTGCTGTGAGGCCACTCTCCAGACAGAGGGCTTCCCGGAGCCGGCGGAGATCAGCCTCAGCTTTGTTTCAAAGGAGGAGATCCGGCAGCTCAACGACGAATTCCGCAGGGTGGACGCCGTCACGGATGTACTTTCCTTCCCGCTCGGCGAGAACGGAAACTACGACCATAACCCGGAAACCGGCGCCCTGATGCTCGGCGACATCGTTCTCTGCATGCAGAAAGCCGAGGAGCAGGCTGATCTTTACGGCCACTCCCTCCAGCGCGAGGTCGCCTACCTGACCGTCCATTCCATGCTGCATCTGTTGGGATACGACCATGTGGACGGCGGATTGGAGCAGGTCCGCATGCGGGAGCGGGAGGAGACCGTTCTTGCGAAGCTCGGCCTTCAGCGGGATGCCTCCTATGTGGATGTGGAAGAAGAATAGCCCGCCGCGTCCCCGGGGGATATGAGGCCGGAGAAAAATCTCCGGCAAAGAAAGGATTTTTTATCGGATGGAAGAAACCAAAGGCGCGTTTATCGCCATCGTCGGCCGGCCGAATGTCGGCAAAAGCTCCCTGTTGAACGCATTTCTTGGGGAGAAGGTCGCCGCCGTCTCTGCAAAGCCACAGACGACCCGCACGCGGATCACCGGCGTTCTCACCCAGGGCCCGCTACAGCTCGTCTTTCTGGATACGCCCGGCTTGCACCAGCCACGCAGCAAGCTCGCCGAATACATGGTGAAGCAGATCGGCGAATCCGTCGCGGATG
>CAZLMO010000098.1:0-6908 GCA_964560915.1 uncultured Oscillospiraceae bacterium
CACCGTTCGGGCCGATCAGGCCGACGATCTCACCCGGCTCGATATGGAGGCTAAAGCCATCCAGGGCATGCAGGCCGCCGAAGTCGATCCCCAACTTTTCAATGTCAAGAATGGATTGACCGGACATCACACATCCTCCTTTCCTTCAGTCTCGGCAGGTTCCGGGGAAATGTCCGGATCGGCGCTGATGGAAGCGTCGGGCGCAATCTCCGCGCCTTTCAGTTCATCGGCTACCGGGGCCAATTTTTGATTTTTCTTTTTTCTAAACAAATTCCCCTTGCTGAGGTTGATCAGGAACCGGCTCATGGAGAAATCATAGGTTCCGAAGAGGCCGGAGGGTTTGAAGATCATGACGATGACCAGCAGCAGGGAGTAGACGACCATGCGGTAATCGGAAAAATCACGAAGCAGCTCCGGCAAAAGAGTCAGGCCAAACGCTGCGGCGATGGAACCGATCATGGAGCCGAGTCCGCCGAGGACGACCATAATCAGAATTTCCACGGATTTCATGAATCCGAAGGTCGATGGGTCGAGGATGCACAGGTAATGCGCGTACAGCCCGCCGGCGACCCCAGCAAAGAAAGCGGAAATCGTGAAGGTGATGGTCTTGTAATAGGTGGTCGGAATGCCCGAGCACTCGGCGGCGATCTCATTCTCGCGGATGGAGAGAATCGCGCGTCCATGGCGGGATTTCATCAGCGCATGGACGGCAAAGACCGTGATGACCGTGCAGAAAAAGGCGATGGTAAGCGTGGTATGCTTCTGGATGCCGGAGAGGCCGAATGCGCCGCCGGTGAAACCGAGATTCGTGATGACGACGCGGATGATCTCTCCGAAACCGAGGGTAATGATGGCGAGGTAGTCTCCGCGCAGGCGCAGGGCGGGCAGGCCGATGACGAAACCGAATACGGCGGCGACGAGGCCGCCGGCGATCAGGGCGATCGGAAACTCAACGGCGGCCGGCAGGTCGAGCGCGAGGGTGATCAGAGCGGCCGTGTAGCCGCCGACGGACATGAATCCGGCGTGGCCCAGAGGCAGCTGGCCGAGAAACCCGGCCGAGAGGTTGAGGCTGACGGCCAGGATGATGTTATAGCAGACCGGAATCAGCATGTTGGACTGGTACCGGTTCAAAATACCGATCTGGATAATCAGCATGAGAATGCCGTACATCGCCGCGACGAGAAGCGTATTCAGGAGATAGCGGTTTTTCATCTTTAAAAGAAATTTTTCCATTCTGCCGCCCTCCTTAAACTTTCTCGTTCATCGTGCGCCCGAAGAAGCCGGTCGGCTTGATCAGCAGAACCACGATCAGGATGCCGAATACAATCGCGTCGGCATAACTGGATGCGACATATCCCTTCGTTAGGGACTCGGCAATACCGATGACAAGCCCCCCGATCATGGCGCCGGGGATACTGCCGATTCCGCCGAGCACCGCCGCCACGAAAGCCTTCAGGCCGAGCATGGAGCCCATCGTCGGGTTGATCTGTGTATAGGAACAGCAGTATAAAACGGCCGCCAGCGCCGCCAGCGCGGAGCCCAGGCCGAAGGTGAAGCTGATGGTGTTGTTGACGTTGATGCCCATGAGCTGTGCGGTATCGTTATCCTCGGAAACAGCGCGCATGGCCTTGCCGATTTTTGTCTTGTCGACAAGCAGCGTCAAACCGACCATCAGCGCAACGGAGACGAGAATGGTGACGACCGTGTTGTTGGAGATGGTCAGGCTTCCGAGATCCATATTGCCCGGAAACAGGTTGGTAAACATCCTGGGGTTGGCGGTAAAAATCAGCTGAGCTACATTCTCCAGCAAAAAGCTGATGCCGATGGCGGTGATCAGCAGGGAGATTCGGGCGGATTTGCGCAGTGGTTTATAGGCCACCTTTTCGATCACCACACCGAGCACGGTGCAGCCGACAACCGCCAAAAGGATGGCAGCCCATTCGGACATATACAATTTGGCAATCAGGTACCAGGTTACGTAGGCGCCGACCATGATGATGTCGCCGTGCGCAAAGTTGATCAGCTTGATGATGCCGTAAACCATCGTGTACCCCAAGGCCACCAGGGCGTAGATGCTGCCGATCTGGATGCCGTTCAGGAGTTGGGTGAGAAAAGTCATTGTATCAGTCCTTTGCTAAAAGTAAAGGGAACGGCGGGCATCCCGCCGTTCCCGATGAAAATGCAACGGGATCAATATTCGCCGTAGTAATGATAAACTCCGTCTTCAATGGTAATGACCTTGGTGGACTTGTTCGGAGTACCGTTGCCCTGATCGTAGGTGATGTGGCCGGTGACGCACTGCATATCGGTCTGATAGAGGGCGTCGATAATGGCCTGCCAGTTTTCGGCGCTGGGTTCATAGACACCGGCGCGGGAGATGGCATCATACATAATCATGGCGGCGTCATAGCCGAGGGCGGCAAGGGCGTTCGGGGTCTGATCGTAAACTTCCTTGTAATCGGCGATGAAGTTCTGCACAAGCTCGGAGGAATCGTCGGTGGTGTAGTGGTTGGAGAAATACATGCCGTCAAAGACGGAGATATCGGCGCCGTCGATTTCAAGGACGCCGTCGGTGCCGTCAACGCCGTAGAAGGTGGCGGTGATGCCCATGGCACGGGCCTGGCTGGCGATCAGATAAAACGTGTTGTAATACTCCGGAATGAAGATGACTTCCGGATTGGCGGCAGCGAGGTTGGTCAGCTGCGCATTGAAGTCGACGTCGCCTTTGGCATAGGCCTCATCCGCGACGATCTCGACGCCAAGAGAATCACAATAGGTCTTGAAAGAGTCGCGAAGGCCGGTGGAGTAGGAGTCGCTCGCATTGTAAATAACGGCGGCTTTGGTGACGCCCTGGGCAACGGCGAGATTGGCCATGGTGCGGGCCTGAAGATCATCGATGAAGCAGGCACGGAACATGTTGCTGCCGAAGGAGGTTACGTCGAGATGGGTGGCGGTGCCGGTGATGATCGGAATGTTGTCGGCAACGGAGGCCTGAGCAACGGCGATGGTCGGGGTGCTGGTGACGTCGCCGATGATGGCGAGGACCTGATCGGAAGAGACGAGCTTATTATAGGCGTTGACAGCCTCAGTGGCATCGCCTTTGTCGTCGTATACGACAAGCTCGATCTGTTTGCCGTCGATGCCGCCATCGGCATTGACTTTGTCGGTGTAAAGCTTTACGGCATCGTTGACCGCGTTGCCGTAGACAGCTACGTCGCCGGTAAGCGGTGCAATAACGCCGATTTTAATGGTGTCGCCGCTGGATCCGGAACATGCCGTCATGCCGAACATCATGGCAACGACGAGGACGATTGCCAATACTTTTTTCATTTTCATTTCCCCCTATGAATTTTTTGCGGAAAAGTTTTGCACTTTCCGAAATCTTCTTCCCGAATAAATGGCTGGAAAATAGGAAGAATTGAAGAAATTATATTCCTAATATAAATAAAATGCAATATTATTTTTTGATAATTTTAGATTTTACACATATTTATACAAAATCATGTCCAAATTGAGAACGAAATCTGAACAATTTTACTTGCTGCTGCTTTAAATGGCCGCAGTACGGGATATTTCCATTCCGGTAAAACAAGCGTATTTTTTCTTTTGAAAGCCCACCGACAGGATGTAAAGACGGAAAAATACTTTTTGAAGATCGTACCCAAAAGCGAAAAATAGTTCAGGATTTTTTTTCGGGCTGTGGAGGGGGGATTTTGCCGGAAAGAAAATGTGAATAATCTGTCAAATTTTCGGTCCTCTGCAAATACCGTTTGATTTTGCGGATGAATCATATTATAATACATAACATAGCCAAAAGCCGAAAGGATGTAGACAGGGATATGACGAAAAAACTGTTTTTTACTCTGATTTCCGCGATCTTGATTGTTGTGCTAGGCTCCGGGTGCGCCGCGATGTCGAAAAAACAATATGTTACGCCGGAGGAGTTTGAAGCCTATTATTATCCGAAAAGCGAGGACGACTCCATGAAGTTCGCCGCCGGCAGCAACAGCATCCAGGTCATCACCAATTCCCCGACCACGGAAACGGTGCTGGGCAATATCACCATTTATAACGAGGACGACACCGTTTTTCAGGATTACGACATCCGCACCACGGAAGACGTCTATTATCAAAACGACACCACAAATATTCGCAGTTATCTGATCTGCCTGACTTCCCGGAGCTTCGAGGCCGGCCATTCCTACTATGTCACGATGGGGGACGAGGTCCTCTATGTGGATGACATCCAAGGCTATGTCGGTGAAATCAAAAAGGGCGACTGGGTCTTCCATATCGCAAATTATGGCATTGAGGGCAACATCAACGATATCCCGAATACCTATCTCGTAGGCGACAAAATCTCCATCCCGGTAATGATTGCGGATGAATGCGACAACGCCTTTCTGGTGATCAGCGACGAAACAGTCGCGAGCGCGGAAGTCCGCCGGCTCGACGCCGACGGGAACTTCGAGATGGAGGCCCTGAAGGCGGGAACTTTCCAGGCGACGGTCGAGTTTCTTGACCGTGACGGCACATACCTCGACGGAATCAATATCAGTTTCACTGTAAAATAATGGGGGCGGCGTATCTGCCGAGCGGGGGCCGCAGGACCTCCGCTTTTTCCATTTCAGCGGAGGATTGCGAGTTTTTCTTTTCTGTGTTATATTATATTTCAGAAAAATTGACGAAGGGGGCGGGGGCATGCCGAGTGTGAAGCTGCTTTCCCATACGCCGGATCCGGAAAAGACCGTCGCCGCCGCAGCGAGGCTCTGCTACAGCGACATCGGAGCGGATGTGCTGTTTGAGGACATGAGCAGAGAACGCGCAGAAAAGCTGGTGAACATGCTGGCCGAGATGGGCCACGAAAGCCCGCTTGAGCATGCCAGCTTCACGTTTACCATAGAGGGCGTCTCCCGCGTGTTTCTGGCACAGATGACGCGCCACCGCATCGCTTCATACAGCGTCCAAAGCCAGCGCTATGTTCGGAAGGATTCTTTTGCTTACATCCTTCCGCCCTCGATCTCCGAAGATCCGGAGGCATCCGCGGAATTCCGAAGGGCCATGGATGCCGCTTCCGAGAGCTATGAACGCCTCGCCGCGATTCTGGAGAGAAACTTTGCCGCGGAGAGCATCTCTTCAGGCGTCGAGGAGGAAAAGGCCCACAAACTGGCGGAAAAACAGGCCATCGAGGATGCGCGTTTCGTCTTACCGAACGCCTGTGATACCAAGATGATCGTGACGATGAATGCCCGCAGCCTGCGGAACTTCTTCCGCCTTCGCTGCTGCAACCGCGCCCAATGGGAAATCCGTGCCGTTGCGGATGAAATGCTGCGCCTGTGCAAAGAAGCTGCACCCACCCTGTTTGCCAAGGCGGGGCCGCCCTGCGCTGCCGGGCCGTGCCCGGAAGGGAAAATGTCCTGCGGGCACCCGCGCACCGGTGAATTTCTCTGACAGAACGGCAGATTTGGGTTTGATCAGAAGCAGATAACGGCTCGTAAACACTGCGTTATTATACTTTAAAATATATTATGCAGCTAATTGCGAATCATAAAAATAAAATTTAAAAATTGCGGCGTATGGCACCGCATATCTATGGCAGAATCAGGAGGGGACAAGCATGGTCTGTCTTTATCTTGCGGACGGATTTGAGGAAACGGAGGCCATTACCACATACGATATCCTGAAACGTGCGGGACTTCCGCTCACGATCATCGGCGTCGGCGGAAAGATCCTCCGCGGCGCACACGGTCTCGCGGTGGAAGCGGACGTTTTGGAAAATGCCGACGGCCTGTCCGATGCGGACATGGTCGTGCTGCCCGGCGGGATGCCCGGCGCGCAAAACCTGAGAAATTCCGCGGCCGTATCCCGGGCGATTCAAAACGCCCTCGCGGGGAACAGAATCATCGGGGCCATCTGTGCAGCGCCGGGGGTTGTTTTGGCGGGCACGGGCGTGCTCCGGGGGAAACGCTGGACCTGTTGTTCAGGGTTTGAGGTTCCGGAAGGCCATTATACCGGAGCATGTGCGGAGCGGGATGGGAACCTGATCACCGCGAACGGCCCGGGCGCAACGCGGGAATTCGCTTTTCTGCTTGTGGAAGCAGCGCTGGGCGGGAAAGCCGCCGCAGCGCTGCAGACATCCTTCTAGAATAGGAAGAGCCCTGCGTTATCCGCAGGGCAGCCGGTTA
This sequence comes from uncultured Oscillospiraceae bacterium, assembly GCA_964560915.1. Classification (GTDB taxonomy): domain Bacteria; phylum Bacillota; class Clostridia; order Oscillospirales; family Ruminococcaceae; genus UMGS1668. Next base: position 6,186 of record CAZLMO010000098.1, read on the forward strand.
TGGAGCATCGCGTCAGCAGCAGTTGTTGTTGCATCCGCATCCGTTGTCGCAGCCGCCGCAGCCGCCGCAGCTACCGCAGCCGCCGCAGTTGTTGCTTCCGAAACTATTGCCTCCGCAACAGCTAAAGAGAACGACCAGGATAATAATCCACCAGCAGCAGTTGTTATTTCCGAACATGATATTCACCTCACGAGAATAATCTAATACGGGCGCGGCTATGAAATACGCCGCCGACGCCGGTATGTTACATATTATGAAACCGGCCGCAGGATGGTTCCATCCGAACCGGGGACGGAGGTCTTATGAGCGAAGATAAAAGAAATTTCGACCGCTTCTTTGAGGGAGCAGACGAACACAGCCGGGAGAACGACCGCATGCCCGACGAAGGCCTTGACGATTTCTCGGCATTTTTTGCCGAAGGCGCGGCGCGCGGCGGAAGAAAAAATCCACAGGGCGATTCCGAGCGGGAGCAGGGCTTCGGCGGGGAGATGTTTTCCCCTCCTCCGCCCGGCGACGCCGGTGGGGAGGACGACGGGCAAAGCGCTCCGCGGCGGGCAGCTCCGGAAAACCGGGAGCCGTCCGGAAATCCGGAAGGGAAGCCACCCGTCCGGCCTCAGAAAAATGCGGAGAAGCGGCGGCAGAGACCGGCGGGGGCAAAATCCGGCGGCAGACGCCGCAGAACGGGTTTATCCGGGCTCATCACGGTTTTGTGGGTCGCTGCGG
>CAZLMO010000099.1:0-2003 GCA_964560915.1 uncultured Oscillospiraceae bacterium
GGGATGCCCATCTCGCGCTCGACGCGGGTGGTCTCCGTCTCGTTATTGTCCGAACCGGTGATGCAGTAGCCCTCCTTGTGGAGGATCTGCACCATCGGGAACATGCCGGAGCCGCCGATGCCGATAAAGTGCAGATGTTTGCACCGCTTTAACAGCTCTTCATCGATCGTCAAAAAAATCACCTGCTTTCTATCGAAAAAGGCGGGAAAAACCGCCTATAAATACTTATCTTACATTATATTGCAATCGGAAAGAAAAAGAAACACCTATTTCAAGATTCCTTTTATCTGCTCCGAAACCATGAGGAACGCCCCTTCGTGGGGGAGGCACGGGAGCGGGGATTTGTAAAAAAACGGGTTCGCCCTTCGCGTTTTTCGTTTTTCGGATGAGCCGTAAAAAAACAGGGTAAGGGGTTCTTCCGGCGAAAATATCCGGAATTCCGTGCTTTCACAATTTCATTCCGCATTTTGCGGAACTGAATAACCCGGATGATTTTGCCAAATACTATAGCAGAATCATTTCAGGAGGAGCAAAATATGAACATCACGGATATTCGCATCAGAAAGACGTATCAAGGCGACCGACTCAAAGCCCTCGTCTCGGTGACGGTGGATAACGACCTTGCCGTTCACGATTTAAAAGTCATTGAAGGGCCGGAACGCCTTTTCGTCGCCATGCCGAGCCGAAAGGACGAGGGCGGCATCTTCCGGGATATCGTACATCCCATCACGCCGGAGGCGAGGCACACGATGGAGGAGGCCATCCTGACCGCCTATCAGGAGCATCTCGCCCAGCTGAAAGCGGAAGAGGAACTGAACGGCCAGGAATAGAAAGGATATTTTTCAAAACAAGGTTTTCTGCGGTTGCGGAAAGCCTTATTTTTTTGTATAATAATGTAAAATAATAGGGAAAGAGGGCCAGAGCCATGGAAGCCGCAGAGCGGGAGCAACCGATCATGCGCTTTTTTTGCTGGACGGGATATTCTTTCCTGGCCGGGGCGTTTGCCGCGTCCTTTTTGAGCCTGACTATGGATCTTGCAGCTGCGGCAACGGCGCTGTTCCTATCCGTAATTTTCCGCTTTGTTTGGAAACGGAAGCGCGCGCTTGCGGTCTCGCTTTCAGCGGCCGCCGCGTTCGCATGGGTTTCCGGCTATCTCGGCCTATATTACTATCCGGCCCGCGCGCTCTCCGGAAAAGAGGCCGTTTTTACCGGCGTTGTAGAGGAGATCGGGAGCGACAGCGGCCGCATGAGATTGACGGTCGGCACGCGCTCCATCGACGCGCAGGGTGCGCCGCAGAGCATCCGAATCCGGGTGAGCGGCTACGGAGACTACGACGTGGAATGCGGAGACCTGATCGCGGGGAAAGCCCTGTTTCTTGGGCAGGATGAAGAAGGGGATACCTTTGCCGAGCGCGCCGCAGAACGGGCCGCCGGCATCAAAATCTACGCCTCCTTTGCCGGGGAACCGGTTGTACGGAAAGAGAACTGCGTGACGCCGGCAACATCTCTTGCCGCATACCGGCAATGGTTTGCGGGTTCCCTGGATACCTATGTTTCCGGAGATTCGCTCCATCTGCTGGAGAAGATGATTTTCGGCATCGGAGACGAACTCGACGCGGAAATCACCGATACCTTCCGGCGGGCGGGTATGTCGGCCATCCTCTGCGTCTCCGGCATGCATATGGTGGCGGTCGCGTGGTTTGCGGAGAAACTGATCAGCATTTCCCATGCGGGCAGAAAAAAGAAGGCCGTTTTGCTGATTGCGGTGACCGTTCTCTATGCGGCGGCGGCCGGCTTCGGCATGTCTGTGCTGCGCGCGGCGTTTATGATGCTGGTACGATATATCGGTATGCTTGCCGATTCGGAAGCGGATCCTCCGAGCTCTCTAGCCTTCGGCGCGTCGCTGGTCGTGCTGATCGACCCGGCGGCTGCCTGCGACTGCGGTTTTCTGATGTCTGTGATGGGCAGCCTCGGCATTGTCACCTGTTCGGCGCCGCTGTCGC
>CAZLMO010000099.1:2103-6890 GCA_964560915.1 uncultured Oscillospiraceae bacterium
CTGATGTCTGTGATGGGCAGCCTCGGCATTGTCACCTGTTCGGCGCCGCTGTCGCTGCTGCTTCGGAAGGCGATTCCGGCATCCTTTTATAAAATCGAAACAAAGGGCAGACGGATAGACCTTCTTTTGCAGAATATCGGCGTCTGCATCTGCGCGTGGAGCTTCACCGCGCCGGTCTGCGCAGCGTTTTACGGCGTCGTCTGTCTGACGGGGCTCGTCTCCAACCTTTTTGCCGGGCCGGTCGCCATGCTGGCCATCTATGCGGGCGTTCCGGCCGCCGTGCTCAGCAGAATACCGGTACTTACCGGCATCGGTTTTTTGGCCGCAAAGCTGGCAGACTTTCTTTCCACAGTGCTCATCGGCATTGCACGGCTGTTTTCTGCGATTCCGGATGCGATCGTTCCGACGGAAAACGAGTGGATCTTTCTCTGGATTACGGGAACGGCGCTGCTTTTTATGCTGCCGGAGCTGATGCATACGCGCCTTCGTTTCCGGAAACTGGCGGTCCTTTTATCCCTGACGGCGCTTTGCGTCGGGCTGCTCAGCGAATCCGTGCTCAAAAAGGGCCTGACGGAGATCCGCGTCGTTTCGCTTCAGGAAGGTACGGCAATCTCCTGCACGGCAAACGGCCAAACACTGCTGGTCACGGAAAATCTATGCTATGACGACGTCTTTTCCATCCGGGAAGTGGCCGGTTATTATAATAATCATATCACGGCGCTCGTGTCGGCCGGCAAAGGGGATGCCGCGGCGGAGCTTAGGCTGGCAAAGACCTATGGGCCGAAACTTGCGGTGCTCTCGAATGCCGCCTCCGTCTCCCGAACCGAAGCGCGGTGCGCTTTCTACCCGATGCAGGTCACATTGGGGGATGGAAGCCTGGCGTTTTTTTTCAGCGAAGAGGATTTTGCTATCGAGACGGGGGACGTCATTCTCTTATATTATTCCGGCGGATGTGATATAATGGACATCAAAGCAAAATACCGCCGGCCGGATATCGCCGTGATCCGGGGGGTACCGATGGAAGAACTATCCGTTCTGCGCTGTGACTCCCTCGTCACCATCGGCTGCGGCGGCACATTCGGCGGGGCCGGCGAGATTGTCTCCGCCGATTCCGAAAAACTAACGTTTTACTGCCGCGGAAAGACTGTAAAAAGGGGCTGAGTGTTTGATTTTTAAAACCGCCGACGACCTGCTGCGCCATATTCGTCTGGGAATGCCCCTGCCCGTCTATTTCATTTACGGCAGCGACGCCGCCCGGAAACGCAGGTTTGCCGATGCGCTTGCGGATCTCGCGGCAGGTGGAAAGGCCGGCCCGGGCTTCCATGTTTTTAACGGCAGCGTTTCGGCGGATACGCTTGCGGAGGCGGCCTTTGAAATCTCCTTTGACGGCGGGCGGCGCTGCGTGCTTGTGGAGGATCTGCCGCTCGAGAAACTGAGCCAGACCGAGCGCGGCAAGCTCGAGCAGTTCGTGACCGAGCTGTGTGCCGAGAACGGCGCGACGGCTGTTTTTCTTTATAGTGTGGTTGACGCCGAGCCGAAAAAGGATAAAAAAAAGCTCGACAAATATACCTCTTTCCGGAAGCTGATCGATAAAAAGGGCGGGGGCGTCATTCTGTGCGAGCCGTATACCACCGCCGAACTGTGCAGGCTGGCGGAGTCGGAGGCGGAAACCCACGGGGCCGTGATGGACCGCGGGGTCTCCTATGACCTTGTCTCCCGCTGTGGAACGGACAGTGCCGTCGTGCGGGGCGAAGCCAAAAAGGCCGCCGAATATGCAAAGGACGGGAAAGTGACGAAGGAGATTCTGGAAAAGGTGACCTGCGAGACGCCGGATGCACGGATTTACGATCTTGCCGACCGGATGAAGGGCGGCGACTTCGCCGGAGCCCTTTCCCTGATTGACGAGCTCTGCGCGATGGGGGAGGAGCCCTTATCCATTCTGGCGAACCTTTCCGGTGCCTACGTCGACCTGTTCCGGGCGAGATGCGCTGCCGCCTGCGGGAAGACAAAATCCGACATGGCAAAGGATTGGCCGCAATCCTATGCGGGGCGGGAGTTTATCGCCGAGCGCGCAATGCGAAGCCGCTCCCTTTACGGCGCGGCCGCGCTCTCCGGGATGCTGGATATCCTGCTCACGGCGGATCAAAAAATCAAGAGCACCGGCACGGATCCGCGGACGGTTTTGGAAGAGGCCGTCGGCAGATTGTTTTTGGCCGGACGGGGGAACTGAAGTTGGAACCGTCACAAAAACCGTTTAAACTGAAAGAGACCCTCATTGTAGAGGGAAAATACGATAAAATCCGGCTTTCCGGGCTGGTGGAGGGAAATATCCTCGCATTGGACGGTTTCCGGATCTACAACGATAAGGAACGCCTTGCCATGATCCGCGCCCTCGCCGCAAAGACCGGCATCGCCGTACTGACGGATTCCGACCCGGCGGGGTTTCAACTCCGCGGGTACCTCGCCTCGGCGATCCCCGCGGACCGGATCCGGCAGATCTACATCCCGGATATCCCCGGCAAGGAGAGGCGCAAGGCGCATGCCGGGAAGGCGGGTCTTCTCGGCGTGGAGGGGATGGATACGGAGACCCTCCGCCGCGCGTTCGAGGCCGCCGGCCTCGGAACGGATTCCGGGGAGACGCGTCCGGCGCCGCTCTCCAAGGCCTGCCTCTATGAGCTCGGGCTCTCCGGCGGCAAAGGGTCGCACCTGCTCCGGGAAAGAATCTGCGAACGCTACCACCTGCCGAAACGGCTCTCGGCCAACTCCCTCGGGGAGGTTCTCGCCGTCCTGACGACGGAGGAGGAGCTGCATGCCGCTGTGGAGGAGCTTAAAGATACCGGTTGACCGGAGTCTGCTAAAATTATGAAAAAAGGAGGGCGCCTGTGCAGCTTTACAGCCTTACATTTCTCTATCTGTTTTTGCCGGTTTCTCTGGCGCTCTTTTTGATCACACCCGCGAAATGGAGGAGCGCCGCGCTGTTTTTTATCTCCATCGCCTTTTGTGGCCTTTCGCAGCCCGGCCAGTTCCCGATTTTCTGCGCGGCGATCGTGTTTCAGTATATCCTTTCCGAGGGGATGCGCAAAACGGAGGGAAAACCGAAGCTCCGCAAGGCAATTTACGTCTTCGGCATTGTGGAAAACGCCTGCATGATGATTTTGTTTTCTGCGCTCAATCAGATTACCGGCAGAGCGATTCCGCTGGGAACGATGGTCGTCTCTTTTACTGCGCTGGGATACCTTGTGGATATCTATAAATACGATGCGGAATATGAGACAAATTTTTTCCGTTTCGGAGTTTTTCTTGGCTTTTTCGCCAAGCTTTACCGCGGCCCGCTGGTGCGGATCGACAACCTTTGGAAGAGGCCGCTTTCTCCTGCGACGACGCCTGAGCAGATCGGCGACGGGCTGGTGAAATTCATCCGCGGCCTTGCGAAATACGTTCTGCTGTCGGTGCCGATCGGCAAGGTCTGCGCGGATCTGAAAACTGCGGATGAGCTTACGGTGGTCGGCGCATGGATGGTGATGATCACCTTCGCCATGAAGATCTTTTTTGATCTTTCGGGTTTTTGCGATATGGCGCGCGGGCTCGGCCTCTGTTTCGGCCTCGAGCTGCCCAAGAACTTCTGGTTCCCGTTCCAAAGCGGATCGGTCACGGAGTTTTTCTCCCGCTTCAACATAACGGTCACGGAGTTTTTCCACCATTACGTCTACGATAACCTCAAATCCGAAAAGCCGACGCTGCTGCAATATGCAGTCAATACGGCGTTGGTTTGCATGCTGGCCGGCGTCTGGTTCGGCATTCGGATGAATTTTATCGTCTGGGGGGTCTATATCGCGGCATTCATTCTGCTGGAAAAATGGTCTCTCGGCCGCTATCTGGAGCGCATCCCGAAATTTTTCAGCGGCATTTATACGTTCTGCGTCACCATGCTGTCGATGGTCATCTTTTCCGCTGATTCTTTGGGAGATATGCTCCGCTATTTCGGCGCGATGCTCGGCTTTGCCGCAAACTTCTCCACGGCGGAGACGACCTACGACATCTCCGGCAGCGTGATCCCGCTGATCGCCGGAGCAATCCTGCTGACCGACGTCATAAGCGTGCTCGTACATAAACTCCGCCGACGCAGTCCTTCCGCTGGCGGCGTTTACGATCTTATAATGAGCACGGTTCTGCTTGCTCTCTGCACGGCATATCTGCTCTGATCGGAGCCTATTCTTATTCAAAAAGGAGGTGCCGCCATGAAAAAGGGAATCGCCCTGTTTTTGGTTGCCGTACTTGCGGTTTCCGGGGTTCTTGCGCTGCTCAGCGGGCAGGGATTTCCGATTCCCAATTTCGGAGCGCTCTCGTCGGGCAGTTTTTCTTCCGGAATGGAATCGTTTCTTTCGGAGAACCTGCCCGGGAGGGACCAGCTCTCCCAGCTGGCGGTACGCCTTCTCTATCTTTCCGGCCGCCGCGAGTTTGACGGCATTTTTATCGGCGAAGACGGCTCCCTGCTCAAAGATATTGAGCCGCCGGAAACGGATACCACCGCGGCTTCGGCGGAGGCAATCGGAAATTTTGTCTCGGATCACAGAGCCGGAGCCTGCGTCATGCTGATCCCGACGGCGGTTATCATCAAGCAGCAGGAGATCAGCGCCGCCGCCGCAGGCAGTCTCTATAACCAACGCCACATGATCTCCGAGGTGTATGCGGATCTTTCGGGGAAAGCCGTGACTGTCGACATCTACCAGTCTCTTTTTGCGCACCGCAGTGAATATGTCTACTACAATACGGAAGAAAACCTGACC